>NC_008048.1:633333-950000 GCF_000013985.1 Sphingopyxis alaskensis RB2256 | reverse complement strand
GCCATGCGCTCGACAATACCTTGCAGGACGTGCTGATCCGTTACGAGCGGCTGCGCGGCAAGGATGCCTTGTGGGTCGTTGGCACCGATCATGCGGGCATCGCCACGCAGATGGTCGTCGAACGACAGCTCAATGAACGCCAGCAGAAGCGCACCGATTTCACCCGCGACGAGTTTGTCGACAAGGTGTGGGAATGGAAAGCGACAAGCGGCGGCCAGATCACGCGCCAGCTCCGCCGCCTCGGCTGTTCGATGGACTGGAGCCGCGAACAGTTCACGATGGACCCGCATTTTACCAGGGCGGTGGTCAAGGTGTTCGTCGACCTCCATAAAAAGGGGCTGATCTACCGCGACAAAAGGCTGGTGAACTGGGATCCCAAGCTCAAGACCGCGATTTCGGACCTTGAGGTCGAAACGCACGAGGTTCAGGGCGGCTTCTGGCACTTCAAATATCCGCTCGCGGACGGGGTGAAACTCGACGACGGGCACGACCATATCGTCGTCGCGACGACGCGCCCCGAGACGATGCTCGCCGACATGGCGGTGGCGGTGCATCCCGACGACGCGCGATACAAGAGCGTGATCGGCAAGTTTGTCGAGCTTCCCATCACCGGACGCCGGGTGCCGGTCGTCGCCGACGAACATGCCGATCCCGAACTGGGCAGCGGCGCGGTCAAGATCACGCCGGGGCATGATTTCAACGACTTTGAGGTCGGCAAGCGCGCGGGCTTCAAGCCGGCCGAAATGCTCAACATGTTCGACGGCGATGCCAATGTCATCCAGACCGCCGACGGGCTTATTCCGGCTGAATATCTCGGGCTCCACCGTTTCAAGCGCGACGGCATCGACGGCGCGCGCGAACTGGTGGTACAGCGGATGAAGGAAACGGGCTTCCTGATCCCGCACACCGACAAGGACGGCAACGCGCACGACGCCGAGCCGCGCACGATCCAGACGCCGTTCGGCGACCGCGGCGGCGTGGTGATCGAGCCATGGCTGACCGACCAATGGTATGTCGACGCCGAAAAGCTGGCGCAGGCGCCAATACAGGCGGTGCGCGACGGCCGCATCCAGATCGTCCCCAAGACGTGGGAAAAGACCTTCTTCAACTGGATGGAGAATATCCAGCCCTGGTGCGTCTCGCGGCAATTGTGGTGGGGACACCGGATTCCGGCGTGGTATGCCGAGGACGGTCGCACCTTCGTTGCAGAAACCGAAGAGGAAGCACAGGCCGAAGCGGGCGCAGGCGTCATCCTGACGCGCGACCCCGACGTCCTCGACACCTGGTTCTCCTCCGCCCTCTGGCCCTTCGCGACGCTCGGCTGGCCTGACGATACGGAGCTTCTGAAGCGCCATTATCCCAACGACGTCCTCATCTCCGGCTTCGACATCCTCTTCTTCTGGGATGCGCGCATGGCGATGCAGGGGATGGAGTTCATGGGTGAAGTGCCGTGGAGGACGCTCTATCTCCACGGCCTCGTCCGCGCGCCCGACGGGCAGAAAATGTCGAAGTCGAAGGGCAATGTCGTCGACCCGATCGGCCTGATCGACCAATATGGCGCCGATGCGCTGCGCTTTTTCATGTGCGCGATGGAAAGCCAGGGCCGCGACATCAAGATGGATGACGCGCGGCTTGCGGGTTATCGCAATTTCGCGACGAAGCTGTGGAACGCCGCGCGCTTCTGCGAAGCCAACGGCATTGCGGCGTCGACCAGCCTCGAAGCCCCCGCGGCCACGCTGCCGGTCAACCGCTGGATCATCGGCGAGGTCGCGGACACCGTCGCGGCGGTGGAAGCGGCCTTTGCCGCCTATCGCTTCGACGATGCCGCGAACGCGATCTACAGCTTTGCCTGGGACCGCTTCTGCGACTGGTATCTGGAGCTGATCAAGCCGGTGCTGTCACAAAAGCCCTCTCCCCTTCAGGGGAGAGGGTTGGGAGAGGGGGATGAAGCAGTTCCCGCTCCTGCCGATGGCCCCCTCTCCCCGGCCCTCTCCCCTGAAGGGGAGAGGGAGATCGCCGAAACCCGCGCCGTCGCCGGCTGGGTGCTCGACCAGATCCTTGTCATGCTCCACCCCTTCATGCCCTTCATCACCGAAGAGCTGTGGACGGGCCTTGGCGACCGCGCCGACTATCCGCTCATCACCGCCAAATGGCCCGCGCCGAATGCTGCGCGTGATGCGGCGGCCAGCGCCGACATCGACTGGCTGATCAAGCTGGTCAGCGAATTGCGCACGGCCAAGGCCGAACTCGGCCTGCCCCCTGGCGCGCGCCTGACCGCCCATTTCCCCGCCTCACTCAAGGATCGCGCCGACAAGCTTGCGGCGCAGCTCGACCGCCTCGCACGCCTCGAAACCATCAGCTTCGACCCCGCCCCCGCGGGCGCATCGGCGCAGCTTGTCGTCGAGGGCGAGACGATCACCATCCCGCTCGAAGGCGTAATCGACATCGCCGCCGAGCGCGAAAGGCTGACCAGGGCGCTCGCCGCCGCGACGAAAGAGCGCGACAGCCTCGCCGGGCGCCTCAACAACCCCTCCTTCGTCGAGCGCGCCAAGCCCGAAGCCGTTGAAAAGGCGCGCACCGACCATGCCGCAAAGGAGGCCGAGGCCGACCGCCTGAGCGCGGCGCTCGCGCGTCTGGGCTGATCGGCGCGCGCCACGGCTTTCGACCAAGGCGCGGGCGGCTTCGACTGGCGGCCCGCTGCGCACTGGCCAGCGGACCGCCTTTGGCGCTAGAAGCCGGGGTAATGAACGCAAACATCCGCAAAGACGCGCTGCGCGACCAGCGCGCAAAAATGCTCGCGGCGGCACCCGACTGGCGCGCGTCCGACGCGCGCGTCAACCCGCGCGTCGCGATCGGGTCGATCCTCGCCATGTGGCTGATCTATTTCGTCATCACCACCGGCCTTGCGATGCTGACCGGCGCGAGCGAACAATGGTCCTATGCGGGCCGCCGCGCGATCGTCGTCGTCGCGGGCATTTTGTGCACCTTCGTGCTCTATCAGTTGCTCCAGCGCGCGCAGCCGCGCAGTTTCGGCGCACGGCTTGCCGCCGCGCTCGGCGCCGCGGTGCCGCTGGTGGTGCTTTATGCCAGCATCAACCTGTTCGTCTTCTTCTATTGGTTCCCCGCGCCCGACAGCGCGAAGGTCATCGAAGAGGTGCAGTCGAAGTTTCCGGTGGCGTGGGAAATGGTGCTCATCCTCGACAGCTCGATCCGCTGGTATTTCTTTTTCGCGGTGTGGGCGGCGCTCTATGTCGCCTTTGGCTATGCGAACGAGATGCGCGCGGTCGAACGCCGCGCCAACCATTTCCGCATGGAAGCGAAGAATGCGCAGCTGCGCGCGCTCCATTACCAGGTCAATCCGCATTTCCTGTTCAACACGCTGAACTCGCTGTCGACGCTCGTGCTCAAAGGTTCGAAGAGCGAGGCCGAGACGATGATCATGAACCTGTCGTCCTTCCTGCGATCGAGCCTCGCGGTCGATCCCGAACAGCTCGTCAGCCTCGACGAGGAAATTGCGCTCCAGCGGCTTTATCTCGACATCGAACAGGCGCGCTTTCCCGACCGGTTGCAGGTCGAGGTCTTGATGCCCGACGAACTCAAACATGCGTGCGTGCCGGTGCTGATCCTGCAACCGATCATCGAAAATGCGATCAAATATGGCGTGTCGCCCAGCAAGGGCAAAATCGCGATCCGTCTGCATGCCAGCGCCGAATATGGCCTGCTGGTGCTGCGAATCGAAAATGATATCGACCCCAGGGCGCCGGTGCCGGCCTCGGGAACGGGCCTTGGTCTCGGCAATGTCCGCGAGCGGCTGCTGACCCGCTACGGACCCGCAGCCGGGTGCGAATGGGGCAAATCGGACGACGGCGGCTTTGTCGTTTCGCTATGGCTGCCGCTGGCACGGGAGGCTTGCTGATGCTTCAGACCTTGCGCACGTTGATCGTCGATGACGAACCGCTCGCGATCGAACGGCTCCAGATCCTTGCGGGGCAACAGGACGGGATTTCGCTCGTCGGCACGGCGAGCGACGGCGCCTCGGCGCTTCGCATGGTCGATGCGCTGGCACCCGACCTGCTGCTCTGCGACATCGCGATGCCCGACCTCAACGGGCTGGAGGTGGCGGCGGCGATCGAGCGGCTCGACAATCCGCCCGCCATCGTCTTCGTCACCGCTTTCGACCGCTATGCCGTCGCGGCGTTCGAGGTGGCGGCGGTCGATTATCTGCTGAAACCCGTTTCCCCCGATCGGCTGACGCGCGCCGTGTCGCGCGTGCGCGAATGGCGCGCGGCCGAACGCCCATCGAAACAGAAAAGCAAATGGATCACCGAGTTCTGGGTTCAGAACCGCGGCGAAATGCTGCGCATCGACGCGGCGCAGGTCGATCTGATCGAGGCCGAGCGCGACTATATGCGCCTGCACGTCGGCGCGCGCAGCTGGCTGATCCATCAGACGATCAAATCGCTGGAAGCGCGGATGAACCCTGACCAGTTCATGCGCATCCACCGATCGAAGATGATCCGGCGCGACGGCATCGTCGGCCTGAAACACCATGGCGACGGCGCGTGGAGTGTCGACCTGGGTGAGGGCGGCGTCCATCGCATCGGGCGCACCTACCTCCACGATGTAAAGGCGATCATGCACGCCTGACAAAAAGGCGGTCATGCCGCCGGAGCATGACCGCCTTTCCGAACGATCGCAAGGGACTGCGATCAGGGAGCGGCGGCGATGAAGAGCCGCCCGGCGTCGGCGTAGCGCGCGCCATTGCCGTTGAAGAGTTCGGCCAGCTTGACTTCGGCATCGGCCATCGCCGATTTCTCACAACGCATTGCGGTGGCACGTTCATGGAGCGGCTGCCGGTAATGGGGCCGACTGCCGCACACTTTTTGCACCGCATATTTCACGCGGGTCATCAGCGATTCGCGGCCCTCTTCGGTTGCAAGGTTGAGATCGTCGTAGCGCACGATGGTCGTTCGCCGCTCGCCTTCCTCGCCGGGGGCGGCGGCCGCGGAGACCGTCAGGCCGGTCAGCGCAATCGGCGCCGTCAGCAGGAACAGGGTAAGTTTAGCCATGGGGGAGTCCTCTCACTGGGGATCGGATGCGGGATACGAAGTGCCCGGACCGGGGAGACCGTGACCCTCCGCATCCCGCAGCCTTGGAATGCCGCATTTCCCTCGCCTGATCATTTCAGGTTCGACCGGTTTCGGCGGCGCGTCGATCGAACCGACCAAAGGCGTCCCTGCGTCGACGAATGGCCGACCGCGCCGTAATTTTATGACAGTATTCTTGCATGACGACATCGACGTGACCATTTTTGGTCATTGTGAAGAAATTATCTTTCTCCGCGACTCGTGGAATCGACCGGATGCTGATCCGCGGCGCGCTGCTGGTCGGATGCGGCGCCGTCGCCGGGGCGGTCCTCGGCGACATGGCGGCGGGATCGAGATTGGGCGGCCCCGCGGCGGCACCCCCACCCAGCACCACATTGAGCGCCAACCCCGATTCCGCGGCGCCCCCTTTCCCGACTGACGCCGATCCGTGCCTCGGTTGCCCCGCCGACGATGGCGTCCCCGCACGGCTCCGCGCTGAGCGCGAGCGGCGCACGGACAATCCATTCCGCACGCGCGATGCCATCGAGCCGGAGATAGGTGTGGACGGGGATTATCCCTATGGCGGCGGGGTTCCCCCACCTCCCGGCGCGGTCTGCGGAGCCTGTCCTCAAAGGCGCCGACGCAACCGATCCCGCTGTCGGCGATCTCGACAGCGAGCGGGCCGGGGGAACCGACGCGCCTGGTTCTATCGCGGAGTTTCCTTGACCGGCGCCGCGCAGCGCGTCGTGTCGCCCGCCTTGCACGCCGCGACGTCGGCTTCCCATTTCATGCGTTCCTCGGCCGACATCGCGGCGACACGGGCCTTTTCAGCCTCATAAGCGGCCGTTTCGTCGGCGAAAACCTGCTGGTCATGCGCGACCTGTTGCTGCGCCGCTGAAACTTCCTGCGTGTAAATGATGTTGTCGGTTTGCGCCCGCGCCGCCTGTTCGGCATTGAGGCGCGCCGTGTTGGCGCGTTCTTCGGCGGTGGTTCCATCCGCGAGTTTCTTTTCGGCCATGGACGGCGTTGCCGGAGCCTGCTGAACCGGGGCCTGCCCCCCGGCCAGCAACGCCAGGGCGAACGACGCCATCAAACTCGTTCCACTCATCGAACGTCTCCTTTGGTCCCTTGCTCCCTTTTCAACGTTCGGCGTCGCTGCACGTTCCGCCTTTGATTTGACCTGTTCCCGGCCAACCGCCATGCTGGACGAAATCCCATATGCGATTGGACCCGCATTTGCCCGTCTCGCCGAAAAATTCGCTCAATCGCCCGGTCTTTTTCGTGCCTCTCATGGTGTTGCTCGCTACCGTGATGCTCAGCCTGTGGCGGGGCGAAGCGGTCGTCACCGCCGAGACGGTGATCAACAACTGGATTCTGCGCCATTTTTCGCCTCTTTTCGCGGGAGCGGCCATCGCCTTCCTTGTGCTACTCCTGCTCGTGGCGCTGTCACCGCTTGGCGGCCGTATCATCGGCGGCACGATGGCGACGCCGCTCCTGACGCGCTGGCGCTGGTTTGCGGTCACGCTCTGCACCACGATCGCCACCGGCATCCTTTTCTGGGGCGCGGCCGAACCGCTCTTCCATCTCAATGACCCGCCCGCAATGCTGGGGATCGAGCCGGGCAGCGATGCCGCCGCAACCTTCGCCATGTCGACGATGTTCCTCCACTGGACGCTGACGCCCTATGCAATTTACACCGTGGCGGGCCTGACCTTCGCGCTTGTCTATTATGATCGCCGCGAACCCTTCAGCCTCTCGTCGCTCTTCGTACCCCTTGTCGGTCAGCGCGCGCACGGCGCCGCAGGCACCGCGGTCGACATCCTCTGCCTGTTCGCGCTGGTCGCAGGCATGGCCGCCTCGCTCGGCGCGGGCGTACTCGCACTGGCCGGTGGAATCGAGGGTCTGTGGGGCATCGCCGGCGGAGCGCCGCTGCGCTGGGGCATCGCGGCAGCGATCGTGGGCACCTTTGTCGTCTCCGCCGCGCTTGGTCTCCAGCGCGGTATTGCGCGGCTGTCGCTGCTCAACATCTGGTTGTTCGCCGCCGTGCTGTTGTTCGTTGTGGTCGCCGGGCCCGCCGCCCGCCTTCCGGGCCTGGGCCTGGCGGGCGTCGCCGATTATGTCGCAACCTTTGCGCCGCGCAGCCTCGGCCTCGACGTCGATTCCGACTGGCACCGGCAATGGACGATCTTCAACTGGGCCAACTGGATTGCCTGGGCGCCGGTCACGGCGCTCTTTCTCGGCCGGCTCGCGGTCGGCTACAGCGTGCGCGCCTTCATCCTCGTCAACCTGCTGCTGCCGGCGCTGTTCGGCGCGGCGTGGATGATCGTCATTGCCGGGACAACGATCACCCTCGACCAGCAATCGGGCGGCAGCCTTTACACCGTGCTCACGAGCGCCGGTCCCGACCCCCTCCTCTATCGCCTGTTCAGCGCGCTCGGGGGCGGCGTGCCCGTGCTCATGCTGCTGATCGGCGCGATCTTCATTTCCTATGTGACCGCGGCCGACAGCAATGTCTCGGCGATGAGCGCGCTCTCGACGCACGGCATTTCGCCCGAAACACCCGAAGCCCCCCTCGCGGTCAAGGCGGCCTGGGGGATCACCGTCGGGCTGGTCGCGACCATCCTTGTCGCTGCGGCGGGGATCGACGGCATCCGCATGATGTCGGTGCTCGGCGGTTTCCCGGCGCTGTTCATCATCCTTGGCGCCGCCGCCTCGCTGGCGGTGATGGCGATCGGGCGACAACCGCTCACGGCCCCGGCGGATCGCTGACCAAAAGGGCACGTTGCCGCCGCGCACCCTGCGCCCTATTTATGCGGAGGCGCGGTATAAACCCTCCTTGCGCGTTTAGAACAAATCTGGAACATACGCCTCCCATGAGTCTCACCCACATTTCCGTGCGCGGTGCGCGCGAGCATAATCTGAAAGGCGTCGACGTCGATCTTCCGCGCGATGCGCTGATCGTCATCACCGGGCTTTCGGGGTCGGGGAAATCGTCGCTCGCCTTCGACACCATCTATGCCGAGGGGCAGCGGCGCTATGTCGAGTCGCTGTCGGCCTATGCGCGCCAGTTCCTCGAAATGATGCAGAAGCCCGACGTCGAGCATATCGACGGCCTCTCCCCCGCGATCAGCATCGAGCAGAAAACGACAAGCCGCAATCCGCGTTCCACCGTCGCCACCGTCACCGAAATCTATGACTATATGCGCCTGCTCTGGGCGCGCGTCGGCATTCCTTATTCGCCCGCGACGGGCGAGCCGATCAGCGCGCAGACGGTGAGCCAGATGGTCGATCGGGTGATGAGCTTGCCCGAAGGAACGCGCGCCTACCTCCTCGCCCCCGTCGTGCGTGGCCGCAAGGGCGAGTACAGGAAGGAACTCGCGCAATGGCAGAAAGAGGGCTTCACGCGCGTCCGGGTCGATGGCGAGTTTTACGAGATCGAGGACGCCCCGGCGCTCGACAAGAAATACAAGCATGACATCGAGGTCGTCGTCGATCGCATCGTCGTGCGCGACGGCATCGAGACTCGGCTCGCGGACAGTTTCGAAACCGCACTCAAGCTGGCCGATGGACTGGCCTATGTCGATCTCGCCGACGGCGTCGTGCCCGGCCGCGAGGAGGAGGACGGCGGCGCCGCGGAGCAGAAAATGAAGGGTGCGGGCATCCCGGCAAACCGCCTCATCTTCTCCGAAAAATTCGCCTGTCCGGTCAGCGGTTTCACAATTGCCGAGATCGAACCGCGGCTGTTCAGCTTCAACGCGCCGCAGGGCGCCTGCCCCGCATGCGACGGCCTTGGCGAGCGGCTCGAGTTCGATCCCGAGCTTGTCGTCCCGAACCATGCGCTCAGCCTCAGGAAAGGCGCGGTGGTGCCGTGGGCGAAATCGAACCCGCCTTCGCCCTATTATATGCAGGTGCTCGAAAGCCTCGGCAAAGCCTATGGCTTCTCGCTCGATACCCCGTGGCAGGACCTGCCCGGCGAGGTGCAGCTGATCATCCTCTATGGCACTGGCGGCAAGCCCGTCGAGTTGACCTTCAGGGATGGCAAACGCAGTTACACGACGCACAAGGCGTTCGAGGGCGTGATCGGCAACCTCAATCGCCGGATGCTCCAGACCGAAAGCGCGTGGATGCGCGAGGAGCTGGGCAAATATCAGACCGCGCAGCCGTGCGAGACCTGCCACGGCGCGCGGCTGCGCCCCGAACCGCTGGCGGTGAAGATCGCGGGCGAGAATATCAGCATGTCGGCGCAGCGGTCGGTCGCCGACGCGCTCCAATGGTTCTCGACGCTTGAGGAGAAGCTGAACGAGCAACAGCGCCAGATTGCCAAGGCGATCCTGAAGGAAATCAACGAGCGGCTTGGTTTCCTGAACAATGTCGGGCTCGATTACCTCAACCTCAACCGCACGTCGGGCACGCTGTCGGGCGGCGAAAGCCAGCGCATCCGCCTCGCAAGCCAGATCGGCAGCGGCCTGTCGGGCGTGCTCTATGTCCTCGACGAGCCGAGCATCGGCCTGCACCAGCGCGACAACGACCGGTTGCTCGCGACGCTGAAGCGCCTTCGCGACCTCGGCAACACCGTCATCGTCGTCGAGCATGACGAAGATGCGATCCGCCACGCCGACTATGTCGTCGACATGGGCCCCGGCGCGGGCGTTCACGGCGGTGAAATCGTCGCACAAGGCACGCTGGATGACCTGCTCAAGAACAGGAAGAGCCTGACCGCGGCCTATCTGACCGGCGCGAAGAAGATCGAGGTGCCGAAGCATCGCCGCCCCGGCAATGGCTTCGACCTCGTGCTCAAGGGCGCGCGCGCAAACAATTTGCAGAATGTCACCGCCAGGATCCCGCTCGGCACCTTCACCTGCGTCACCGGCCTGTCGGGGTCGGGCAAGTCGAGCCTGATTATCGACACCCTCTATGCCAGCGCGGCGCGCGTGCTCAACGGCGCGCGGATGGTTGCGGGACCGCACGATTCGCTGAGCGGGCTTGAACATTGCGACAAGGTGATCGACATCGACCAGTCACCGATCGGCCGCACCCCGCGCAGCAACCCCGCGACCTATACCGGCGCCTTCACGGTGATCCGCGACTGGTTCGCAGGACTGCCCGAAGCGCAGGCGCGCGGGTACAAGCCGGGGCGCTTCAGCTTCAATGTCAAGGGTGGGCGCTGTGAGACCTGCACCGGCGACGGGCTCATCAAGATCGAGATGCACTTCCTGCCCGACGTCTATGTGACATGCGAGACATGCCACGGCAAACGCTACAACCGCGAAACGCTGGAGGTGAAGTTCAAGGGGATGAGCAT
Source organism: Sphingopyxis alaskensis RB2256 (assembly GCF_000013985.1). GTDB lineage: Bacteria > Pseudomonadota > Alphaproteobacteria > Sphingomonadales > Sphingomonadaceae > Sphingopyxis > Sphingopyxis alaskensis. Next base: position 939,611 of record NC_008048.1, on the reverse strand, counting down.
CGCCGACGTACTCGACATGACCGTCGAGGATGCAGCGGAGTTTTTCAAGGCGGTGCCCGCGATCCGCGACAAGATGGCGATGCTGGTGCGCGTCGGCCTCGGCTATATCAAGGTCGGGCAGCAGGCGACGACACTGTCGGGCGGCGAGGCGCAGCGGGTGAAGCTGGCCAAGGAACTGTCCCGCCGCTCGACCGGACAGACGCTCTATATCCTCGACGAACCGACGACGGGGCTGCATTTCGAGGATGTGCGCAAGCTGCTCGAAGTGCTCCAGGCGCTGGTCGATCAGGGCAACAGCGTTGTGGTGATCGAGCACAACCTCGATGTCATCAAGACCGCCGACTATATCCTCGATCTCGGTCCCGAAGGCGGGGTCAAGGGCGGCGAAATCGTCGCCGCGGGGACACCCGAACAGGTAGTGAAGGAAAAGCGCAGCTTCACCGGGCAGTATCTGGCGCCGATGTTGGAAAAATAGCGCGCAAACGGCTAGACGGGGCCAAATGATCACCACCGCCGCCCCCGACTTTGCCGCCGCGCTCCCGAACGGCGGCCGCCTCGCGGGGCTTGATGTCGGCACCAAAACGATAGGCGTTGCGCTGTGCGATGCGGGATGGTCGTTCGCTTCGCCCGACAAGACGATCGTGCGCAAGAGATTTTCGGCCGATCTCGACGCGCTCAAGGCACTCGTCGCCGGGCAGGCGGTGGTCGGGCTGGTCGTCGGCCTGCCGCTCAACATGGACGGCAGCGACAGCCCGCGCACGCAGAGTACGCGCGCCTTCGCACGCAATCTGGCGCCGCTCGGCCTGCCCGTGCTGCTGTGGGACGAACGCTGGTCGACCGCGGCGGTCGAACGCGCGATGATCGCCGCCGACGTCAGTCGCGCCAAACGCGCGGAGCGTATCGACAGCGCCGCGGCGGCGTTCATATTGCAGGGTGCAATCGACGCGATGACGCGCTGATCCGCCCAGTGGCGAAGCCATGGGGAGGTGGCAGCGCGAAGCGCTGACGGAGGGGCCACAACGCTGCCGCTGCTGCCCCTCCACCACGCCCTGCGGGCGCGGGCCCCCTCCCCATGGCTTCGCCACTGGGAGGATTGGCTTGCCAGAATCGCCGCCCCTACCTAAACGCTCCCCTTTAATGACAAGCTCCACCACCCGACCCGCCAGCGACTATCCGCCCGGCGGCGATGCGTTTCGCCATCGCCACCTGACCGGTATCGCCCAGCTCACCCCGTGGGAGATTTCCTACATATTGGACGCGGCCGAAGAATGGGTCGAACTCAATCGCAGCGGCGCCGCCAAGCATGACGACCGGCTCGCCGGGCTGACGATCATCAACGCCTTTTTCGAAAACTCGACGCGCACCTTGCTTTCGTTCGAAATCGCCGGAAAACGCCTCGGCGCCGACGTCGTCAACATGCACGCCGCGCAGTCGAGCGTGAAGAAGGGCGAGACGCTGATCGACACCGCGATGACCTTGAACGCGATGCGCGCCGACGCCATCGTCATCCGCCACGCAAGTTCGGGCGCGGTGCAGCTGATCGCCGACAAGGTCGATTGTCCCGTGCTCAACGCGGGCGACGGGCGCCACGAGCATCCGACGCAGGCGCTGCTCGACGCGCTGACGATCCGCCGCCGCCTCGGCCGCGTCGAGGGGCTGGCCATTGCGATCTGCGGCGACGTCCTCCACAGCCGCGTCGCGCGCTCGAACATCCTCGCGCTCACCCTGCTCGGCAATGAGGTGCGCGTCGTCGCGCCCGCGACGCTGACACCGCCCGCGATGGAACGGATGCACGTGCGCTGCTTCACCGACATGGACGAAGGGTTGAAAGGCGCCGACGTCGTGATGATGCTCCGCCTCCAGAACGAGCGCATGGATGGCGCCCATCTCCCCTCTGCGCGCGAATATCACGCGCTCTATGGCCTGACCCCCCAGCGGCTCGAAAAGGCGAAGCCCGACGCCATCGTCATGCACCCCGGTCCGATGAACCGCGGGGTGGAGATCGACAGCAGCGTCGCCGACGATCACGCGCGCTCGACGATCACCGAACAGGTCGAAATGGGGGTCGCGGTGCGCATGGCATGTCTCGACATATTGACGCGCCGCCAGCGGGGAGTGCCGGGATGGAATTGAGGCCGCTCCATATCGCCAACGCGCTGCTGGTCGATGGCGATACGCCGCGTCCGGGCAGCCTGCTGGCGGTCGACGGCCGCATCGCCGCGATCGACCCGGCTGACATCCCCGAAGGCGCCGAAACCGTCGATGCCAGGGGTCAGTGGCTCGCGCCGGGAATCATCGACCTTGGCGTCTTTGCGACCGACAAGCCCGCCTTTCACTTCGGCGGCATCACGCGCGCCGCGCTGATGCCCGACAATGGTCCGCTCGACGGCGTCGGCCTTGTCGAGCGCGCGGCGAAGGGCGGCAAACCCGACCTCTGGGTCCATCCCCTCGCGGCCGCGACCAAGGGCCTCGAGGGCCGCGAGCTCGCGGAAATCGGCCTGATGAAACAGGCGGGTGCGCGTGCCGTTGCCACCGGCCGCGCCCGCGTCGCCGACAGCGGAGTGATGCGCCGCGTGCTCGCCTATGCCGCCTCGTTGGGGCTCGTGACGATCATCCATGCCGAGGATGAAGGGCTGACCGCCGGCGCCGTCGCAACCGACGGCGAGATGGCGACGCGGCTTGGCCTGTCGTCGGCGCCCGCGATCGCCGAAGCGATGGCGATCGCGCGCGACCTGTCGCTCGTCGAGGAAACCGGCGCGCCGGTGCATTTCCGCCAGGTCACGACCGCGCGCGGGCTCGACCTGATCCGCGCCGCCAAGGCAAAGGGACTGCCCGTGCTTTGCGGCATCACCCCCGCGCATCTGTTCCTGTCGGATACGGCAATCGGCGATTTCCGGACCTTTGCGCGGCTTTCACCGCCGCTGCGCAGCGAAGACGATCGCCGTGCCTGCCTTGCGGCGGTCGTCGACGGCACGATCGACGTTCTGTCTTCAGGCCACGACCCGCGCGGCCCCGAGGACAAGCGCCTGCCATTTGCCGAAGCACTGCCCGGCATGGCGGGAGCCGAAACCTTGCTCGCCATGGGCCTGAACCTCGTCCGCGACGGACATATCACGCCTGGCCGTCTGTTCGAGATGCTTGCCGCCATCCCAGCCTGCCTGCTCGGTGTCGACGCGGGCCGCCTTGTAGCGGGCGGGGAAGCCGACCTCATCCTCGTCGACCCCGACATCCCGTGGCAGGTCGATGCAAAGAAGATGGCGACCTGGGCGGGCAACACTCCATTCGACGGCATGCCTGTCCAGGGCCGCGCCACCATGATGTGGAAGGGCGGAAAGCGGATCCGCTGAGCCGATCCGATCAACGGTGCGCCGACCCGAAACCGCTCGCGATCGACTTGCGATGCCGGGGAGGGACGCAGCCGAGCGACTGGAAACAGCGCCGGTAGATCGATCCCTCTTGCGCCGCTTTCCGCTTACGTTAAGGTCAATTTCAAATCGCAACCGGAGAGTGATTCATGGCCCTTCCCCCCGTTTTTGACCGCCTGCGCCTGCCGGTGATCGGCTCGCCGCTGTTCATCGTGTCGGGACCCGACCTGGTGATTGCCCAGTGCAAGGCGGGGATCGTCGGGAGCTTTCCGGCGCTGAACGCGCGTCCGCAATCGCTGCTCGACGAATGGCTGCACCGTATCACCGAGGAACTGGCCGCGTGGGACCGCGACAATCCCGACCGCCCCTCGGCGCCCTATGCGGTCAACCAGATCGTCCACAAATCGAACGACCGGCTGGAAGCCGACATTGCGACCTGCGCCAAATGGAAGGTGCCGATTACCATCACTTCGCTCGGCGCGCGCGAAGAGCTCAACCAGGCGGTGCATGACTGGGGCGGCATCACGCTGCACGATGTCATCGACGACCGCTTCGCGCGCAAGGCGATCGAAAAGGGCGCCGACGGGCTGATCCCCGTCGCCGCGGGCGCGGGCGGCCACGCCGGGCGGCAATCCCCCTTCGCACTGATGCAGGAAATCCGCGAATGGTTCGATGGCCCGGTCGCCCTGTCGGGCGCGATCGGCCACGGTCGCTCGATCCTCGCCGCGCAGGCCTGCGGCGCCGACCTCGCCTATATCGGCAGCGCCTTTATCGCGACTGCCGAAGCCAATGCAGACGAAGGGTACAAGAACGGCATTGTCGAGGGGCGTGCTGCCGACATCGTCTATTCGAACCTCTTTACCGGCGTGCACGGCAATTACCTCCGCCAGTCGATCGTCGCCGCGGGCATGGACCCCGACAATCTTCCCGAAGGTGATCTGAAGACGATGAACTTCGGTTCGGGCGGCAACACCAAGGCGAAGGCGTGGAAGGACATTTGGGGGTCAGGGCAAGGTATCGGCGCCGTTTCCGCGATACGCCCCGTCGCGGAGTTCGTCGCCGAGCTGGAAACGCAATATCTGGCAGCGCGCCGCGAGCTGGAGGCAAAGGTCCGGCTTTAGAGCGGCTTGCTGGACAACATCGGTGACGATGGAAATGCACCAGCCCCTCCTCGCGCCTCGCACTCGGCCAAAATCGCCTCCGTCACGGTGGATCAATATCATGTCATCGCGCTCTAGGCGCGACCGGGACTGGGACGCGGAATTGTCGTCAGGATCAACGTCGCAAGAATGGCAAGCGTCGCGAGCACCAGAAACAGCGTCTCGAAACCGAAGCCCGGGACGACCGAGATCGTCAGCAGCGGCATAATCAGCGAAGGGAGCGTGTTGGTCAGATTGAAAACCCCTAGATCGCGTCCACGGCGATCCGAACGCGGCAGAATTCGAAGCGTCTGACCAGCATGCAAGGCGAGAAAAACGGTGGTTGCGATACCGAAAAGAAGATAGGCGAGCTTGGCGAGGTCGGCCGAGGCAGCGAGCGCCATACCGAGCATCCCGGCCGCCGAAACCGCGCTGCTGATCACAAGCGGCAGAAATGGACGGTCATTGCGATCGGACCAGCGGCCACAGTAAAGGGCGATGGGTATCGCAATGGTGAGGGCAAGACTGAACAGCCGCGCCTTTTCGTTATCGCCCATGTCCGGGTCAATCGAGCGAAACCAGAAATAGAGATAGGCGAATAACGCCGCTTCGGAAATCTGGACCAGAAAGCGGGCGAACCACATCCGCACGGCCGGTCCCTTTGACAGGGTCCCGATCCGTCCATCGCGATCCAGCGATGGTGCGCGCCCGAGCATCTCGAGGCGTCTGGGGCGTGCAAAAACCGTCGCCGGTGTGACGGCGGCCACCACCAGAAACGCAAGCGCGAAAAGTCGGGATTCGAACGTCTCGAGAACGGGCAGCGTGACGAGCGCCCCCGACCAGGCGCCAAGCGCGGGCGCGAAGGCGAGAAGGCCGCCCAGCAGACCCTTCTGATCGTCGGGAACGAGGTCGCCGCCCCACGCTGCAAGGGGGCCAAGGACCATGTTGAGCGCGAGCTGCCAGCAAATGATGATCGACACGAGTGTCCACAGATCGTCCGCCAGCGGGACGGCAAGGAGCAGCGCGACTGTCAGGACCAGCCCCGACAATATCCACCATCGCCGACTGTTCGTGATGTCGCTGAGCCAACCGAACAGGATTCCGCCAACACTGGCCGCAATGGCCCCCGCGAATGTCAGCAACCCGAGCCATTCGACGTCGGCCGACCCTGCCAGCACCGCAATCCGCGACGGAAGCAGGATGGTCAGGAACGGGACATAGGCCATGCTTCCGCCAGCTACCGCCAAGGCATAGAGCAGCATGAAAGCGAGCGACTGGTGCCGATGCGGCGCGGGATCATCCATGCGCGGGCGCAGAAGTCGATTCGCGTTCGACGAAGCCCCCGGCAACAATCACGGGTTGTGGCGGCAACTTTTCCCCCCGCTGCGCCTTGATGATCATTTCGACGGCGCGCGACACGGTTTCGGCGACCGGCTGATCAACGGCGGTAAGCGTCGGCTGGGTAAAACGCACGATCGGCGTATTGTCGAAACTTACGAGCGAAAGCTGTGACGGAATCTCGATCCCCAGTTCGCGCGCGACTTCGAGCGCGGCGAGCGCCATCTGGTCATTGCTGGCGATGATCGCCGAAGGGCGATCCGGATGACCAAGAAGCTGCCGCGTGGCGGCCGCGCCCGATTCGTAAGTGAAGTCGCCTCTCGCCACGAGTCCGGCGGTCGGCAATCCCGCGGCACGCATTTCGCTTTCCCAACCATCGACGCGCCATTGGCTCAGCGGATATTCGCTTGAACCTGCAATGAAAGCAATGCGCCGATGGCCAAGGTCGATGAGGTGACGCGTCGCGTGGCGCGCCATGCTCTCGTCATCCATCACCAGCGCAATCCCCGCCCCTCCGCCGCGCGATCCGATGCGCGCAAAGGGTATTCGCTGCCGTTCAAGCAATCGCACGATCAGCGGATTGTCGGAATGGGGGGGCGTCAGAATCACGCCGTCGGGCTGAAGCGCCGCGATGGTTGCGCGCAGTTCGCGTTCGACATGGTCGCTGTGCGTGTCGACAAGCTCAAAAATAAGCCGATAGCCATATTCGGCGCACTTGAGCATGCCGCCCAGCAGCATCTGGTCGACCCAATCGGTGCCCTGCCGCGCCGTCCAGTCCGCGATCGTCCGGTCGCGATCGTTGATCGCCAGAATCAGATAAGAGCGCGACCCGCTCATCCGGCGGGCGGCAATCGACGGCACATAGCCGAGCTTGTCGATGGACGCCTGGACGCGCGCCTTCATTGCCGAGCGCACATTGGGTTCGTCGTTGATCACACGGCTGACCGTTTGCAGCGACACACCGGCATCGGCCGCCACATGCTTGATCGTCACCGCCTGGCGGCGTCTCGCCATTTGCTATTCGCCCCTTTCCGCCGCCTGGCCGATCGCGGGGCTAATTCCTGGCCCGCCTTTTTGCCAGACCCGAACCCAATCGACCTCCATGCGCTTGGGATAGCCGCCGCGCTGAACGCCGCCAAGCCCCCGGGACTCTGCGAGTCGGCCACCGATTGCGAGGTTGAGGATAAGGTGGAACGGCTGATCGAAAGGGGCTGCCGGTGCGCTGGAGGCGCTTGTCGACCATTCGTCCGCGCTGCGCTCGGCAAAGGTTCGGCCGTCCACTTGCCAGATCATCCGCTCGGGATACCAGATGAGCGTATAGGTGTGGAACGCGCCATCCAGTACCTCGCTGAACGCCATTTCCTCGCCCTTGTGCTGATTGTTGGGCCATGCGCCGCCGAAGTGGAGCGTGCCGAGGATCCTGTTCTCGCGGCCGCCGGGGCATTTTTGGCAAGCTACACCAAGGTTTACCGCCTCGAGGATGTCGATCTCTCCCGAAGCCGCCCAGCTTCCGTAGCGGTCCTCCTCGGGAAGCATCCAGATCGCGGGCCACGTGCCCTGTCCCTGCGGAAGCCGGGCGCTCACTTCGATCTTGCCATAGGTCCACGAAGCCTTGCCGCGCGTGGTGAGCCGCGCGGAACTATATTCGCGCGTGACCTTGGCCGTAGGGCTCGACGATCCCGCTCGCATCCGGGCGGGAAGCGCGACGCCTTTCACGGTCTCCTCCCGCGCGGTGATTACCAGCCTGCCCTGCTCCAACTGCGCGTTGCGCACGCTGTCGGTATAGCACTGCCGCTCGTCATTCCCGCCGCCCCAGCAATCGACATCGAAGCTCCACTTCGTCCGGTCGAGCGTTTCTCCATCGAACTCGTCCGACCAGACCAGCGTCCAATTGTCCTGTTCCGGCACCGCGGCAGGCGTGTGCATGCCCTCAAGAACGAGCGCGATCACGAACGCGGGCGTCATGCGTCGTTCCGCCCGCCGACCGCGCAATATCGGGCGATATAGGCCCCGTGCGCAGGCAGGCTTGCAACCGTTCGCTCGACGCCGTCGCGCAGCATCGACAGAAATGCCTCGAGTTCGTCGGGACGGAGCTTTGCCGCGATCGGATGATAGCGCTGTGGCATGATGCCCTGGCCCATCATCACCTGCACCCAGCTGTTTTCGACAAAAAGCTCCTCATTTCTGCGGAACACCCGGCCCGTCTCGCGAAACAGTTCGATTTTCTGTTCAAGGCTCGCCGGGATCGGCATCGCCGCACACTGCCGCCAAAAGGGTGAATCACGCCGCTCGGTCACCTTGTAATGGAGAATGAGAAAGTCGCGGATCTGTTCCATGTCGGCAAATTGCTGATCGTTGAACTCGGCGATGTCGCGCTCGCTGACCGGCCCCGAAGGCAGCATACGGATGAGACGCAGCACGGCCCGCTGGATGAGGTGGATCGAGGTCGATTCAAGCGGCTCCATGAACCCGCCCGACAGACCGACTGCCACGCAGTTTCGGTACCACTGTTTGCGCCGCGCTCCCGTGCGATAGCCGATGAAGTTCGGCTCGGTCAGCACATCACCCTCGATGGAACCGAGCAACCGGTCGAGCGCATCGTCTTTGGCAAGGTAACGACTGCAATAGACGATCCCGTTTCCCTGGCGGTGCTGCAACGGAATGCGCCATTGCCATCCGGCATCGTGCGCGATCGCCCGCGTATAGGGCACGGGCGGGGCGACGCTTGCAGTCTGCACGGCAATCGCGGAATCGCAGGGAAGATAGTGTGTCCAGTCGTCGAACCCCGCGTGCAGGGCGCCTTCGATCAGCAGCGCACGAAAACCGGTACAATCGATGAAAAGATCGCCTTCGATCCGCCGCTCGCCGTCGAGCATCAGCGCCGCGATATTGCCGCTTGCACCGTCGAGTTCGACGGCGGCGATCCGCCCCTCGATTCGCCTCGTGCCGTCGCCTTCCGCACGCTCGCGCAAAAAGGCGGCGTAAAGCGACGAATCAAGTTGATAGGCATAATTCATGCGATCGTCGGGCAGATGCGCGAACTTGCCCTCGTGCGCAGCCTTCAGCTCCAGGCAGTAATCGTCATAACTCCGGCTGTGCCCGCAGGTCAGGCCGTGAAGCCAGAAATGCTGGAACCCCGCCGACCAGTGATCCTTTCCCGTGGTGCCAAAAGAATGGAAATAGCTTTCGCCGACATGCTTCCAGTTTTCAAACTGGATCCCCAGCTTGAACGTCGCCTGGGTCGCGCGCATGAATGCGGCTTCATTGATCCCCATCAATCGATTGAACAGCACGATCGGCGGGATCGTGCTTTCTCCAACGCCGATCGTGCCAATGGCATCGGATTCGATCAGGGTCAGATCGATTGCCGCGCCCAAGGTGCCGGACAAGGCCGCCGCCGCCATCCAGCCGGCGGTGCCGCCGCCGGCGATGACGATTTTCAGCCTGGCGGTGCTGCTGTCCATGCCCGTCATCGCGACAGGCTCCGCAGGAGCCGCGCGCGGATTTGTCCCGCAGTTTCAGGCGTAAGCGGCGCAAGTATCCCGCGCGCGTCGACAGGCAGGTGATCGGTCACTTCGGCTCCGTTCGCAAAAACATAATGGTCGAACAGCGCGCGCCAACGCGCCTTGTCGCCGGCCGGCAGGTCGCGCAGGGCAAGGATCGCGTGGAACAGCGCATCCTCGGGCTTTCCAAGATGAGTGGGCACATCGCTCCACCAATAATTGACCAGAGCATTCAAGGGCGCGCGGCCTTCGACATGGTGCCACCAGAGCGACGGCACGAAAATGGCGTCGCCCGGTTCGAGATCGGCGACCTGGGCGCGATCGAGAGCGTCCCTAAACCGGGGGTGGGCGGCAAAATCAGGAGCGCGGAAATCGACCATGCTGACGGGGCGACCGGCGGGCGTATTTTCGAGCGGACCCAGATAAAGATTGGCAAACTCCTCGGGCGGAAAGATGGTGAAGCGCCTCCGTCCCACCGCGCAGATTGCCAGATTGTGCGGCACATCATTGTGCGCGGCGATGCGCGTGCGCCCGCCTATCCAGATACTTTCTATCGGAACCCGATTGCCGAGCGGCAACCGGTTCTCCTCGCGCAGTCCATCGAAATAGCCGCCCATGTCGATCGACGAGAGGTAGATGACCGGCGCGTCGGCTTTGTCGGCATTGGCTATGATTCCGTCCAGTATTTCGGCGAGCGGACCCTGGGCCATGCGGAAATTCATACCCATCGCCGCATTATAGAAAAGCCGGTCGCCTCCCCCCGGCTCGCCAATGTTGACCGGAAAGCTGCGCGCCCGCGCCCGTTCGACCAGATAGTCGCGCACCGCGGCGTCACCGGCCTTGCCCGCGGCCACCAGCGGCCATTGCGCCGCGAGACCGCGTATTATGAAAGGCTCTTGCGCGTACGACAATTGCGCATCGAGCGCGTCGGGCGCCACGGCCCGTTCGACAACCCGAGGGAGGTCATCGAGGAAAGCGGCACTCTCAGCCATGGTTCTTCGCAGCGCGGCGGCGCGCAAGCTTGCCAAGATTGCCCAGCGAAGCGAGCGCCATGAACAGCGGCAGCAAATGTCCGGCTGCATGAAGCTCGCTCATCGCGCCGGGCTCAAGCGCGCGCAGCTTGGTCTCGTTGATCAGATGATAGCCCACCAGCCGGTGCTCGCCGCCTCCCGCACGGGGAACGTCGAGCGCAAAGGGTTCGAGCAGGTCGTAACGATCGAGCGCGGAAAAAAACGCCCCGCTTGCTCTATGCCCTTCATCGAGTTCGGCGAGCATGGACATGATCTGCTCAAGATAGGGGGTCGGTCGGCCTGCGTCGTCGAACACCCGAACGCCATCGACACCGCGGGCGATGCGTGGATGATCGAGGTCCACATGAACCTGAGCCGCCGAACTGGCGTCGCGCGAACGACCGATGAGAAATGGCTGTATGGCCAGTGCCATGGGTTTGGCCGAAGCGGACCAGGACCTGCCGTCGAGAAACAGATTCTCGTCCTTTTCAAACCCCATCAGAGCGAGCGCGGAGAAGCTGCGATGCTCCTGATCATAGTGGAACACTATGGGATAGTCGGTCGCCAACCGGCGAAATTCGTTGGGGACCGCCAAACATGCCATGACCTTGTCGCCATATTCCGCACCCGGACCTATGTGGATGCGCAGTTCGGCGTGGTCAGCCGGATCGAGGATTTGATGGTTGCTCATCGACGGCAGGTCTTTCGTAGCTAGGCGGCGTGCGCCCGAAGTGCGGAAAAATAGGCGCGGTTCTCGGGCAGCGCGGCCACCAGGGCGCGTGCGCGTTCGGATATTTCGGCCAGTCGGACGCATGCCTCTGATCGGGGTCGGCTCAGCGACACCGTTTCGCCGGGTCGCATCCCATACAACACATATTGCTGGCTCGCGGCCGAGAAAACTTCGTCGACCTGTGGAAAGTCCCATGCTGACGGAGGCTGATCGCGCCAAAGAGCGAGTTGCTCGGCGAGCCGCGAGGGAATCGTCGCAGGATCACGATGCGCTTTCCAATAGGGTTCCTGGCGCTGGCTGAGCGCATAATGAAGCTTGAGGAAGTCGACGATGCGCTCCCAGCGGTAGCGGAACAGCGTGTTGAAGCGCTGAGCATGAATATCCATTATCGCGCGACTGGCAGGAAAATTGTCAGCAAGCGCGCGCACCGACAGTTCGATCATGACGATTGCCGAGGCTTCAAGCGGTTCGATGAACCCGGCAGACAGTCCGATGGCAACGCAATTCTTCTGCCAAAACCGCGCGCGATAACCTGTCCGGAACGACAAGGCGCGCGGTGTCAGGTTGCCAGCGTCGGCCTCCGGCATGTGCGCCGCGATGTAGTTGCGCAACACCGTATCGGCCTCGGCCTCCGACATGAAACGCGCAGCATAGACGCAACCGATCCCCCGCCGCGTGGGCAGGGCGATGTCCCAGATCCAGCCGGCCCGATGGGCTGTCCCGATGGTCTGCGAGGCGATGGCGCTTTCCGCCTGCGTCGGCACCTGCACGGCAAGGGCGCGGTCGTTGAAGGAAACGTCGGAGCGGTCGATCCATTCGACGCCATGATGCCCGCCGATCAGAAGGGCGGCCTGCCCGCTGCAGTCGATGAACAGCTCGCCCCCGATTGCCGTGCCATCGTGCAGCGCAAGCGCTGCAATGTCACCATCGCCGTCGGCGATAATTCCGGTGACCTCTGCAGCGACATGCGTCACGCCGAGCCTTTCTGTGGCATGACGCGCCAGAAGCTGGGCAAACTTGCCCGCGTCAAGATGATAAGCGTAGTTTAGCGTTCCCGCATAATCCGGCATCGCAGGGTGTCGCGGAGCAAGGTCGCGCTCGCAGATCGCGGCCTGCGGCGTTACCGCGGCGGCAAAGGATCTGGCATTTTCGTCCGCGCGCCAGGCCGCCAACACGTCGCGCATGTCAATCGGCGGCGGCGCGGAAAAGGGATGAAGATACCGGTCCTCCGGCGCGCCGGTCACCCATCCGACAAATAGCGATCCCTGCTTGAACGAAGCATCGCACTCGCGCAGAAACTCGGTTTCCTCGATGCCGATGGTCGCCAGCGTTTCCCGCATCGTCGGCCAGGTGCCTTCGCCGACGCCAATGGTGGCGATGCCGGGAGCTTCGATCAATATGATCGACAGGTCAGGACGGCGCGCCGCCAGGACGCATGCCGAGAGCCAGCCTGCCGTTCCTCCTCCCACGATCACCACATTATGAATCGACGTGCCCATCGCTCGATCAGATATCCGACATTGATTGGGAAACAAAACAATTGGGCCGCACTGCAGAAGCAATGCGGCCCATTGTCGTCAGTGCGCCTTGCGGGTCACGCTTGCTTCATCAGAAAGTGAATCGAATGCCCGCCGAATAACGCGCATAGCCCGGCGCCGCGAAGAAGATCGCGCGATCGTTACGGCGCACGCCTGTCCGGTCGGCGTTGGTAATGTTGATACCTTCGACGAACGCGGTGAGGCCTTTCTTGAACTCGTAACTCAGGCTGGCGTCGAACTGGCCATAGGATTTGATGTAATAGGGATCCTGATCCTTGCCGGCCAGGAACCGGTCCCGCCAGTTGTAGGCGATACGCGCCTGCAAGCCGTTTTTGTCGTAATAAAGCACGGCGTTCGCGCTGTCGCTCGCGCCCGGAACAGCGAATTGCGTGGTCGTCCACGGCAATGTGTTGTCAAATCCCGTATCGCTGTTGACCACCGTGTAGTTGAGGATCGCGCCGAAGCCGGTATCCCAGAAATTATGCTGGATCGCAAACTCCCAGCCCCACAGCCGCGCCTGCTGATCGCTGTTCGATGGCTGGGTGAAGGTGAAGATGACGTTCGGATCGCCGGCACGACCCGCAACGCCACCCGCCGTCCCGACGCCGGCCACATAGTCGGCTGGCCGATTGGCCTGAACCCAGGCGACGATCTGGTCGAAACTCGCATTCGGCCCGAGCGCCTGGCGCGCTGCCGTGGCCGCCGCGCCCTGCGACGGATCGGGCAAGTCGAACAAAGGCGTCTGGGTGGTGTCGTTGGCGATGAAATTGCTGACCTTCTTGTTGAAGAAGCCTACCGACACATAGCTTGCCCGATCATAATACCATTCGGCCGACAAATCGACATTCTTGGACTTGTAGGGGAGCAGAGCCGGATTGCCGGCGCTTGCCTGGCTGCCGCCCGCGCCGACGCGCAGCGGCTGCGCGAGCGTAATGCCGCCTTGCATGCTGGCATAGTCCGGGCGGGTAATCGTGTGGCTGTAAGACGCGCGCAGCTTCACATTTTCAAAGGGCGACAGATCGAAATCGATCGCAGGAAGCCAGTTATCATACTCGCCTTTCAGCGTCGTGAAATCGGTACCGGGCGTTTTGACCAGGCTGATTTCATTCTGCGCGACCCAGACGGTGCCCGTGGGGATCTCGGCGAGCGCCCTCGACGTAACCTTGGTCTTCTCATAGCGCAGTCCAAGACGCAGATTCGCCCTGGCATCGCCCAGATCGAAGCTGTGGAAGGACTGCACCCAGGGCGTAATCGACTTTTCCAAGATGCGCCGGTCGGTGGAATAAGGCGCCAGACAAGTATCGCCCGGCGCGGCGTCACAGATCCCGAGCCTGTCGTCGAGGAGTGAAATCAGCCCTGCCGTGTCGATCAGAAAATAGGTCGGAATGATGGCCGGGTCCCTCGATCCGCTCATGCCGGAAAGATCGGGGGAGAGTGCGCGCGGCGTGAACAGCGAATCCGGCGTATCGGCCGCAGACAAGGTTCCGCCCCACGTGTCATTCTGGATCACCCCGAATGCCGTCCGCACATCATTCTCGAGGTAGCTCGCGCCGAAATCGAGGCTTTCGATGAATGACGCATCGAAATCGAAGCCGCCACGCAAGCTGACCTGATCGATCGTATCCTTCATATAGGCATTGCGGAAAGCATTGCCCGCCGGACGAATATTCTCAGCCGCGATCTCGGAACCGGGGTGCATGGCGACCGAAATGACCGGCATGTCGGTGGTGAAGTCCACTCTCTGGCTGGCAACGCCAAAGATGGCCGTACCGACGGCAATCCCGCTGCCATAAGGCGAGGTCGGCTTCGATTCCGCGGTGGAATGGTGGCCGTCGAGTTCGAGGCGCAGCCCCCAGGGCCCTTCCCACTTGATGTTGCCGCCGAACGAATGGTTGATATTGCGGTTCGAACCGACCGCGCCGGTGATCGCCAGATCCTTGCCTTCGGCGGCAGCGAAATTCTCCGCGTAGAAATTGGCGCCCGCGGCGGGGCCGTTGGTCCAGCTGCTCGACGTGTCATTGTGATTGAACCACACGCCGATGCTGCTCTGGCGGCTGTCAAAGGTGTTTTGCGCAAAAATATAGTCGAGCGACACATCGAGGCTGTCGGTCGGCTTGAACTGCAGCACCGCCTGGCCGTTGATCCGCTCGCGCTGGAAATCGTAAAAATCATACGCCGCATTCTGCGGAACCTGGTAAATGTCGGTGGGTCCGGGGCGGTTTTCGATATTGGCGAAACGCGGGTCTCCGGGTTGCGCAAGCGTACCCCAGTTGTTTTCCGCACCCGTATAGCCAGGCCGCCAATTGCCCACAGTGAACTGCGCCTGGCCGCCATTACGCTTCTGATAGGAACCGGCGAGCAGGATGCCGATGCGGTCATCGGCGAAGGTCTTGCTGATGATGCCCGAGATCTCGGGCGTGACGTCCGTGCCATAAAGTTGCGACGTGTCGTAAACGCCCTTGACACCGATGCTGCCATTGAGGCCGGGGCGATCCAGCGGTCGTGGCAGTTTGATGTTGATGACCGAGCCGATACCGCCGGTGGGAAGCGAAGCGCGGCCCGACTTGTAAACCTCGACCCCGGCGACGCCTTCGGCGGCGAGGTTGCCGAAATCGAAGCTGCGTGTCGATGGTGCCGAGAAGCCGTCACCGAGGGTCGATGTCGGCATCTGGCGGCCGTTCACCACGACAAGGTTGAACTCGGGGCCGAAACCGCGGACCGTGACGGTCGACCCTTCCCCGCTGGCCCTGTCGATCGATACGCCGGTGATGCGTTGCAGCGACTCCGCCAGATTGGTGTCGGGGAACTTGCCGATGTCTTCGGCGGAAATGGCATCGACCACGCCTTGTGCATTGCGCTTGATATTTTGCGCCTGTTCGAGACTTGCACGGATGCCGGTAACGACGATCGCGTCGTCCTCATTCTGCGCAACGACGTCATCCTGGGCGAGGGCCGGTTGACATGCGATGCCGATCGCAAGCAGCGAGACGCCCATTGCCAAGCGATCGAAACGGACCTTCCGCGAATCATTCATCGGCGAATTCCTCCCCAGGATTATGTGTTTGCGCGATTGAAGCGCAGATTGTGAACGTTCACGTAAATGATAACGTTCACTTCGTCAAGCCTTGTCGCGAAAGGATGAGGCCGCGGATCGCAGGGGAGGCGGCGGCGGCATCTGCCAAATCGGGCGATTTTCCGCACAGCTTGCCCGGTCGGCGATAATTGCGACCGTCTCGCCGCCGCTTTGAAAACAGGGGTCGCCGTGAAGGCGGCGAGGCGGTTCCCCATGGCGGCAATCCGTTCGCGAACGAATCTGCGATATCTCCCGCACGACGTGTCGCGGTGCGCCTGGCGTCGATTTCCTTCACAAACGCCCCGCCGCACATCAGGTTTCCGAGCTGATGCAAATCGGAGGCAAACGACGGTCAAAATCGGCCCATGATCGGCGTCGACGAGGAACCCCTTTGGGATATGGTGATTGCGTTCTCCCCTGAAACCTGACCGATTTTGGGCGGCGTGTGACGAGAGCGAGTTGGGCGGGTTGACGCGACGCAGGTTCAGCGAAGAGCAGAGGATCGCGATTGCGACAGCCGCACTATCGGCTTTTCCCAATTCGACCCACAGCGGCTGTGCGGAGCCGCCCTATGTCGGCGCGACAGGCCAATAGCGGTCGCGGATCGACCGCTTGTAAAGCTTGCCCGTGTCGAGCCGGGGCAGCGCAGGGTCGAAATCGATCGATCGCGGGCATTTCACATGGCTCAGCCGGGCGCGGCAGAAACGCAGCAACTCTTCCGCAAATTCATCGGTCGCGTCGGCGGGATCGAGCGGTTGCACGACCGCTTTCACCGCTTCGCCGAACTCGGCGCTCGGCACGCCGATAACGGCCGCGTCGGCGACGCGCGGGTGAGTGATCAGCAGATTTTCGACTTCCTGCGGATAGATGTTCACGCCGCCCGATATGATCATGAAACCCTTGCGGTCGGTCAGGTAAAGATAACCATCCTTATCGACATGGCCGATGTCGCCCAGTGTGCTCCATGCCGGATGTCGCGGATGTCGCGCGTCACGCGTCTTTTCGGGGTCGTTCAGATACTGGAAATCCCAGCCGCCTTCAAAATAGATCAGCCCGTCGACGCCCGGTGGCACCTCATTCCCCTCCTCGTCGCAAATATGCAGCGTTCCCCAGTCGGCGCGCCCGACCGATCCGGGATGCTCCAGCCATTCCTGCGGCGTGATAAAGGTCGATCCATTGCCTTCCGACCCGCCATAATATTCATAGATGATGGGGCCGAGCCAGTCGATCATCCGGCGCTTGATCTCGACCGGACAAGGCGCTGCGGCATGAACGATCTTTTGCAGCGACGAGAGATCATATTGCGCCCGTGTCGTACCCGGCAGCGCAAGCAGGCGCACGAACATCGTCGGCACCATCTGGATAAAGGTGACGCGATGGCGTTCGATCAGGCGCAACATGTCCTCGGCATCGAAATGGTCCATGACGATCAATGTTGCGCCCAGCCGATGCGCAACCATGCCATAGACCAAGGGCGCGGTATGATAGAGCGGTGCGGGCGACAGGATGACGCTATCCTCCCCGACGCCATAGCGCCCGGCGACCCGATCGCCCAGCATGTGCGGCGCATCGGCCGCCTCGCCGCTGAGCGGCAGCCTTATGCCCTTGGGCCGTCCGGTAGTGCCGGACGAATAAACCAGATGATAACCAGCGGTTTCGTCCGCGATCGGTTTGGACGGAAAGCCCGTCAGCGCCGCGCGCCATGACGGAAATCCGTCCATTCCCGCCTCCAGGCCGAATATGTGACGCACGTCCGGGATCAGGCGCTGACGTTCGCTGACAAGGTCCGGCGCAGCCGCTACATCGGCATGGGTGATCAGAAGGCACGCGCCGCTGTCGTTCAATATATAGGCCGCTTCCTCTACGGTCAGATGCGTCGCGATCGGGCAGACATAAAGTCCGGCCCGCTGCGCCGCCCAATAGATTTCGAAATAATCGCGGCAGTTTTTGAGCCAAAGCGCGATCGTGTCACCCGTCGCTATCCCCAGTGAGCGAAAAAGCTGTGCTCCACGATTCGCCACATTTTCGAGCGCGGAATAGCTGACCGTTTCTCCGCTTGCCGCCATGACGATGGCTGGACGATCGGGCGCTTTTCGCGCAAAATGGCGCGGATGCATCTTTTCTCTCCTTGCTCCTTTCAGTTATATAACTACGTTTACTTTCTGTGTCGATTATCATATTGCGGCCGACGACGAATCCGAACGGAGCGGCAATGGGAAAGGATCAGGACGAATGGATTTGAAACCCGGTTCGCGCTGGAAAAGTGCAGTTTGCGACGCGCAAATGGTCGTCGTTCGCCCGCCCAGCATTGCGGGGGAATTGCAATGCGGCGGCGCGCCCGTTCTCCCGATCGACGACCCGGCGCCGATCACCGGCGGCGTCAGCGCTGAATTTGCCGACGGGGTCGCCATCGGCAAACGCTATATCGACGAAGAGAGCGGGCTGGAGATACTGGGCGCCAGGGCCGGCAAAGGGTCGCTGGCATTCAACGGCAATCCGCTCGCATTAAAGGGTGCGAAACCGCTCCCGGCATCGGACTGACACAGATGCGAACCTCGCTGTTGCTGGACATTGCCGCTGACGCGGCCTCTGATCGGCCCGCGCTGGGCAGCGGCGAGGAGGCGATCGACTTCGGCACCTATCGCGCGCGCGCCAGCCAGACAGCGGCGTGGCTGGCCAGCCGCGGCAAGGCCAACACAGCCTTCCTCGGCATGAACGGCGAACTGCTGCCCATCCTGCTGTTCGCCAGCGGCATGGCGGGAACAGCCTTTGTGCCCCTGAACTACCGCCTCCCCGATGCCGATCTCAACCGGCTGGTCGCGCGCACCGCCCCGGCCGTGCTGATCGCCGACGACGACATGCTGGCGCGCATCGCCCCGGCCGAAGGTATCGAACTGGTCGCACGGAGCGATTTCGAAGCGGAGTTTCTGGCAGGACCAACGCCGCCGCCCGCCGCCCTGCCCGAAGCAGAGAATGACATCGCGGTGCTGCTGTTCACCAGCGGCACGACCGGCGAACCGAAAGCCGCGGTGCTGCGCCACACGAACCTGACCGCCTATGTCATGTCCACGGTGGAGTTTCTGGGCGCGGGCGAGGACGAAGCCGCGCTGGTCAGCGTTCCTTCCTATCACGTCGCCGGCATTTCGGCGATCCTGACCGCCGCCTATGGCGGACGGCGGATCGTCTATCTCCCCGCTTTCACGCCGGACCAATGGGTCGCCACGGCCGCTGCCGAAGCCGTCACCCACGCGATGGTCGTGCCTACGATGCTCGACCGCATTCTGGACGTGATGGAACAGACCGGCGAAACGCTACCTGCCTTGCGCGCGCTATCCTATGGTGGCGGCAAGATGCCGGAGCCGGTGATCGCGCGTGCACTGGCAAAGCTGCCCCACGTCGATTTCGTCAACGCCTATGGCCTGACCGAAACCAGTTCGACCATCGCCCTGCTGGGCGCGGAGGATCATCGCATCGCCTTTGCGTCCGGCGACCCCGCGATCCGCCGCCGGATAGCATCGGTCGGGAAGCCGTTGCCAAGTATCGAGCTGGAAATCCGGCGCGAGGACGGAACCCCCTGCGCCCCTGGGGAGCATGGCGAAATTCACGTCCGCGGCGAGCAGGTTTCGGGCGAATATCTGAACAAAAAGGCGGTGGCCGACGACGGCTGGTTTGCCACCAATGATGCCGGCTGGCTGGACGAAGGCGGATATCTGTTCGTCGAGGGCCGCCTCGACGATGTGATCGTGCGCGGGGGCGAGAATATCTCGCCCGGCGAAATCGAAGACCTGCTTCGCACCCATGACGACATTGCCGATTGCGCGGTGCTGGGCATTCCGTGCGAGAAATGGGGCGAAAAGGTGGTTGCGGTGATTGTCTCGCGATCGGGCCGTCCCGACATCGAAGCGCTGTCGTCCGCGATCCGCGCGAAGCTTCGTTCGACCAAGACCCCCGAACAATGGTTCGTGCGCGATGCCCTTCCCTATAATGAAACGGGCAAGCTGCTGCGGCGCGTGTTGAAGGCGGAACTGGCGGAAGCGGCCTGCGCGGGGTAGGAAGGTGGCGATGACCGGCCCCGACCATCTCGACGCGGATCGCCTGTCCGCGCCGGGCGGGGAACCGGTGCTGGTGGTCGATGCAGCGCGCTGGCGCCGACCGCGCGCGCCCGTTCAGGCGGTGGTGATCGGCGTGGACGAAGCGGGCGATCTACCGCCCGTGGTCGCCGACGATTTCGACCTGCTGCTGACCGGCGCAATCGCCCCGTCGCGCCCGTGGGTTTCGCTGGCCAGAGCGCCCGGCGCGGACATGCTCGCGACGGCCGTTCGGCAAAGCCCGCTTGCCGCAACCATCGCGGCGCAGGTGCTGCGGATGACCGCCCGGCTTTCCTTCCCAGATGCACTCGCGGTCGAATCCTTCGCCTATTCCACGCTTCTGGGGGGTTCCGAATTTGCGCGCTGGCGGATGGGACGCAATCCTGGCGATACCCTTCGGACCCCGGATGATCCATTGCAGATCGAGCGCGAAGGCGACCGGGTTATCGTCACGCTGAACGATCCGGTCAGCCGCAATGCGATGTCTGCCCCCATGCGCGACGCACTGTATGAAGCGCTGGCCAATATATTGGACGACCCCAGCCGCCCTGCCGTCACGCTTTGCGGTGCCGGGCGTTGCTTTTCGAGCGGGGGCGCGCTGGACGAGTTCGGAAGCGCGCGCGATCTGGCCGAAGCCCATGCCGTCCGCACGCTCCATAGCTGCGCCCGCGCGCTCGACGCGATCGGCGAGCGCGGCGCCGTCCGCCTGCATGGCGCCTGCATCGGCTCCGGGATCGAAATCGCCGCCGCCGCGCATCGGCGCATCGCAGCCCCCGACGCCTGGTTTCAGCTCCCGGAACTCGGCATGGGGCTCATTCCCGGCGCGGGCGGCACCATCAGCATCGCGCGGGCGATCGGTCGGCACCGGACGCTTTGGATGCTGCTCTCGGGCCGACGGATCAAAGCGCCCACGGCGCTGGAATGGGGACTGGTCCATCATGTCGAGGAGGCGGCTTGACCGCCTTGCTGGACGCCGTGGCGACCGCAGGCGAGCGGTTGATCGCCGCGTCGGACGGCCGCATCGCGTTCGATCCGCGCCGCGCGCTATCGCGCGCCGACGATCTTGATCTTGCGCCTCCCGGCGAATGGTCGCCCAATCGGCATTGCAGGCTGATCCCCTGTCAGGACGAATGGATCGCCGTGTCGCTCGCCCGCGACGCCGACCGCGATTTAGTGCCGGCGTGGACCGGCTCCGGCTTCGATGAGGCCCCCTGGGACGCCATTGCCGCGTCGGCAAGAGCAAGACCGGCGACAGCGATGGTGGCCGATGGCGTCGCGCTGCATCTGCCCGTCGCCCGCATTGGCGAAGCATCGCCGTTCAAGGCGCCGGATCTCTATGAGGGCGCTCGGGACAATGGCAGGGTGCTTGACCTGTCCGCGCTGTGGGCCGGCCCCTATTGCGGCGCCCTGCTCGCCGAGGCGGGGCATGAGGTGGTGAAGGTCGAAAGCACTGCCAGGCCCGATCCTACACCCGTCCACACGCCGCGGCTCGACCGGCGGCTGAACGGTCGAAAGCGGCGGCGAAACATCCTCTTCGAACCCGGTGCGTTGATGGCGATGGTTGCAAAGGCGCGTGTATTGATCACGTCGGGGCGCCCCCACGCGCTGGCCCGGCTCGGCCTTGGCGAAGCAGAGGTTTTTGCGGCCAATCCCGATCTGCTATGGATCGCGATCACCGCGCACGGCTGGCGCGGCGACGCGGCGATGCGGGTCGGCTTTGGCGATGACTGTGCGGCCGCGGGCGGACTGGTCGCCTGGAACGGCGACCGCCCGAACTTCATGGGCGACGCGCTCGCCGACCCGCTCACGGGAATCGTTGCCGCCACCCTGGCCCTCGAAGCCCTGGCTGCGGGGCAATGCGGCGTGATCGACATCGCGCTGGCGCGAACCGCCGCCCATTTTGCGCGGATCGTCGCATGATGCTCCGTTTCGATCTGGTCATCCGCAACGCACGAACGCAGGACGGACGCGCGGTCGACGTCGGGATATGCGAGGGCCGGATCGCGGCAATGGACGAGCGCGTCTCCGGCAAGGGGCCGGAATATGACGCGGCGGGGCAGATCCTGGGGCCGGGTTTACACGACCATCACCTGCATCTCCTCGCCGCCGCGGCGCGGCGGGAGTCGGTCGATCTGTCCGGCTGCCGGAACGCCGACGCGATTGTCGATCGGCTGCGACGTGCGACGGGCACGCCGGTCACCTGGGTGCGCGCGATCGGCTATGACGAGCGCGTGGCAGGCCTGCCCGACCGGGCGGTGCTTGATGCCTGGCTACCGGACCGCCCACTGCGGATACAGGATCGCACCGGGGGCTATTGGCTGTTGAACAGCGCGGGGGTGAGGCGACTGGGCGGCCCACCCTTTCCCGCCTGTGTCGAACGATCGGCGGATGGCGAACCGAACGGACGAATATGGCGCGGCGACGCCTGGCTGCGCGGACGGATCGGCGGCCAGCCGCCGTCGCTCGCGGCGCTTGGCGCGACGCTGGCGCGCTGGGGCGTTACGGCTGTTACCGATGCCGGTGCTTCAAACGGTGCCGCCGAAGCCGCGCTGCTTGCCGGTGCATTGCCCCAGCGGCTGACCATCATGGGCACGGAGGCGCTTCCCGCTGGTGAGGGATATCGGCTCGGGGCTGTCAAGCTGCTGCTCGACGAAAACGACCTGCCCCCGCTCGCGCAACTCGCCGCCCGGATCGATGCAGCGCGCCGTTTGGGTCGGCCTGTCGCCGCCCATTGCGTCACGCTGGGCGAACTGCTGTTTTACCTCGGCGCGCTCGACCAGGCGGGCGGAACCAAGCCGGGGGACCGGATCGAACATGGCGGAAGGATCGCCTACAGCCTGATCGACGATATTGCGGCTGCCGGCCTGATCGTCGTGACCCAGCCCAATTTCATCCACGATCGCGGCGACCGTTATCGCGCCCAGATGCAGGATGATGAATTGGGCGATCTTTACCGGCTGGGCTCGTTGATCCGTGCGGGTGTTGCGATGCGCGGCGGATCCGACGCGCCTTATGGTGAGCTCAATCCGTGGATCGCCCTGCGCGCCGCGACCGATCGCCGGACGCAAAGGGGGCACGTTATCGGCATTGATGAAGCCATCGGCCGCGAAGCCGCGCTGGCGCTGTATGAGGCGGGGGCGCTGCACATTGGCGGTCCGGCGGACCTGATGCTGTACGATTGGCCGCGCGATCCCGGTGCGCTGGGCCATGTCGGCCTGACCGTCATCGGCGGCGACATCGTCTGGCAGGCCTGACCTTCAATCGCGGACCAGCAGCATCGCCCCCGCAAGCGGGCCACCGGCGGTCGAGGTCGCGCAGACGCGGGGCTCGCCCGCGACCTGCCGCGCACCACCGCGGCCCCAAAGCTGGATGCAGGTTTCGTGCACAGCGCCATAGGCATGAAGGCGTCCGGCAGACAGCGCGCCCCCGCCCGTATTCACCGGCAGGTCGCCATCGAGCGCGATACGCCTGCCGCCCTCGATAAAATCCTTTGCGCCATAGCGCTCGCAAAAACCGAAATTTTCCAGCCAGTTGATGGTGTGGTAGCTGAAGCCGTCGTAAAGCTGGGCGATGTCGACATCGACGGGTTTCAGGTCGGTTCGGCTCCACATCATCTCCGCCACTTTCGGTTGCGCCTGGGTGTCGAGCGCATCGAGCTGCGTCCAGCTGTTGCGATAGCGCATCGACGATCCGATCGCCTCGATACGCACCGGCGGATTTTTGAGCGTGCGTGCGACGTCCATACGCGACACGATAATGGCAACGGCGCCGTCGATGGGGACGTCGCAATCATAAAGACGCAGCGGCGTCGCGATGAGCGGTGACGCCAGATAATCGTCGAGGGTGATCGGCGTGCGATAGATCGCCTTGGGATTGAGCGCAGCGTTGCGACGCTGGCCCACCGCAATCTGTCCGACCTGATCGGGCCGGATGCCGCTTTTGTGAACATAAAGATTGAAGAACAGCGCCTGCTGCAAAGCTGTCGAATAGGTATAATAGGGTGCATACCAGGCAAAGGGGCCCGCCTGCCGCTGTCCCTCGCGCAGCAGCGAATTGGCATAGAAGCTCTTGCGCGCCGTCGCTTCATACATGGTGCGAAAGATGAGGACGTTGCGACATAAGCCCGCGGTTATCGCACCGATCGCGTTGAAGACGGCGCCATATTGCCCCGGCGCCTCCCCTCCCCCCGCATACCATCCAACCTCCAGCCGCAAGGCGTCCTGGAGCGCCGCGCTGCCGACCGGGGAAAAACCCGAACCGTCGGCGCGTTCACCGGGCCAGGTGGCGATCCCGTCGATCTCGGCGCGCGTCAGTCCGGCGTCGGCGATCGCTTCCAGCGCCGCATCGACCGTGAGCGCCAGCGCCGACTTCGCCGCGCCGCGCGACACGTCCGACATGCCGATGCCGGTGATAGCGACATTTTTCTCGGCGAAGCGGGTCATGCCGACGGCACCGGACGAAAAAGCGGGATCCACAGGTCCTCAGCCGCCTCGAAAACGACCTCCACCTCCATGTCGAAGCGCACATCTTCGGCCGCGCAGCCGATGATGTTGGTGGCAAGGCGCACATCGTCCTGTTCCTCGATCGCCACGAGCGCAAGGACATAGGGCGCGGAAATATCAGGCACCCAGGGCTTGTGATTGACGGTGAAGGTAACGATTCGGCCGCGCCCCGACACAGGCTGCGGCGCGACGTCGCGGCTTTCGCAACAGGGACAGAACGGGACCGGCGGATGCACGAAACAGGCGCAATTCGCGCAGCGATGGATGGCAAGCTTCCCCTCGCGCCCCCAGGTCCAGAAAGCTTCATTGTCCCGGTCGATCACCGGAAGGGTTCGCGTCAGCATCGGCCTCTCCACTTATTAAACCAGGTCATAAACCAATAGTTGACACATCGTCAATTTTTGCGAGAATGTCGACAAGAACAAGCCAGCCGAGAGGAGAGTCGCCATGCAGATGGACGATATGATCATCATCAGCGTCGACGATCATGCGATCGAGCCCCCCGAGGCCTTCATCCGCCATTATCCGGCCGGAAAGAAGGATCGCGCCCCGCACATCGTCCAGGACAATGGCAAGGACATCTGGCTGTGGAACGGACAGCGTTACCCGACCATCGGCCTGAATGCCGTGGTCGGCCGCCCGCGCAGCGAATATGGCATGGAACCGAGCGCCTTCGATCAGCTTCGCCCCGGCACCTATGACCCCAAGCTGCGCGTCGATGACATGAACGCCAACGGCGTGCTCGCTTCGCTGAACTTCCCCACCATGCCCGGCTTTGCCGGCGGCACCTTTGTCGGCATGGCCCAGAAGGCGCCCGACGAAGCGCTGCTCGCCTGCCGCGCCTGGAACGACTGGCATGTCCAGGAATGGTGCGCCGCCGCGCCGGGACGCTTCATCCCGATGTGCCTCGTTCCGATGTGGGACATGGACGAAACCCTGAAAGAGCTGAAGCGGATGAGCGACCTTGGCGTTCATGCCGTAAGTTTTTCGGACAATCCCGCCAACATCGGGCTGCCCAGCATCCACAATGAATATTGGGAGCCTTTCTGGGCTGCCTGTTCCGATTACAAGATGGTGATCAACTGCCATATCGGTACCGGCGCGCGCGCAATGCACCCGTCGAGCGAAAGCCCGATCGATGCCTGGATCACCGCAATGCCGATTTCGATCGCCAATTCGGCAGCCGACTGGACCTTTGCGACATTCTGGCAACGCTATCCCGAATTGCGAATGGCGCTGTCGGAGGGGGGAATCGGCTGGATTCCCTATTTCCTGGAACGTGCCGATTTCACCCACGAACATCATCATGAATGGACCCACACCGATTTCCGCGGCGAACGACCCTCCGACCTGTTCAAACGACACATCATCTGCTGTTTCATCGACGACCAGTTCGGGGTGAAGAATCTGGAATATATGAACGAGGACATGGTCGCTTACGAATGCGACTATCCGCATTCGGATACGGTGTGGCCCAACGTCCCGGAATATCTTTGGGCGTCGGTCAACGGCCTGCCCAGGGAAACGATCGACAAGATCACGCACAAGAATGTGATGCGCGAATATGGTTTCGACGCCTTCGGCCTGAATGGCGGACGCGAAAACTGCACCGTCGCGCACCTGCGCGAACTGGGCAAGGATGTCGATGTCAGCCCGCGGCACAATCTGGGCGGGCTGAAAACCGAGAGCATGGACGCGATCGGCAAGGCCAAGCGCCCGGTGACGTCGGGCGACATCGAACGCATGTTCGCATCGGCCTGAACGATGACCAGTCTAGCCGAACGCTGTCCGGTGGCACGGGCGGGCGCCGATGCCCCGCCCGCCCCCGCGCATGTCCCGCCCGACCTTGTGCTCGACACCCGCTTCGCGGCGGGCATCGTCCCCAACGACCTGGCCGAGCCCTATCGCCCGATGGACGTGGTGCGCGACGAGGCCTTTCCGCGCATCCATTATTATCCCTGGCCGATCAGCGGCAACCGGCACGGCGCGTGGGTCGTGACCCGATATGAGGATATTCGCCGCGTCTATGAGGATAACGAGCTTTTCTCCTCCGAAGGCGTCGCCCAGTTCCAGGCACTGGCCGGCGAAACCTTTCCGTCGATCCCGCTTGGCATCGACCCGCCCGATCATGGCCGTTACCGCAAGTTCCTGAACCCCTGGTTCACCCCCGTTGCGATGAATGCGCGCGAACCGCGCATCCGCGAGATCATCGGCGGGATGATCGACCAGTTCGCCGACAGGGGCGAGGTCGATATTGCTTATGATTTCGGGCGCGTGTTCCCGGTGCGCGTCTTTCTGGATCTGATGGGTTTCCCCTTCACCATGTTCGACCAGTTCCTCGACTGGGAGTTCGCCATTCTGCACGACGACCGGATCGACAAGAAGGTGGAGGCGCTGACAGCTGTGCTGGCCTATCTACGCGGCTTCATCGCCGACAAGCAGGCCAGCCCGGATGCCAATCTGGGCAGCTATATCGCCAATGGTTCGATCGACGGCGTCCCGCTCACCGACGATGAAAAGATCGGCATAACCTGGTTCCTGTGGCTGGGCGGCCTCGATACCGTCGCCTCGACGGTCAGCCAGATGTTCCGCCGTTTCGCAATGCACCCGCAGCTTCAGAAACGGATCCGCGAGGACAAGTCGCTGATCAACTCTGCCGTCGAGGAGTTTCTCCGCACCCAGCCGCTCGTCAATTCGGGGCGCAAGGTGAAGCGCGATTTCGAATGGCACGGCGTACAGATCAAGGCCGGTGACTGGGTGACGGCATTCAACACATCTGGGAACTTTGATCCCCAACAGTTTGAATGTCCCCATCAATTCGACCCGGAGCGCAGGAACAACCGCCACTTCACATTGGCTGGCGGGGTGCACATCTGTCTGGGCGCGCATCTGGCGCGGCGGGAGCTTCGCGTGCTCCTCGACGAATGGTTCACCCGTATCCCGTACGAGTTCCGCGTGCGCGAGGGCGCGGATACGACGGTGGTGCCCAGCCTGTTGTCGATCCGCAATCTGCCCATCGTTTGGGACTGCAAGGCCGCCTGACAAGGAAATAGGAATGCCATTTCTGAAATATGCCGACGCCATCTATGTGGGCGGCGAATGGGAGAAGACCGATCGGCGCGAGGCGGTGATCAACCCCGCGGACGAAAGTCTGCTGATCGAGGCACCGGTCGGCAGCGCGCGGCAGGTCGAAGCCGCAATCGGCGCTGCTCGCCATGCTTTCGACAGAAGCGACTGGTCGCATCTGCCGGTCGCCGAACGGCAGAAAATCCTGACCCGCTTTCTGGACGCGCTGGATGCCCGCAAGGGCGCAATCGTCGACATGATCGTTGCCGAGGCGGGCGCGACGCGGATGCTGGCGGAGTTCCTGCAATATGGCATCCCGATGAAACATGCGCGGCGCACGGTGGAACTGGCATCGCGGCCCGCCGTCACCCCGCTGCCCGTCGAACTCACGCCGAACGCGCAGGGCCGCACAACGCTGGGCACCGGCGTGGTCAGCCGCGAGCCGGTCGGGGTGGTGGCCGCCATTTCCCCCTATAATTTCCCCTTCTTCCTGAACGTCGGCAAGGTCGTTCCGGCGCTTGCGGTGGGCTGCACGGTGGTTCTGAAGCCGTCGCCCTACACCCCGATGGAAGCGCTGATCCTGGGCGAAATCGCCGACGAGGTGGGATTGCCGAAAGGCGTTCTCAGCATCGTGACCGGCGACATCGAAACCGGCAAGCTGCTCACCACCGATCCGCGCGTCGATCTGGTGCATTTCACCGGGTCGGACAAGGTCGGCGCGATGATCCAGGCGCAGGCGGCGCCGACGCTGAAACGGATCGTGATGGAACTGGGAGGCAAATCGGCGCTGATCGTCCGCAGCGACGCGGACATTCAAAAGGCCGCCGCAGCGGGATTGATGGGGTTCACCACCCACTGCGGCCAGGGCTGCGCGCTCACCACCCGCCATTTGGTCCACAACAGCGTCCGGCCGCAATTTGTCGAAGCGCTGAAAGGGATGCTGACGCATATCAGGATCGGCAACCCCGCCGACCCCGCGGTCAATTACGGCCCGTTGATCCGCGAAGTCGCGCGCAAACGGACCGAGGATTATGTCGCAATCGCCCGCGACGAGGGCGCGACGCTGGTGTCGGGCGGAAAACGCCCGGAAGGGCTGGACAAGGGCTTTTATTTCGAGCCGACGCTGTTCGACAATGTCAAGAATGACAGCCGGCTGGCCCAGGAAGAGGTTTTCGGACCGATCGGGGCGGTCATCGGTTTCGACGATGACGACGAAGCGATTGCCCTGGCCAATGCCAGCGATTTTGGCCTGTCCGGCGCGATCTATTCGGCCGATGCCGGGCAGGCCTATCGGATGGCGCTCAAAATCCGGACCGGCGGCGTATCGATCAACGGCGGCGCCGGCACGATGCAGTCCGATGCCCCCTTCGGCGGTATCAAGCGGTCGGGCTATGGCCGCGAATATGGCGAGGATGGCCTGAACGAATTCACCTATCAAAAGGTGATCGGTTTCCACGCCGAATAGGAAAGGGACGAGGCATGACCAAGGTAATGGAAGGCGTCCGCGTCCTGGAAGTCGCACAATTCACCTTCGTGCCGGCAGCGGGGGGCGTGATGACCGACTGGGGGGCCGATGTGATCAAGATCGAGCATCCCGTGCGCGGCGACGCACAGCGCGGTATCCAGATGCTGCAACGGCTGGCGGTCAATCCGCAGCGATCGTCGCTGATGCAGCATCCCAATCGCGGCAAGCGCAGCGTCGGCATCGACATTTCGACCGAAGAAGGCCGCGCGCTGCTGTACGAGATTGCCAAGACCGCCGATGTATTTCTGACCAACTATCTGCCGTCGGCGCGGCAGAAGCTGAAGATCGATATCGAGCATATCCGCGCTGCCAACCCCGACATCATCTATGTCCGCGGCAGCGCCTTTGGCGACAAGGGGCCGGAACGCGACAAGGGCGGGTTCGATTCGACCGCCTATTGGGCGCGCGGCGGATCGGCGGTGCTGGTAACGCCGAAGGCGCTCGACGGCCCGTTGACCCAGCCCGGCCCGGCCTATGGCGACACGATCGGGGGCATGAACATCGCGGGCGGCATCGCGGCGGCCCTGTTCCACCGCGAACGCACCGGCGAAGCCACCGAGGTCGATGTGTCGCTGCTGTCGTCCGGCATATGGGCCACCGCCTGCTCGATCGATGTTGCGATGGAACTGGGCAGGGATCCCTTTGAAAACCAGATGCCCGGCGACGCGCAGGCGGTCGGCACCAACCCTTTCATGGGCGTATTCAAGACATCGGACGGGAAATTCATCAACCTGACCGTGCTGTCGCCCGGCCCCTATATCGAGGATGTGTTCGGCCATCTGGGCATCCCGGAGGCGGCGAAGGATGAACGCTTTTCCACCGCCGAAGCGATCATGGCGAATGCTGCCGAAGCCTATCCGCTCGTCAAGGAGGCGATCGCGGCAAAGCCCTTCGATTATTGGACCCGGCAGCTCAAGACGATGAAGGGCCAATGGGCGGCCTATCAATCGGTGCACGATGTTGCCAGCGACGAACAGGTGCTGGCCAACGACCTGATTTTCGAGGTCGAGAGCGCCGATGGCGGTCCGCCGATCCGGCTCGTCGCCAATCCGGTGCAATTCGATCGCGCGGGCGTCGAAAACTGTCGCGCGCCGGAAGCTTCCGAACATACCGAATTGTTCCTGATGGAACTGGGCCTCGATTGGGAGCGGATCGAAGCGCTGAAGTCCAGCAAGGCGATCGCCTGAAACGGAAGCGAGCATGGCGGATCCTCCGCTTCGTGTCGGGATGATCAGCGCCGCGTGGGGCGCAAAGGCTGTTTAATCCCGCCTGATCAGCATCGACCCTGCGATAAACCCGCCACCCATTCCGCAGACGGCGGCTTTGGCATCCTTTACCTGGCGGCCGCCGCCCTCGCCCCATAGCTGCACGCAGGCTTCGTGCAGCAGGCCAAAGCCGTGCAGGCGCCCGCCCGACAACTGGCCGCCGCCGGTATTGACCGGATAGCGCCCGCCCGGTCCGATATGCCCCTCTGCAATGAAATCCTTCGCTTCGCCATGCCCGCAGAAACCGAAAGCCTCCAGCCAATAGGGCACGAAAATGCTGAATCCGTCATAAAGGGCGAGCACGTCGACATCGGCCGGTTTCATGTCGGTGCGCGACCACAGGTCGGCGCAGGCATCGTGCGCGCCCATTGTCGTCAGGTCGGCGCGCTGGTCCCACGTTTCCTGCGATTCGAGCGCCGACCCCATTGCCTCGATGGTCAGCGGCGCCCGTGCGCAATCCCTTGCGGCGTCGGCGGCCGAGACGATGACCACGCACGCCCCGTCGATCGGCACGTCGCAGTCGAAAAGCCCCAGGGGCGATGAGATCATTCGCGCGCCCAGATAATCCTCCATCGTCAGCGGCGCCTGCATTACCGCAGCGGGATTGTGCCGGGCAAAGGCGCGCTGGCCGGTGGCGACCATCCCCAGATGCTCGCGCGTCATTCCGAATTCGTGAAAATAGCGCGTCGCCATCCAGCCCGCCCAGTTCGACGCCGACATGGCATTGGCGGGAACGAGATAGCTGTACCAGCCACCAAGCCGCGCCCGGCCCGATCCGGGAATGCTGGCCCGCTGCGCCGCGGTTTGCGAACTGCTTTCGGTAAGCGCGCGAAAGCAGAGGACATGCCGCGCCTGCCCCGTCGCGACCGCCATTGCCGCGACCATGATCGGCGCCATCTGTGAGGGGCCATCCGGGATCGCGCTGTGCCAGCGAGTCCTGAGGCCCAGCGCATTGCGGACTTCCCCCGTGCCCAGGGGCGACATGCCGGGCGAATTGTCCGCCTTTCCGGGATAGGTGCAAATGCCGTCGATGTCGGTCCTTGTCAGTCCGGCGCTGTCCAGCGCGCGCCTCGCGGCTTCGACCAGATGCAGCATCGCCGGGCGCCCGGTCTTTCGCCCGATGTCGGACATGCCGACCCCGGTGATCGCGGCGTTGATGCTCATTGGACGGGCTCCCACTGCGGGAACCAGATGTCGTCGATCGCGTGGAAAACCGCGCGCATCCGCTGGCCGATATGGACGCTTTCGGGGGGTGCGTTCACCACCTCAGCGGTAATACGGACGCCCGGCGCTTCATCGACATCGACAACCGCGAGGGCAAAGGGCACCGCCATTCCCGGCGCCCAGGGCTGGTGGTTGACGGTAAAGCTGTAGACCGTACCGGTGCCGGGGACGGCCCGGCTCTTTACCGCCGTGCCCCAGCATTTGGGGCAGACGAGCTGCGGCGGATGAATGGCATGATCGCAGTCGTCGCAGCGCGCGATCAACAATTCACCCTGCGCGCCGCCGGTCCAGAAGGCGGTGTTTTCGGGTGTGAGTTCGGGAAGAGGTCTCATGGCGTTTCCCTGATGGAGCGGGGAAGGAGGAAGGCGATCAGGATCGCGCCGACGCACAGTGCGACGATCGCCGTGACGGCGAGATCGTAGGAAAAGGGCGAGGGATAGACCTCGTCCCCGCGGCGCACGACATCCACCGCGAGCAGGGTCGTGACCATCTGGGCACCGATGCCCAGGAAAAGCTGGCGAATGACGGTCAGCATTCCCGAAATCTCGCTGATCCGCTCGGGCGGCGACGCCTGTGCGATGATCGTCGGCGCGACCGAAAAAAGCATCGTCGCGCCGAATGAAATCAGGATGAGCTGTGCGACGACCATCGGAAAGCTGTTCACATCGAGCAGGAACCAGACGAGCCAGCCCGCCGTGGTGAGCGCGCCGCCGACAACCAGCGCGAAACGGCCGCCGCCGCGCCCCGCGAGCCAGCCGCCGAGCGGCCCCGCGAAGGTCGAGCTGAGGTTCGAGGGCAGCTTCGCAAGGCCCGCGAGCGTCGCCGAAAATCCCAGCCCGGCGACGGTCCAGGTCGGCGCCTGCATCAGCAGGGAGAAAAAGACGGTGATCTGAAGCGTCCCCATCGACACCAGCGCCGTCACCGCCCCGCCGATCGCGATCGTACGATTGGAAAAGCTGCGGACCGCGATGAGAGGATTGGGGCTGGCAAGGCTGTGCCGCATCCACCAGAACAGCAGCAAGGCGCCCGTCAACAGCGGCCCGAGGGTCCACGCACTGGACCAGCCCCACGTCTTGCCCATGCTGAAGTAAACGAGGACGAGCGCCACTCCGGGAGCAAAGGCCAAGCCCGAAATCCAGTCCACCGGGGCGCCGCCATATTGACGCGGCGAGGCCGGGACGAAAGCGCGGGTGGCGAGCGCGGCGGTCACACACAGGCCCGCGCTGGCAAAGAATATCCCATGCCAGTTAAAGCTGTCGACGATCATTCCGCCGACGACAAGCCCCGCCGCCGTGCCGATCGATGCACCGGAAATCATCAGTCCGATACCCATCGGCGCCCGGTCCCTCGACATGTTTTCATGCACCAGCCCGATACAGAGCGGCAGGATCGCGCCGGTAACGCCCTGCATCAGGCGGCCCGCCAAGAGGACGGGAAAGCTGGTTGACAGGGCGCTGATCAACGAACCGATCGCGCCGATCGTCAATACAATGATCAGCGTCTGGCGTCGCCCGAACAGGTCGCCGAGGCGGCCGACCACCGCGGCGATCGCCGCGCCGACGATCAGATAGCCGGTGATCAGCCAGCCCACCATCGCCGGATTGCCGAAATCCTCGATCAGCCGCTTGAGCGCGGCAAGGATCATCGCCGTTTCGAACGATCCGGTGACTTCCGCGACCCAGAGGGCGCCGATCAACAACGGCAGGTTGCGCCGGTCCCCCACCCTATTCGGCTACCTGCTTTGCTCCCTCGGGCGCCCCTTCCTGTGCGGCGCGCACCTCGATGAGATCGACGCCGATGTCGGCTGGCAGACCGATGACGGCCAGCAAGGCTTCGGCCATCGATTCCGGGGTCGCCGAGTCCCCGCTCATTGCAGCGTGGCCGGTTTCGACGATTTTCTTGTAAAAGGCGGCGACGGTTTCCTGTGACCAGGCTTTTCCGCC
Source organism: Sphingopyxis alaskensis RB2256 (assembly GCF_000013985.1). Taxonomy (GTDB): domain Bacteria; phylum Pseudomonadota; class Alphaproteobacteria; order Sphingomonadales; family Sphingomonadaceae; genus Sphingopyxis; species Sphingopyxis alaskensis. Next base: position 906,302 of record NC_008048.1, on the reverse strand, counting down.
CGAACCGCCCTTCACCGAACCCGAACGCAATATGGTGACGCGAATATCGTCGGATCGCAGCTCGTCGCGCAGCCCGTTGCACAGGGTTTCGACTGCTGCCTTTGTCGCAGCGTAAAGCGCCAGCATCGGAAAGGGCATTCGCACCGATTCGCTGCTGATCGCGACGATCTGTCCCCCGGTGGCGCGCAGGTGCGGAATGCTGGCGCGGATCAGCCAGGCAACCCCCAGGACATTGATATCGACATGGTTGCGGATCATGTCGTCGCTGCCTTGCTCGAAAGCGAAGGGGTGATAGACGGCGGCATTGGCAATCACCACGTCGAGGTGGCCGAACGCCTCCACCGCCCGTGCAACGGCTCTATCGACGGCTTCGGGAACCGTAACGTCACAAGGCAGAGCCAGCACCGCTTCCCCGAAATCGTCGGCCAGCGATGCCAGTTCGTCGGAAGGCCGCGCAAGGCAGGCGACACGCATCCCGTTTTCCACCAGCGCGGCAACGAAATGCCGCCCCATCCCCTTTGACGCGCCGGTTACGATCGCGGCCTTGCCAGCCAGCCTTTCCATCCCGAATCCCCGATTTCCGTGTTTTCCTGTTATTTTTGACGATACGTCAATTTTTTGCCATATCGCAACCCCGCTGTTAGGATGATGGGCGAAAATTGGGGCAGGACAGGCTATTGATGAACGAACCGGCGCTCGCGCAAGCTCCCGCGCCCGAACGAAATGGTCGCAAGCTGGGGGCAAAGGGACAGCGGACACGGCGACAATTGATTGAGGCGACGGTCGAGCTGCTGAAAACGCACGGACTGCGCGATGTGTCGGTGGTTGATGTCGCGCGCGCCGCGAATACGTCGCCCGCAACCTTCTATGTCTATTTCAAGGGGGTGCCCGAAGCGGTGCTCGCGGCGCTGGAAAATAGCAGCCAGACCTCTCCCGAACTGGAGGCGTTGATGGCGCGCGACTGGCTGGCGCCGGGTGGGGCCGAGGCCGCTGCCGCCTTTGTCGAAGAATATACCGCCCTTTGGAACAACAATCGCACGATCTTCGTCGTCCGCAACCTGGCTGCCGACGAGGGCGATGACCGTTTTTACGAGGCCCGGATGACGCAGGCCTTGCCGATCATGAATGCGATCAGTCACCAGATCGAGCGCGCGCAGACGGCCGGGCGCATCCCGGCGTCGCTTTCGCCGCGCGCCTGCGCCGGCACGATCTTGATGATGCTCGAACGCCTTTCGGCGATCGGGCCGATGAGCCGGGAGGAAGATCGCGTCGGATACGCCAGTCTGAAAGCCGCAGCGGCGCACAGCCTCGCGATGATGCTGGGCGTCAGGGACTGACGTTCAGCAGACCCCGCGCCGGTCAAGCCGACGCCTCGGCGATCATTTTCTGAATGTCGAGCACGCCCGTCGCCAGTCCGCCAGCCAGGCCCGCGTCGACGGGCAGGCACACCCCGCTGATGAAGCGTGCTGCATCGCTGTTTAGCAGGATCAACGGCAATGCCTGTTCCTCGGCTGTCGAATAGCGTCCCTTTGCCTTGGCAAAGGCGCTGAGCACCGCATCCCCGGCGACCTTGCGAAATTCGCCAAGCATCGGCGTGTCGATGGGGCTGGGCATCGTGCAATTGATGCGGATGTCCTGCCCGATCAGGTCGGGGGCGCGAACCTGGGTCCAGGTATTCACCGCTTCCTTGGCAAGGCTATAGGGATCGCCGATCTCCTCGGCGCGTTCGCGATACCATTTCCGCGCTTCGTCGAAATCGGTAATGGCGAGGAGTTCGCGCAGCAGCGGCTGACGGGTCAGCCATTTCATGCCGCCGAGCGACGACACGGATACGATCGCGGCGCCTGGGTTGAGGTGCGGAATCCAGCCTTCGGTCCATGCGCGAATGCCCAGGAAGTTGACCGTAATGACATCCTCGCCCGGAAAGGTCTGTGGCAGGCCGGAGACGTTGAAAACGGCGTCTATCTTGCCGCCGATCTTCGCGATACCGGCGGCAATCGCCTCGGGGTCTTTCAGATCGACTTCAGTGAAGGAAGCAAGGCCGACCGGCGAGGGCTTGATGTCGGCGCCGTGCACCTCGGCGCCCAGTTCCACCAGCAATCGCGCGCAAGCTTCGCCAGTTCCCGAAAAGCAACCCATGACGACGACACGTTTGCCCGCGTAGCCCAGAATATCCTTTGCCATACCACCCTCTCTCACTTCTAGTTTTTCTCGAAAATCAAATAGAAATCGAACAAGACGCGCCATTGACATAGTGTCAAAAATCGATCGGGGAGTTCCAGGGTCAGGACCCTAGTCGAGCGGCGCCAGCCTGGTCTCCGCAAGGCCGCCCATCGAATCGGCAAGCAACGCGGCTTCCCTGGCGGCGTGCGCGTTGCAGAGGATGATCGCTGCTTCCGTTTCGATGCCGCCGTCGCTTACCGCCTGACAGAAGGCCGACCAGGCCGCGCCATGATCCGGAAAATCGCGTCGCAGCGCGGCGCTTATCTCCAGCCGCTCGGCAGCGTGGAAGCCTGGCTGATAGCGTTCGATCGCCCGCCACCATTTGATGAGCCGCGCCAAGCCTTTTGCCTTAACCGCCGCCTGCTGGTCCGAAAGGCGGGGGACGATCGTGTCGCGAATATCGTCGAGCGCGACGGCAAAGCTGCGATCATGGGCGCCCGGCGCCGCATCGGGCATCGCCACTGGCGGCAAGGCGACCCCCGCCGCCTCTGCCAGCGCCTGCGACAGAACGCGGCGGTGGATCGTCGAATAGACGAGGTTCATGCCGAGATTGGGCGGCGGCGGGGCGTCGGGATCGTCGTAGCGCGAACGCCGGGCGAAAGCCGTCTGAAATAAAAGCCGCCAAAAGCGCAGCCGCGCGCGGTCGACGCTATGCCCCCCCGCCGCTTCATATGCCGCGAACGCCTGGGGCAAGGGCACGAAGCCCTGAAACAGCATCCGCAAGCAGAGCATCGCCAGATCGGCCATCGGGTCGCCATAATGGACCAGTTCCCAGTCCAGCAACGCGGTCACGCGGTCGCCTTCGAACAGGAAATTGCCCGGCCCGGCGTCACCGTGAACGATGGCCGGCGGCGGCATGTCGGCGGGGATATTGGCCTCCAGCCAATCGAGCGCAAGATGGATCAACGGATCCCAGGCGCGGCCGCTGTTCCCCGCGCGCAGACCGGCGATACGGCGCCGCGCAAACACATCGGCGGATTCGATCGGTCCCATGCCTTCGATGGGCTGTTTCGCAATGTCGATGCGATGGAGCGCGGCCAGCTGTGCCATGAAATCGGCGGCGAGCGCATCGCGCTGAACCGGATCGGTGATCGCGCCGAAACGGTCGCATCCGGCAACCAGCCCGCAAACGAGCGCGCGTTGATCTGGCACTGAGGCATAATAGGGCGCGACGCGCACCCCGGCCAACGCCAGCGGACCCGACAGCGCGCGCAAAACTGCAGCCTCGCGCAGGAAGGACGCATCATCGCCCGCCCCCGCCCGATGGACGTCGTAATTCATATAGGCGCTGGCGGTGCGTCCGTCGGGCCAGGCCAGATCCAGTTCCGCCCCGTCGCGCGAGGCGCCGCCCCCGCCGCGCGGTCGAACCGCGACGACCCGCGCGCCGCTGGCCTCTTCGACAGCAGCGGTCAGCCCTTCGGGAAGCAGCGAGGCGGGGAGCCTCGTCATCCGACAACTCCCTGAGCGCGAAACTCCGCGATCTCGACATCCGAAAAGCCGATTTCGCGCAATATTTCATCGCTATGCTCACCTACGGCCGGACAGCAATAGCGGAATGCAATTGGCGTGTCGCCAAAGTTCCAGAAAGCGCCGGGCTGCTCGACGATGCCGTACAGCGGCTGCGGCAGAACCGAAACCAGACCCATTTCCCGGTGGACGGGATCGTCGAAAAAACGGTTCATCGCATCGTCGAAGCTGACACGATCCACCGGCACGCCGGCTGTCTCCAACGCGGCGAGCAGATCGCCCGAATTGCGTTCGCGGGCAACCCGTTCGAAATCCGCGGGGCCCACACCGAAAACCCCGGCCATGGCATCGCGGCGTTTTTGCGTATGGGCCGCCACCGCGATCCATTGGCCATCCGCGCAGGCATAGATGCGGTGCCAGGGCGAAAAGCCGGTCTGATCCCTGCTGAGGTGATAGGTTTCGGTGAGTTCTCCGTCCGGCCCGATCAGCCGCTCGCCCTGCGTGAAGGCCGCAAGCCCGAGCAGCGACGTTTGCGTCGTATAGCCGCGTCCGGTCGTCCGCAGGGCATAGAGAGACGCCGTCAGTTCGACGAGGCAGCTTTGCGCAGTGGACACGTCCATCGTGCCCGGACGGTTGAAAATCGGTCTATTCCCCTCTCCGGCGTTTTCGAGTTCCCAGCCTGCGATCGCGTTGAAGATGGAATCATAACCCGGCCAATTGCCCCGCGCCCCGCGCTGGCCATAGGCGCTGGAATAGTTGAAGGCGACATTGGGATTGTGCGCGCGAATGCCCTCTTCGCTCAACCCCAGCTTGGCCGCACCCTTGAAGCGCATATTATGGTGTACGACTTCGGCCCATTCGAGGAGGCGTTTCAATATCGGCTGCGCTTCCGGCTTGCGAAGATCGAGTGCCAGGCTGCGCTTCGAGCGCGCCGCCGCCTGAAAATAACGGTGCATGAAGCGGATGCGGTCGCCGGTCAGCGCCTCCACCTTGATCACGTTCGCCCCCATGTCGCCCATCATCGACGGTCCCATCGGCCCCGCAAGGAACATGCCGAAATCAAGCACCCGGACGCCTTCGAGCACCTGGGAGGGTGCGCCGCTAGCGGAGGAGGCGACCCTGGCCGTCCATCGTCGCTCGCCACCCTCGCCAAGCCGCGGCGCGGGACGGCCTTGCCGCAGATCGGCGTCGCTGTGAAAGGGTGTGTTGGGTTGGCGGGTCAGCCCAAGCTGCGGATCATCGACTTCAATGACATAGCCATTGGCGATCACCTCCTCGTGCCGCAGCACCTCGCCCATCGGATAGGCGGGTTCGGCAGCGATGTCGGCGGCGCGAAGATCGGCCAGCCAGTCCGAAAGCGGACGACGGCGAAAGGCGTCCTCCACCCCTTGCGGGGTTTCGAGGTCGATGTCCGCTTCGGCCATCACCTCCCACATCGTCGGCATGGTGGCATAATCGAACTGGCGGGTGGGATCCATGATCTGCAACCAGTCGCCGTCCTGACACTGGAACAGTTGTTGCGCGATCGGTCGCGCCTGGTCGGGCGGATAGGTTTCGGGGTTGGGCATCGGGCCTTCGCTGTTGCGCGCCCAGACCAGCGGCAGCGTCGACATATAGCCCTGAAAAATCGAGGTGTGGGCGGCGCCGCCGCGCCCCGACCGGAGGCGCATGACCAACCGCGCCAGAATGCCGGCGGCGGCCAGATGCGCGGCCGCCCAACTCCCCTGCCGATAGCGATAGACGATCGGCCCCGCGCGATAGCCGTCATTTTCATAGAGCGCGCCGATCCGTGCGGCGACGAGCAGTTCGTCGTCGCTGCGTTCGACATCGGGATGGCCCATCGGCGATCCGGTGATCGCGCAGACCACGAGATGGGGATAGGTTCGGGCAAGGCTGGCGTCGTCCAGGCCGAGCGCGCGGGCACGCGCGGGGGTAAACTGGTGCAGCAGCGCATCGGCGCCCGCCAGCCGTTCGGCCAGCGCCTCGCGCCCGCCCGCATCGTCCAGATCCAGAACCAGACTGCGCTTGCCCCGGTTCCAGTTGGCAAAGGGTGCGGTGCCGCGCGCGGGATCGCCACCGGGCCGTTCGACCTTCAAAACGTCGGCCCCCAGCTCGGACAGCATGAGGCCGGCAACCTGGACCGCCATCCCCTCCCCAATTTCGACGATATTCAGGTCGCCAAGCATCGGGTCAGGCCTTGCGGAAATTGGGCAGCACCCAATCCTCCTGAATCGGCGTCCATTCGACCGCAACCTTCATGCCGATATGCACCTCTTCGGCATCGCAGCCGGTGACATTTGCGTTGAGCCGCGCCCCCGGCGCACCGTCCAGATCGACGACCACGGGAACATAGACAAAATCCTCCCCCGTCTTCGGATTCTTGTTGCAAATGACATAGCTGAAGACGGTCGCCGTGCCCGGAAGCGTCGGCCAGTCCTTTTTCCGGCTGCCGCAATGGGGGCAGACGGGCGTGGGCGGCATCCGGAACGCGCCGCACTCGCCGCACTGACAGGCCGTAAGCCTGTGCTCTCGTGCCGCTTGCCAGAAAGGTTCGGTATCGGGGTTGGTGGTGATCTGGATCTGATCGCCGGGAAGCAGGCGCGCGGGGCCATAAACCATGTCAGTCCCTCCTCAGGATCAGGCTGGAAACGGGCAACGCGGCAGGGCCACCCGACGCAAGGGCGAATTCGGCGTCCGCAATCTGGTTGATCGCAGTGCCGCGTACCTGTTCGACCGCCTCGACCAGATGCGTCATCCCGATGATATAGGCTTCGTTCAGATTGCCGCCGTGGGTATTCACCGGCACACCGCCATTCACCTTTCCGCCGGTCGCCGGATCATAGCGGAGCTTGCCCGACAGGACGTAATCGCTCCCCTCGCCGCGCTCGCAAAAGCCGTAATCCTCCAACTGCATCAGCACCATTGGGGAGAAATGGTCATAGAGGAGCGCAACGTCCATATCCTTGGCCGACAGGCCCGACTGCGCCCAAATGCGTTTCGCGGTGAATTCATGGCCCGCGCTCGCGAAATAGGGATCGGGCATCCCCATCCACGCAAAGGCCCGGCCCCACTCGCGCTGGCCGCCATGCGCACAGGCATGGACCAGCGCCGGTTTGTGGCGGCAGTCCTTCGCGCGCTCGGTGGTCGTGGTGATCACCGCAACCGCCCCGTCGGTTTCCAGGCAGAAATCCAGCCGCCGCAGCGGATCGGCGAGCATCGGGGAGTTCCAATACTCCTCGTCCGACAGGGGGTTTTTTCGAATCGCCTTGGGACGGTTATGCGTGTTGGCGCGCGTGGCCTGGACGATTTCCTTGAACGCTTCGGGCCTGGTGCCATAAAGATGCATGTGCCGGCGGGTCAGCATGGACATCAGATGGCCGGGACCGACCAGCCCCGAGGGCTGGAGAAAGCTGTTTTCGGGACTCGGCGCCGCCGCCCCGAACACGACGCCCAGCCGATGCTGCGGCAGTTGCTGGAGCGCCATCAACGTGACCGTGTAAGTGCAATCCTCGTTCATCAGCCCGGCGGTCGCCAACCCGATTGCGCCGACGCATCCACCGCCGCCGCTGGTCAGCGTCGCGGAAAAGCCGATATGCGGCATACCCAATGTTTCCATCAGACTGGCCGTATCGAATTTGTCGAGATAACCCGCGCCCGCGGTCGAATAATAAGCGAAGCCGTCGATCTGCCGGTGACTGATCCCCGCGTCGGCACAGGCCTTCATGATGGCTTCGGCCGCCATATCGTTGATCGTGCGCGGCCAGCTTTTGCCTCGGACGTAGTAATCCGTCGCCCCGACGCCAACGATGGCGCACTTGTCCTGATGTACCCAGGCCATCCGCTTCCCTTCTTACTTGTATAACTAGGTTTGATATGAAGCTTGAAGCGGTTTGTCCAGCCCTCACGCGAAATGCAATTTGCGATATTTTCCGCGAAAATAGAGAAGCGGGTCCCGGCGAGGTTCGAAAATCGCCTTCAGAACGCGACCGACGAGGATGAAATGATCGCCACCGTCATGCACCGCTTCGCGCGCGCATTCAAAGCTGGAGAGCGACCCGGTCAGCACTGGCGTGCCGAATTCGCCCACCATCCAGGGCGTCGCGCCGAAGCGGTCTTCTCCCTTGCCCGCAAAGCGGTTCGAGGTCGGCTGTTGTCCGATTTGCAGGACATTGACCGCAAAGCGATCGGCTTTGCGCAGAAAGGGCGCGCTTCCCGCGCTGTTGGCGATACATACGAGCAACAGCGGGGGATCGAGCGAGACCGATGTGAAGCTGTTGGCGGTCAGGCCGACCGGCGTTCCGTCGGGGCACATTGCGGTCACGACGGTCACGCCGGTCGCGAAACAGCCGAGCGCGTCGCGAAAGCTGCGCGCATCCGACCCCTCGCGATACTCGGGTGACGCGCGCGGCGCGCGGCGTTCAAGGAAGTCGATAAGATAGCCACCAAATGCCTCGCTGCGGTCGTCGGCAACGACGAATGCCCGATCCTCGACCTCGGCAAGCTCACCGTCGGGGAATGTCGCGACAAAGGCCGCCGCGTCATCGGACGGCACCAGTTCGGAAAGCCCCCCGCGGACATAGAGGGTCGGCAGCGCAATCGCCCGGGGCGCCCCCGCCAGCCGTTCGACCACCGCCTCGCTATCGAAGGCGTCGAGCAACCGGCTGTCCCATTGCGCCTGTCCTGGCGCCAGCGTTGCTGCCTCGCGCAGGCGCGCGCCGATACGCCGCGCCACCTCGGCATCGAGCGCGAGCGGCACGTCGACGAGCACCAGACCCGATGCCAGAAGCGCGGCGTCGCGTTCCAGGGCGGCGGTCGCGATCCAGCCGCCCAGCGTGGCCGCGACGACGACGGGCCGACTACCGAGCTGGGCGAGCACTGCGCGCAGATCCTCGACCATCGCATCGAAATCATAACGTCCGTCGGCGGGCCATTCGCTGCCGCCATGCCCGCGCAGGTCGAGGCTGATCACCCGCCGTCCCGCCCGCTCAAGCGCCTCGGCAACCCCTGACCACACGCCGCGCGTCTGACCGGCGCCATGCACCAGCAGCACCGCGGGATCATCCGCCGAACCCCGGATTTCGGCTTCCAGCCGGACACCCGCAAAGCCGCGATATTCGGTAACACTCATGCCGTGTCTTCCCTTCGGTCAGGTTCCAGCCAGCTATCGAACAGAGCCGACCGCCGCCGCATCATGAGCCGGGCGACTTCGGGATCGCCGTCGGCGATAGCGGTGAGCAGGCTGCGTTGCAGCGCGCGCGCGCGGGCACGACGATCGGCATCGGAATAAAGATCAAAGCCGCGTTCTCCCAGCCCGAAACTGTAACCGATCTCCATCACCAGCTCGATCACCGGATTGCCGCTGAGCGCCGAAATCATGCGCGCCATTTCGACTTCCCCGGCAATCAGCTCGCGCGCGCTGTCCCGGTCGTCGATGGTCGCGACGAACGCCGCCACCTGTTTTGCATCCGCCGCCGTTCGCAGCCGTGCGGCAGCGGCAGCCGCCTCCTCGCCGATTGGGCGCGTCACCTGGATCACGTCGGCGAGGGTAGCGCCGCGCAAACGCAGGAAATGGATGAGCGAGCGTATCGCATCGCGCGCGTCGGGCCGGTCGGCAAAATATCCGCCCCCGGTTCCGCGCCGGATTCGGATCAGACGATCGCTCTCGACGATTTTGGCTGCCTGCCGCAGCGTCGGGCGGCTGACCGCCAGCCGTTCCAGCAACTCCCCCTCCGCGCCAAGATAATCACCGGGCGCGACGGACAGGCTAAGGTCGGAAAGCGCCCTTGCGGTCCGGCTGACCAGGGTTTCGCCGTGAGTCGGTGGATGCGAAGCTATATCCATAACAGATATCTGTTTAACCTCATGTTCGTCGATAATCCATGATATTCTTTGCTTGACTTATATAACTAGGTATCTTTTAATCGCTCAAAGATCAGACGCGAGTCGAGAGGAGATTGCCCCGTGAAACCCTTTGTTTTCAGCGCCGACAGCCATATCATGGAACCCGCCGACCTTTTTCTCGACGGACTCCCCGCCTCGTTGAAGGATCATGCGATCCATTCGCGCAAGGAGGGGGAGTATTTGATCACCGGGACCAGGGACAAGATTATCCATCGCCTCCGCATCGGGCAGCATCGCGAGCAGGAACTGGGGGATTCCCAGCGCAAAGGTATCCGCGAAATCCCCGGTCGCCTGGACGATATGGAGCTGGAAGGGATCGACGCCGAAATCTGTTTCCCTTCGCTTGGTCTGTGGCTTTACTGCCTCGAGAACGCAGAGGCCGAAGCGGCGTCGGCGCGGCTTTACAACGACTGGAACGACCGCTTTCTTGGCGCCCATCCGAACCGGTTCGTGCGGTGCGGCATGTTGCCGGTGCTCGATTTTTCAAACACGATTGCCGAGCTCGATTATCTGGCGTCAAAGGGCTTCACCGCCGCGATGCTGCCCGCCACGACGCCCGGCAATTTGCCCAAATATAATGACGAGGCGTGGGATCCGGTATTCGCGAAAGCGGCCGCCCTCGGTATCGTGTTCGTCATGCACACCGGCACCGGTCTGGAGACGGTGGTGGTCGAGCGCGGGCCCGGCGCCGCGATCATCAACTATGCGAACCAGATGAACGACGCCCAGCGCAGCGTGATGTATCTTGTCGCGGGCGGCGTGCTCGACCGCAATCGCGGCGCGAAGGTTGCCTTTATCGAAAGCGGTGCGAGCTGGCTCGTCGCGCTTGCCGAGCGGATGGACGAGGTGTCGGTCGCGCACGCCAAATTTGTGCGCCCCAAGCTCGACCGCGCGCCCAGCCAGATCATCGATGACCAGGTGTGGGCCAGCTTCCAGCACGATCGCGGCTGCATCACCGCGGCCGCCGCCGGGTTGGCCGGCGCGAAGAACGTCATGTGGGGATCGGACTATCCCCATGCCGAGGGCACATTCCCGATCAGCCGCCGCGTCGTCGACGAATTGTTCGAAGGACTGGACGTCAGCGAAGCGGTCCGCCGCGACATATTGGGCCTGAACGCCGCGCGGCTGTTCGGTATCGATCCGGTGGTGCAGACAAGCGCAACGGCGGTGGCGGCGTAACCCGCCCCGCGCTCTTCGCACGGGCCGGATGGCGCTATTCTTCGATCGGTTTCGCCGTCCGGCCCGCCATGATCGCAGCTACGCCGCCCACCAGCAGGCAAACCGACAGGACAGCCAGCGCCGGCTGGAGCGACAGATCGCCATATTCGGGCATGAAATATTCGCTCAGCAGCCCGGCAACCGTACCGCCCAACCCGACTCCAGCCAGGCCGATCATCATGTTGATCGTGGCCGACATCATCGCCCGCATATGGCCCGGCACCTGCGCGAAGCTGAGCGCGATGATCGGGCCGAGGTGCAATGTCATCATGAATTTGACGACGACGAAGCAGGCGAGCGCGAGATAGGCGCTGTCGGTCAAAGCGAAGGTCAAGCCGAACGGAAAGGAAATCAGCAAGCCAATGCCCGCGAACCCGCCGTTGAAGCGCGGGTTCGCCTTGCCATAGCGATCGCTGAACCAGCCTGCGAACAAATTGCCGACGACCAGTCCGATCGCCATTGCTCCGCCCAGCCAGAATCCGGTTTCCGCCCGGTCCATTTCGTGGACGCGGCGGAAGAAGGATGCTCCCCACAAAATGAAGCCGAAACCGGCAACCGGAACCATCGACAGCAACAGGCCAACCCAGCGCAGCGACCTATTGCCGGCGATTGTCCGCAATACCTCGCCAAGGCTGGTTTGCGGCGGCATCTCGGGCGCGGGGCCGCTGCGCCGCCGCGGTTCGGCGGCAAACATCCAGACGACGAGGCCCAGCAAGATACCGGGTGCGCCGACAATCACGAAAACGGCGCGCCAGTCATACCATTGGCCGAGCCACCCCGCGAGGGCGAGGCCGCCTGACAGGCCGATCGCATTGGCCGCCAGCATGGTCGAGATGACGGTGGTACGGCGTTCCTTCGGAAAGATTTCGACCAGCAGCGAATTGCCCGCCGGTCCCGCCCCGGCCTCCCCGGCCGCCAGGCCGATGCGCGCCAGCATCATCTGCCAGAAATTCTGCGCCATGCCGCAGGCAATCGTCGCCAGACTCCAGAAAGACACGCATAGCGCGATGACCAACCGGCGATCCCCGCGATCCGCGTAACGCGCGATGGGAAAGGCCGCGAGCGCATAAAAGGCGGCAAAGGCGATCCCTGTAAGCAGACCGAGCTGCCCGTCGGTCAGTCCCAATTCGACCTTGATGTCGTCCTGGAACAGCGTGAACACCTGCCGGTCCACATAGGAAACGATCGCCACCACGGCGAGCAGCGCCAGGGTAATGCCGCGCCGACTGCCTGTATCCGCCTTCATGCCTTATCTCTTCCATCAACAAAAAAGGGGAGGTCCGGTCGCCCGTCCCTCCCCAAATTGCTCCGCAGGAGCGCCCCTTGTGGACCTAGAATTTATAGCTGGCGGTCACGCCATAGCTGCGTGGTTCGTTATAGGAGGTGCCGATATAAATGTTGCTGAGCAGCAGCGTATATTGCTGCTCCTGATCGTTGGTCAGATTCTTGCCCCACAGCGCCAGCTCGAAATTTTTCTCCGGCCCGAACTTCAGCGCCACGCGAGCATTAAGAATGCCGAGTGAGCCCGAGTCCGACACGGCGGCGACCTGGGCCGCTTGGGCCGGGGTCAGTCCCAGCCCGCCGATGCCCGTCGAGGTGAGCAGCGCTTCGGGAAGTTCGATCTGCGGCATCTTGCCCTGCCAGGCGTAGACGACGTTGGCGTCGAGGCCGACGCTGCCCAGATCCTTCGACAGATTGGCACCGACCGAGAACTGTTTTTCGACGATTCCCACGAAATCATAATCCGATTTGTCGATCGGCACGATCACCTGGCTGCCGAACGCGCCGGAGACGCCGCGGCCTTCGTAGCGCGTATATTTGGGATCGGTGAGTGCGCCCGAAGCAAAGAGAGTGAAGCCGTCGGCCACCTCGATCGAGGCATCCGCTTCGAGCCCCCAGGTTTCGGTGTCGGCGTTCTCGATCACGGTCTGGCTCTGACCGTTCGGCGCCAGGACCGGGCTGCGCTGCGCGTCCTTGACGACATTGTGATAGCCGGCGATGTTGAACGTGCCGCGACCGTCGAGGAAGGTCGTCTTGATGCCTACTTCCTGTTCATAGACCAGTTCGGGTTGCGACGGGATCGAATCCGCCAGCGTCAGTGTGCGAAGCTGCAACGCACCCGAACGATAGCCCTTGCTGTGCTTGGCATAGACCAGGATGTCCGGGGTCACGTCATAATCGACACCGATGGTGTACGACAGGTTGGTGAAGGTTTCCTGACTGCTGCGCAGACAAGGCACGGCCACCGTGGGCGGGCTGCAATTGACAAAGACATCGGTATTGTTCGCGACATTGCCCGACTGGGTCGTCACGCGCTTGTCGTCGATCGAGTAACGCAGACCGCCTGTGACGCGCAATGCGTCGGTCAGCTCGTAATTGAGCTGGGCATACATACCGAAGCTGTCGTTATCGAGCGAACCCGAGAAGTTCGACCAGCTCGTCGCACCCACAAACTGCGCCGGAACCGTCGGCCCCGCTGCGAAGGTGGCGCCGAAGAGGTTCGAACGGGACTGGTCGAAACCCGTTTCGCGGAAATAGGTCAGGCCACTGGCGAAATTCAGCCGGTCATCAAACACCGTTCCCGTCAGTTGCAGCTCGGACGAATATTGCTTCAGATCCTGCCGGCCCTCGGTGAAGTGCGCCCTAAAGCTGCTGCCGTCGAGGTCGATCAGATTTTCGCTCTGGACGCCGCGATAGCCGTTGATCCAGCGGATCTGGCCAAAACTGGTGTCGAGAATGAATTTCGCCGAATAGGTCTGGGTGCGCGTATCGTTGAAGATGCCGCGCGGATCGGCGCCCGGCACCGCGCCCGGCGGCGTGATGGCAACGCGGTTCGGATTGCCGTCGAACTGCGCCCGGTCGGCGGCGGCGATGCCATCGACGATGGGCTTGGCGGCACCGAAGTTGGGCGGGGCGTTGAAGAAGAGATTCTGGCGTGCCGGGCCGTCGATGAAGGTGTCATACCATTCGCCGGACAGGATGATTTCCAGATTCTCGGTCGGCCGCCAGCCAAGCTTGACGCGGCCATTCCAGGTTTCGCGTCCTTCGTATTTGGCGCCCGTGTCGACATCGGTTTTGAAGCCGTCGCGCTTTTGGTAATAAAGCGCACCGCGGATCGCGAGACTGTCCGACAGGCCGAGATTGAGCACCGCCTGCCCCGTGCGCTCGTCGAAGCGGCCGTATGTGGCGCTCACCTTGCCGGAAAACTCGTCATAGCGCGGATTGGCCGTCTGGATCAGCACCGCACCGGCGGACGTGTTGCGCCCGAAGAGCGTGCCCTGTGGCCCCTTCAGCACCTGTACGCTTTCGACATCGACGAGTTCGACATTGAGGCCATAGGCACGTGCGACATACATTTCGTCGAGGTAGGTGCCGACCGACGGTTCCAGCGTTGCCAGCGTGTCGTTCTGGATCTGGCCGCGCATGGAAAGGGTCAGCGCGGTCGGATTATTGCCCGCCCCGCGAATGTTGAAACCGGGCGTGAAGGTCGCAATGTCCTCGACCTTGCCGATTCCCTGTTCGGTCAGCATTTCGCCGCTGAACGCGGTAATTGCGATTGGCGTGTCCTGAATATTGGCGCTCTGTTTGGTCACGCCGATGACGACGATCGCATCATCGGTATAAATCGTCTCGTCCGCCGGAGCCGGAGCGGGAGCTTCCTGCGCCCAGGCAGACGTGCTGGTAAGAGCCAGGACGGCGACCGAGACGGTCGCAAGCATCCGGGACGCATCACGCTTGTGGTTGATATTCATGGCCAACATCCTCCCCGCGAGGCTTCCTGCCGTCCTCGCTTGTCCAGTTATATAACTAAGTCTAACAAGACAGACAAGTCAATTACGGATTTCACGTCGAAATCGGCAGAAATACGCTCATCACCCTCCGCGGGGCAGGCTTCGTGCAAGCCGCGGAACGTCCGCGAGCGCCCGCAAGACATCGTTGAGATGCGTGCAACCGATCGTGCCGACGAGCGTATCGAGCACCGCCTGCCGAAAATCGCCGACGGGTTTACCCACCATGCGCGCCGCCTTCATCGATGCTCCGGGACATTCCCGGAATGGCAGGATGTGGGGCAGCGCCTGCAATGACAGCAACCTCCCGCTGCCTTCCTCGATTTCGCCATAAACGCGATATTCGTGAATGGCCGTGCGCGAGCCTTGGGGATTGGGACCGCTGTCCTGAAACGCGGCATCGACTTTCAGCACGCCTTCGGCCCGCCATACATCGATCCGCCGCGCGCGCCGGGCGAGCGGGCGGCCTTCCTGCACCGGCATGGCGTGCCAGCCCTGCGGGTCTTCGGGATTGGCGAGCGGCCCCACTTCGGTTGATGACTGGTCGCTGTGGTCGACGCTGCCATCCTCGTTCAGCGAACTGCCGCCTTCGGCGAAGCCGGTACAGATATTGACCATGCGCCCCTTGCTTGCTCCGGGGGATTTCTGGCGCTGGCTTGCCATTCGGTCATGCCAGTCATCGCTCCAGCGCGACCATATCCAGCCCGCGACCAGACTGGCGCCGGCATAATCGTCGAGGAGTTGAAAGGTCGGCGTGCCGCTCAGATCGCCCAGTATTTCGGCCAGAGCCTGACGGCTGGCGCCGCCCGCGCGCACCCCCACCAATTCCCGGGCACGGGGATGCTCCGGTTCGATCGCAATCTCGAGTATTTCCCGTGCCGGCGAAGCCAGAATGCGAAAGCCGCCCTCCGCCAAGGGGGTATCGCCGCCTTCGAACGGGGTCAGGAGGTCACGGGCGCGGCCGGTCATCACCCACGGCTGACCGAAACCGTCGGGCCAGTCCGAATCGATCGACGTCGTGCGGCGGATCGAACCGGGACGACGCAGCGGAGCCGGACCGGCGGACTGGCGCGCAAACGGAAACTGCTGGGGTGCGTTCACCGACCGCTCCTATTTCGGCGGCATGCGAATGGCGCCGTCCAACCGCAGATTTTGCCCGTTGAAATAGCTGTTACGCGCGAGTTCCAGCACCAGGCTGCCGAACTCTTCGGGTTTTCCCAACCGCTTGGGGAAAGGCACCGACGCGGCGAGCCCTTCAAAGATGGCGGGCGCCCTGTCCTTGACCGCCAGCATCGGCGGAGTCGCGAATATTCCCGGCATGATGGAGTTGACCCGTATGCCAAGGTCCATCAAGTCGCGCGCCATCGGCAGAACGAGGCCGTTCACGCCCGCCTTGAGCGAACCATAACCGACCTGGCCGATCTGCGCGTCCTGCGCCGCAGCCGAAGCGGTCAGGATGATCGTCCCGCGCTCGCCGTCATCGTTCAGCGGGTCGGCATTCGCCATGCCAAGCGCAGCCAATGACGCGAGGCGATAGCTGGCGATCAGAATGCCCTGCGCCGAAAAGGCATAATCCTCGGTCGAATAGCGAACATAGCCACCGCTCGCCTTGTCATAGCGCACGGTCTTTCCGCCCTTTGAAATCTGCGCGCAGTGGACAAGGATGCGTTCCTGACCATGCGCCGCGCGCGCCGCCTCATATCCCGCGACGACGGAATCCTCGCTGGTGATATCGACCTTGCAGAATATGCCGCCAATTGCTTCCGCGACAGCGCGTCCGCCCTCTTCATTCACGTCGAAAATGGCGACCTTGACGCCGCTCTGGGCCAGCGCCTCGGCGCTTGCCCGGCCAAGTCCCGACGCTCCCCCGGTCACGACGGCGGCGATGCTGTTATCGAGCTTCATCTTCCTTTTTCCTTCATTTTTCGGTTATTGCAGAACTTCCAGATTGCCGCCATCGACGACCAGCACCTGGCCGGTGATGAAACCCGCCCGGTCGGAACACAGAAAAGCGGCTGCCGCCGCCATATCCTCCGGCGTCCCCATGCGCGGGATCGGGTATTGGCTCGTTCGTTCGGCGATATGTTCGTCGTAGCTTTGGCCATGCTTTTCGGCGATCCTGGTGAATACCTCCTTGAACTGCGGCGTCGCGATTGCACCGGTTCCCAGCGTGTTCACGGTGATGCCAAAGGGGCCGAGTTCGGCCGACAGGGTTTTCGACAGCGCCAGCGCACCGACGCGATATGTGTTCTGGGCGGCGCGCGGGAGCTTGCGATGGGGCGCTTTTACCGAGTTGGTGCCGATGGTCAGGATGCGTCCCCATTGGCGCGACTGCATATACGGATACACCGCCTGCACCGCCCAGCGGAACGCCATGACATTGTTGGTATTGGCGGCGGCAAAGATATCGTCATCGACTTCGAGAAAACTTCCCTTCGGACCGGAATCGACGTTGAAGATCAGGATGTCGGGCGGGGCGAACGCATCGGTCGCCGCCTGCACCGCCCGCCCTATCCCATCTTTCGTCGTGCAATCTGCCGACACTCCGATCGCCTGACCGCCCGTCGCCTGCACTTCGGCGACGGCGGCGTCGATCGTCGCCTGGGTGCGGGCGGCAATCACGACGCGGCAGCCTTCCCGCGCAAATTCATGCGCGCAACCGAGGCCGATTCCCTTCGAGCCGCCAAAGACGAGCGCCACCTTGCCCGCGATGCCAAGGTCCATCAGGGGGCCTTTCCCTGCTGACGTTTCAGCCGCTCCTGAAGAATGTCGTTCCGCCCCGGCGATGCCGCGACGGTCGAGCCCCCGTCCATCTTGATCGTCGTGCCGGTGATATAGTCGGATCGCGCCGAAGCCAGGAACAGGCAGCCGTGGGCAATGTCCTCGGGCGTGCCGGCCCGGCCCACCGGCACCGTCGAGCCATAGGCCGCCAACCCATCGTCGCCGAGCACCGCCTTGGCGCGGTCGCTGGCGATCAGGCCGGGATTGATCGCGTTGACGGTAATCCCCTCCCCGACCACATCGCCCGCCGCGGCACGGATGAAGGCGTCGAGCGCCGCCTTTGCCATCCCGTAAGCGGTCATGTTGGGGACGACATTGAAGGTGCCGTTGACCGATCCGATCGCGATGAAGCGGCCGCCGTCCCGCGCCTTCGCCAGATGCGGCCGCGCGGCGTCGAGCAGCCACCAGGCGGCCTTGGCGATGCTGGCAAAGCCTGCCTCCAGCCGCTCGTCGTCGACCTCGCCAACCCCGCCATGCGGAATGTCGGCGGCGGCATGGACGATGATGTCGACGCCGCCAAACGCCTCAACCGCCGCATCGACCAGTGCGCGGCAATCGGCGTGGCGCGCGATGTCGGCGGCGAAACATTCGGCGATACCGCCCGTCGCTTCAATCTCAGCCTTTACGTCCTCCGCATGCGAGATGGTGCGCGCCCCGAGCATGACCTTGGCGCCCGCCGCCGCGAAAGCCTTTGCGACACCGCGCCCTACGCCGCGTCCGCCGCCGGTGACGATTACCACCTTGCCCGAAAAATCTTCCATCATTCATCCTCCGCAAAAAGGGCGCGCAGGCCCGGTGCCGAGGGCTTCATGGACGGCGTGCGCGGAAAGTCGGTGACGATCTGGATGCGGGTCGGCACCTGATAGGCAATCAGGCGTTCCTTCAGCCACGCCTTCAGGTCGGCGGTGGTCGGCACATCGGTTCCATCCTTCAGGATGATCGCTGCGGCGGGTACGGCGCCCAACCGATCGTCGTCGATTCCGACCACGGCGGATTCGCGAACAGAAGGATGCATGTTGAGCACCTGAACAACATCATCCGGGTGGATTTTGAACCCGCCGCGAATGATCGCATTGTCGGCCCGCCCCTTGATGAAAAGAAAGCCATCAGCGTCCAGCACGGCACGATCGGTCGTGCGGAGCCATTGCATGTTATTGTTGAGCTGCTGCCCCTTGAGTTCGAGCAGCCCTTCCCGACCGGCGGGCAGTTCCGCACCGCTGTCGGCATCCACGACGCGCGCTTCAATATCGGCGTGGATGCGCCCCACGGAACCACGCTTTTCAGTCCAGAACTTCCGGAAATCGTCGATATTCCACCCGGCCACGGCGCCAGCGAACTCGGTCGCACCATAGTTGGCGCAGATGGGGATGCCATATTTGGCAAGGAAGGCGTCGACCAGATCGGGTGACAGCGGCGCAGTACCGGAAATCAGTGACTTGAGGCTCGACAGATCGTCGGGGTCGAGATCGGCGTCGAGCAGCATCCGCACCGCCGATGGAACCGCGGGCGCGACCGCCGGGCGGTTGCGCTTCACCGCGCCAACCCACGCCTCGACGCTGAACTTTTCGAGCAGCGCAATTTTTCGCCCGGCCGCAAGGGCGCCGATGCAGCCGTAAATACCCCCGATGTGGGTCAGCGGATTGACGATCATGGTGCAGCCCGAGCTCAGCCGCGGTGGATCGTCGAAGCTGCGCCCCCGTTCATAGCGCATGAATCCACGAAAGCTGGCGTCGAAGGCATCGCGGCTGAGCGGCACGCGCTTGGGCGGGCCGGTAGTGCCGCTGGTCAGCATTTCGATGGCGACGCCGGGCGAGACTTGGTCGGCGTGCCGCAGCTTTTGCTGCACCACACGGACGCCCTCCAGCCGCGGTCCGATCTCGATCACCGCCGACCCCGCGTTCGTTAGCGCCCCGGCAAGGCCGGGTCGCGCCAGATCGCTCGCATCGGCGATGACGGCCGGCAACGCCAGCCCCTCGACATCGGCGAACAGGCGCGCGTCGGGTAGAATGGGGTTCAATGTTACCAGGCAACGGTCGGTCGAAAGCACTGCCACGATCGCCGCGACATGGCCCGGCCGGTTGCGAAGCAGGACGCCGACGCGTGCATCGGCGGGCAGGCCCATATCGGCGAGCGCCGTTTCAATGGCGCGCACCGCGTCGGCGATCTGCCGCCAGCTATAATCGACTCCCTCGAAATCAATCTCGCTCCGGTCGGGGTCGAGCGCCATGATGGCACGAAGCTTTTCGGTCATCAGCGCCATCAGAGGGCGAGGCCCCCGCTGGCTTCGATCACCTGTCCGGTCACCCAGCGCGCATCGTCGCCCAGCAACATCATCACCGCGCCCGCGATATCGTCGGGTTCCCCCAAGCGACCCATCGGCGTGTGTTTCGCGGTCGCCTCGTCCCACCCCGGCTTGGCGCGCAGCCCGGCGATGAAGTCGGTCGCCACCGCACCGGGAGCGATGCAGTTGCAGGTGATCCGCCGCTTTGCGACGGCAAGCGCGGTCGAAAAGGTCAGGCTTTGTATGGCCCGCTTGGTCATCGCATAGCTGGCCGCGAACGGCTGGCCGACCTTGCCCGACATCGACCCGATATTGACGATCCGGCCGCCATCGCGGAGCCGGGACAACGCCTTTTGCGTCACGAAATGCGGTCCCTTGACATTCACCGCCAATAACTCGTCGAACAGTGCCTCATCCGCCCCTGCAAGGGAGCCGTCGCGGTCGCCGCGGCCGACGCCCGCGTTGTTGATCAATATGTCGAGGTTGGGCAGGCCGCCAAAGGCTTCGTCACAGGCGGCGAACAGCGCATCGATACCCGCCAGCGTGGACACGTCGGCCTGAACCGCGAACGCATTGCCGCCCGCGGCCGTGATTTCACAAGCAAGCGTCTCCGCAGCAGAGCGGTTGCCGACATAATTGATCGCGACATGAACGCCGCCCTCGCCCAGCCGCCGCACGATCGCCGCGCCGATCCCGCGCGAGCCGCCGGTGACGATTGCATTTTTTCCCGCGATACTCACAGAAACAGCCCTCCACTTGCTTCGACAATTTGCCCCGTCACCCAATGCGCGTCTTCGCGCGCGAGCATCATTACGGCGTCGGCAATGTCTTCGGGCACGCCGACGCGCCCCATTGGGGTGAGCTTTTCTATCGACTCGATCCAACCGGGCCGCTCGATAAGCGCGCTGTCAAACGCCGTATCGACGGCGCCGGGCGCGACGGTTCCCGCCGTCGTGCCGACGTCGGCCTGCACCGCAAAGGCCCGTCCCCCGGTACCCGCGATTTCCGCAACCACTGGCCCGGCCGCATCCCTGTCGGGCGCATGGTTGATGACGACATGCGCCCCTGCCTTGGCGAGTCGGCGGCCGATTGCTGCGCCAGTTCCCCGCAACGCGCCGGTAACGAGCGCCGTCTTTCCGCTCAACTCCATCGCGATGACTCTCCCCGATCGTTTCAACATAATTGACTTAGTTATATAACTCGTGCAAGCCCTGTCGGAAAGAAATTGGGAGCGGCAAGTGTCCGAAATGGTCCTGAGCGAGCGCGAGGGTGCCCTGCGCATCCTGACGCTGAACCGCGCCGAGCGGCACAATGCGATGGACGATGCCATGTCGGCGCTGTTTCAGCGCCTGCTTGGCGAGGCACTTGACGAAGACACCACAAATGCCGTGCTGATCCGCGCGGCGGGCAAGAGCTTTTGCTCTGGCCGCGATACCAGCGTGCTGGGCCATCGGGCGCGCGATGAAAGCGATTTTCATTTCGTCCGCCGCGCCCAGGAAGGACGCCTGCGTATGCAGGAATCGACCAAGCCGATCGTCGCTGCGCTCAAGGGGGGCGTTATCGGCGGCGGGTGCGAACTGGCACTCGCCGCCGATATTCGGGTGGCCGATACGACGCTGAAAATGGCCTTGCCGGAGATTTTATATGGCGTGTTGCCCGATACCGGGGGGACGCAGATGATGACCGCGCTGGTGGGTCCGTCGCGAACCAAATATCTGGTGTTGACCGGACGCCCCATCGACGCCGCAACCGCGCTGGAATGGGGTGCGGTCGATTTCGTTGTCTCGCCCGAAGAACTGGACGCAAGGGCGCTGGACATCGCCCGCGACATAGCCGCCAAACCGCCGATCAATCTGGCGATGGGCAAGGAGATGATCAACCTGATGCACGGCCCCGCGATCCGCACCGGGACGCGCGCCGAGCTTTATGCGCAAAGCTATCTGTTCCAGACCGAAGATTATCGGGAAGCCCGCACGGCGCTGCGCGAACGGCGCCAACCCCGGTACAGGGGGAAATAGCATGGCGCTGCCCGCCCCGCCCCCGCTCGGTGCCAAGGCGCTGCCCGACGGCACCTATGCGGGCCAGGTCGTGGCCGTTACCGGCGGGGGCACCGGGCTGGGCAAGGGCATGGCGATCGAGTTTGCGCGGCTGGGCGCGAAGGTCGCGATACTTAGCCGCAAGCCCGACCATCTCGACGCCGGCGTCGCGGCGATCCGCGCGCTGGGCGCGGAGGCGATCGCCGTCGCCTGCGACGTGCGCGACGCGGACGCTGTCGCGCAGGCGTTCGACACAATCGAAGCGAAACTGGGCGCGGTCGATGTGCTCGTCAATAATGCGGCGGGCAATTTTCCGGCCCCGGCAGAAGAAATGACGCCGAACGGCTTTCGCACCGTCGTCGATATCGTCCTGAACGGCACCTATAATTGCAGCCGCGAATTCGCGATACGGCGACTGGCAGCGAAACTGCCGGGCGCGATATTGAACATCGGCGCCACCTATAGCTGGACGGGCGGGCCGGGGACGTCGCATTCGGCGGCGGCCAAGGCGGGCGTGACCAACCTGACGCAGAGCCTGGCGGTCGAGTGGGCGCCCGACGGAATCCGCGTCAATTGCATCGCGCCTGGCCGTTTTCCGCACGACGATCTGCCCGCGCACATGACCCGCCATCGCGAGGGCGAGCGCGGCGACAATACGATTCCGGGAATGCGCGTCGGCGAGGTGCGCGAACTGGGCTGGGCGGCGACCTTCCTCTGTTCGCCCTATGCCAGCTATATCAGCGGTCACACGCTGGTCGTCGATGCGGCGAACTGGCTGCGGCGCAGCCTGGTGATGCCCGAGTTTGTGCCGATCCGCGAACAATTTGGACGGCGTGCCGTCGATAGCGGCAGCGCCCGCGCCGCCATTGCCAAAACCAGAGGGGACCGGCCATGAGCAAACCGCTCGTCATCCGGGAGGACTCCGGCGGCATCTGTACGCTGACGCTCAACCGCCCCGACAAGCGCAATGCCATCAACCGTGACCTGTTCCGTGCCTTTCGTGCCCACATCCGCGACCTCGAAAGCGATCGCGATACGGGGCTGGTGGTCATCACCGGCGCGGGCGGGCATTTCTGTGCCGGTCACGACCTGAAACAGGCGCCGCACGCCGATGCACTCGGTTGGCTTCGCCAGGAAATGCTGATTCTGGAACGCCTGACCAAGCTGCGCCAGCCGGTCATCGCAAAGGTTTCCGGGAGCTGCTATACCGGCGGCCTCGAACTTGCGCTGGCCGCCGATTTCATCGTCTGCGGCGACAGCGCCCGTTTCGCCGACACCCACGGCAAATGGGGCCTTGTCCCCGGCTGGGGCCTGTCCCAGCGCCTGCCCCGCCGGATCGGTCAGGCCAGGGCACTGGAGATGATGTTCACCAGTCGTCCCTATAGCGGCGCCGAGGCAGCGGCGATGGGCCTTGCCAATCATTGCGTCGCCGACGCCGATCTGGACGCGAAAGTGACCGAACTCGCCGCGCTGATCCTGGACAACAGCCGCCACAGCAATGCCGAGAACAAGCGGTTGGTCTATGACACCGACGGCATGGCGCTGGACACCGGCCTTTCCCATGAATTGATGCGTAATGCGGGGTTCGACCCGGCCATGCGGCAAAAGGGCGAAGCGATCGGCAGCGCGCGAAAGGGCGGCTGATGGACATCGGCTTTTCCCCCGATGAAGCCCGATTCCGCGACGAATGCCGCGAATGGCTGAACGCCAATGTGCCGACCGAAAAGCGCCCCATCGACGCCGCCGAGGCGATCGTGTTCGACAAGGCGTGGCAACGGCAATTGTTCGACGCCGGCTGGGCGGGAATCAACTGGCCGAGCGAATATGGCGGGCGCGGCCTGTCGATCGTTCAGCAGGTCATCTGGCTGGAGGAATATGCAAAGGCCCACGCGCCGTGGATCGGCGCCAATTTCGTCGGCATCAATCACGGCGGCCCGACCCTGATCCTCAACGCCAGCGAAGAACAGAAGGCCTGGCATCTGCCGCGCATCCTGAAAGGCGAATCGATCTGGTGCCAGGGTTTCTCGGAGCCCGGTGCCGGATCGGACCTTGCCGGCATCCGGACACACGGGCGGATCGAAGGGGACGAGCTGATCGTCAACGGGTCCAAGATATGGACCAGCTTCGCCCATGTCGCCGACTGGCAAGAGCTGGTGCTGCGCACCGAGGAAGGGTCGCGGCGGCACGCGGGGTTGAGCTGGGTGATATGCGACATGCACACCCCCGGCATCACCGTGCGGCCGATCCGCAAGATGTCGGGGCAAACCGAATTTGCCGAAGTGTTCTACGACGATGTCCGCATCCCGCTGGCGAATGTCGTCGGCGGACTGGGTAATGGCTGGAAAGTCGCGATGTCCACGTTGAGCTTTGAGCGAGGCACCGGCTTCATCGCCGATCAGGTGAAGCAGAGCCAGGAAATCGAAGAACTGATCGCTACAGCGCGCGCGAACGGCAGGATCGCGGACGATTGCATCGCCGACGATCTGGCCCAGATGCGCGCCGAGGTCGCGGCGGTGCGGGCGATGACCTATCGCAACATATCCGAAGTCATGCGGACGGGCCAGCCGGGGCCGGAGGCATCCGTAATCCGCCTGTTCACATCGGAACTCGGGCAACGGCTGGAACGCATGGCAGTGCGGCTGAAAGGCGCCGCGATGCTCGATTTTCAATATGGCGACGATGACGAGGTCGCGGATTATCTGCGCGGCTTCGCGGCCACCATCGCCGGGGGCAGCGCCCAGATCCAGCGCGACATCATCGGCGAGCGGCTGCTCGGCCTGCCCAAATCCCGGTGACACGATGGACCTGACCCCGAACGACGACCAGATTGCCCTTGTTTCCGCCACCGCCGACTGGTGCCGCGATCATATGCCGCTCGAAAACGCGCGCTCGCGCAGTCGCGATCTTTGGCCGCAGATCGACGCGATGGGCTGGGCCTCGATGACCGGCCCCGAAATGGAGCTGGACCACGCGACCGAAGCGCTGGTCTTTGCCGAGTTGGGCCGCTTTCTAGCGCCGGTGGCGCTGCTGTCGAGCGCCGTCGCCGCGCGCTGGGAACCCCGCCAGGTCAAAGTCGCGCTGGCCGTGACCGAGGGCAGGATGTTGCGGGTGCTGGACGGCTCCGATGCGTCGGCCGCGCTGGGCGTTGTCGATCGTCGCGCAATGCTTTTCGATCTTCCAGCAGCGTTGAGCGCGCAGCCTTCGCTCGACCCTACCGTAACGGTCGCCCGCTTCGACGAACCGCCTTCGGCTCATGCGCTTGCCGATGCCCGCGCTGCGCTGCACCTCCAGCTTGTCGCCGCTGCGTTCGCGGTCGGCTGTGCCGACGCGGCGCGTGACATGGCCGCCGGATATGCCCTGATACGCGAACAATTCGAGCGGCCGATCGGCTGGTTTCAGGCGATCAAACATATGTGCGCCGACATGGCCGTGCGCGCTGCCGTCGCTCGTTCGCAGCTATATTATGCGGCGTGCGCACTCGATTCCAACGCCGATGAAGCGGCGTTTCATGTGGCGGCGGCGAAGCGACTCGCCGACCAGGCCGCGCTGGAAAATAGCCGCGCCAACATTCAGGTGCACGGCGGGATCGGCATGACCGACGAAGCCTTGCCCCATCTGTGCCTGAAGCGCGCGCATCTGCTACAGTTCGTCATTCCGGCCGAGCGAAGCGCCTTATTGGCCAGTGCCTGAGATGTCAGTTGTCGACGATCGCCTGAAACTCATCCTCCAGCCAGCGGCGCAGGTCGGGATCGACCGCGCCTGCAAACCCGGCCAGCGGAAGCTGTTCGCGGTACGTAAAGAAGCCGAGCGAGATCATCATCAAACGCGCCGCGCGAACGCTGGCATCGGCCCCGCCGATCCACCGCGCCAGCGGTTCGAACACCCTTTCGTGCAGCAACCGCTGCGCCACGACGCGCGCTTCGGCGTCGGCGGCTGCGCGAAACAGCATCGGCAGGGGGCTGACGCGCCCGTCCCCGTCGGCGAAGCGCGCCACGATAAGCTTGCCGAATCGGGCTTTCGGCAGGTCGGTCATCAACCGCGCGTCCAGCGCCGCCTCCAGCGCGGCCTCGAACAATTTGAGCTTGCCCCCGAAATAGCGGCTGACGAGCGACTGGTTCACCCCGGCACGCGCAGTGATGTCGCGTATCGTCGCTGCGGCGAAACCTTTCTCGGCAAACACCTGCTGCGCTGCCTGCAATATCGCTTCGCGCGTCCGGTCGGCATCGCGCGGCCGCAGGTCAATCTTTGTCGCCATGACGCCTCCCCGTTGACTCCCGATGTAAACGTGCGTTTACTTGTTGGCAAGAGGAGAGGATAGATGAGTGAGTCGCCCGTGCAACCGGCGCGTTCGCCGGTGTTCGAATTCGATTATATCGCCGATCCCGGCATCCTTGCCGATTGTCACGCACGCTATTGGGAGCTGAAGGAAACCGCGCCGCCGGTATTCTGGACCAACGCCCACGGCGGCCATTGGGTCTGCAACACCGGCGCGTCGGTGCAGCATGTGGTGCGGCACCCGGAGATATTTTCGAGCCGCTATCTGTCGATTCCCCCAAACCCCAACCAGCCGAAGATGATTCCCGAAATGCTCGATCCGCCCGAGCACCGGCCATATCGACAGATGCTGCGCCCTTTTTTTGAATCCAAGGCGATCGAACCGCTGGAAGGACGCGTCGCCGAATGGACCGACCGCCTGCTGAGCGAAGTGGCGGACGCGGGCGAATGCGAATTCGTCGCCGCCGTCGCCTCGCGGCTGCCGGTGGCCGTGTTCATGGAATTGTTCGGCTTTCCGATGGAACGCTTTGACGAGTTCCGGCATCTGGTCGTGGATTTTTTCGGCGCCCGCGCCAGCCCGGAGGAGCGCAACCTGCTCGCGCAGCGCATTCTGGGCCATATCGCCGAGCTGATCCAGGCGCGGATGGCGGCGCCAGAGGACGACATGATTTCGAAGATCATCGTCAGCGAAGTCGACGGCCGACGCCTGCAATTCGACGAATTGATGTCGATCGGTTTCCTGATGTTCCTTGCCGGGCTGGATACGGTCACAAATGCGATGAGCTTCGGAATGCGCCACCTGGCGCATGACAGCGCCTTGCGGCAGCGGGCAATCGACGATCCGGGCGTGATCCCCGATCTGGTCGAGGAATTGCTGCGACGCTATGCCTTTGTCGCGACGCCGCGCTACATCGTTCAGGATACGGAGCTGGAGGGCGCACAGCTTCGCGCCGGCGATTGCATCCTTGCTCCCCTGCCGCTCGTCGGCTGGGACGAAGCGCTCAATCCCGACCCCGCCACGGTGTCGGTCGAGCGCCAATTCTATCGCCACGCCGCCTTCGGATCGGGAATCCACACCTGCCTGGGGCTGCATCTGGCGCGCATGGAATTGATCATTTTCTATCGCGCCTGGTTCAGCCGGATCGGCCACTTCCGCCAGGTTGAAACCGGCGACGAAAGCTGTCGCGGCGGCAGCGTGATGGCCCTCGAACATTTGCATCTGGCGTGGGACGCCTGACATAATTTTGGGAGAAAAGAGCATGGCAAGCGCAGCACCCGCGGTGCATCTGCATCTGGGACATGAGCAACGCACGAGCGGCACGGGTGGGACGCATTCGCACCTGCATCCGGTCAAACAGACGGTGCAGGCCGACATCCCCCTCGCCGGGGCCAAGGAAGTCGAAGAGGCTGTCGCCAGAGCCGAAGCCGTGCGCGATGAGTGGCGGCGAACGCGGCCGGAGGCGCGCCGCGACATATTGAACCGCCTTGCCGACCTGCTGGACGCCAACAAGGCGAAACTTGCCGAAATGGCGGCGCTCGACGGCGGCACCACGCTGATGGTCGGCGAGCGCGGGGTCGACACGGCCGTCGCCTGGACCCGCTATTATGCCGGCTGGTGCGACAAGCTGACCGGCGAATTGATGAGCACCTTCGATACGCGCGGCGAATTTTCCTATTCGGTGCCCGAACCGATCGGGATCATTGGCATCATCATCACCTGGAACGGGCCGCTGATCTCCCTGTGCATGAAGGTGTGCGCGGCGCTGGCCGCGGGCAATTGCGTCATCTGCAAACCCGCCGAAATCACCCCCTTTGCTCCCGAACTGTTCGCGCAATTGTGCCGCGAGGCGGGGGTACCGGACGGCGTATTGTCGATCTTGCCGGGCAATGCCGCGTGCGGCGAAGCAATCGTCCGGCACAAGAAAATCCGCAAGATCAGCTTCACTGGCGGGCCGATCACCGCGCGCAAGATTCTGGCCGCCTGCGCCGAAGAGATCAAGCCCAGCGTGATGGAACTGGGTGGAAAATCCGCCAGCATCGTCTTTCCCGACTGTGACCTTCAGGCGGCGGCGGAACGCGCCGTTTTCTGGACCGTCGGGTGCCTGTCCGGCCAGGGCTGCGCCCTGCCAACGCGGCAGATCGTCCACGCCGACATTTATGACGATTTCGTCGCCCGCCTGAAAGCGATCATTGCGCAGTTCAAGGTTGGCGATCCGATGGACCCGACGGTTGCGGTCGGCCCGGTGATCAACAAGGCCGCCGTCGATCGTATCCTGGGCATGTTCGAACGCGCCCGCGCCGACAATGCCTGCACCTTCGAACTGGGCGGTGGTCGATGCGGCGGCGATCTGGCCGACGGCAATTTCATCGAACCGACGCTGATCGTCGATGCCGATCCGGATCATGAGATCAGTCAGGTCGAGATTTTCGGGCCGGCGGTCATCGTCATGAAATTTCATGACGAGGATGAAGCCGTCGCCATTGCAAACAACAGCGAATATGGCCTGGCTGCCTATATCCAGTCGAACGACCTTCAGCGGGTGCATCGCCTGTCGGAGCGGCTGAACGCGGGCGGCGTCTATAATAATGGCGGTTTCCAGATCAATCCGCATACGCCCTTTGGCGGCATCGGCATCTCCGGCTTTGGCAAGGAAGGCGGCAAGGCCGGGATCGACGAGTTCCTTCACTACAAGACCGTGACCATCGGCGTCGGCGCCCCGATTTTTCCGAAGCAGGAGGCGTAAGCATGCCGGATTTCACCAATGCCCGGTTCGATCTGGACGGCAAGGTCGCCATCGTCACCGGCGCGGGCGGGCGCGGCAACAGCATCGGACGCGCCTATGCCGTCGGCCTCGCCAATGCCGGGGCGAGCGTCGTGGTCGCCGATCTGAACAAGGAAGGCGCCGAGCGCGTCGCGGCCGAAATCAACGATGGCGGCGGCACCGCGCTCGCGATTCAGGTCGATATCGCCGACGAAGCATCGGTTGCGGCAATGATGGAGGCAACCCGGTCGGCTTTTGGCGGACTGGACATTCTGGTCAACAATGCGGCGTTGATGGTCGAAGCCGTCGGGACGCCCGCGATCCAGACGAGCATCGCCGATTTCGAACGCTTGATGCGCGTGAACCTTACCGGTGCGCTGATCTGTTCAAAGGCCGCCGTCCCGCTGTTTCAGGCGCGCGGCGGCGGCAAGATCGTCAACCAGCTGTCCGCTGGCGCTTTTCCCGCGCAAACGCCCTATGGCATCAGCAAGGTCGCCCTGTTGGGGCTGACCACGACGCTTGCCACCGAACTCGGACGGATGAACATCAACGTCAATGCGATTGCGCCGGGCATGACCATGTCGGACGCGGGCAAGGCACTGACCCCCGAGGACAGCCCCTTCGTCCAGGCCGCGATGGCGCGCGTCGTCAAACAGCCGCGCGGCGAGCCCCAGGATCTGGTCGGCGCCCTCCTGCTCCTTTGCTCGCCCGCGGGCGACTGGATCACGGGGCAGGCGCTGAACGTCGATGGCGGCTTCATCATGCGGAATTGACGCTCGATGGCGCCGGTTCAGGAACAGCGGCGCAATTCATGCTTCAACACCTTGCCCGATGCATTGCGCGGAAGCTCGGGCAGGATGGTCAGCCGTTCGGGAGTCTTTTGTTTCGCAATGCCGGCCGCGAAGAAATGTTCGCGCAATTCGTCGATCGTCAGCGTCGCTTCTGGCGCCAGAACGACGCAGGCGCGGACCACTTCGCCCATACGGTCGTCCGGCGCCGCCACCGCCGCCGCATCGACGATGGCCGGATGCGCGAGCAGCAGCGCTTCGACTTCCTTTGACGAGATATTCTCGCCACCGCGGATGATGATGTCTTTCTTGCGATCGGTAATCAGCAGATAACCGTCGTCGTCGAGGCGGCCGATGTCGCCGGTACGATACCAGCCCCCCGGAAGGAAGGCGTCCGTGTTCAATGCGGGGTCAAGATAGCCCAGGAAGAGGTCGGGTCCGCGCGTGCAGATTTCGCCATCGCAACCGGCGGGCACATCGTTGCCGTCGTCATCGACGAAGCGCATTTCACAATCCGCGATCGCCCGGCCTTCGGTGTGGAGCTGCTTGTCGAGCGGATCGTCGACGGTGCCGGAGGTCACGGTGGGATGCTCGCTCGATCCATAGCAGTGATAGACGGCGAGCCCCTGCCCCTGACAGCGCTCGACAAGCGAGGACGGAACCGGCGCCGCACCGACCAGATACTGGCGGAGCGAAGAGAGGTCATGGCCATGGACGTCGGCCGCCGCGAGCAAGCCCGACAGGTGAAAGGGCGTTCCCGACGAGGAGGTCGGCTTGTGGCGATCGATCAGCTCGGCGGCGAGCGCTGCGTCCCACTGATCCATCAGCACCAGCGGCGTTCCCTGGCAAAGAAAGCGGTACATCGACAGCGCGCCCGCGACATGGCCGGGAGGCCAGGGCGAGATGACAATATCCTCGTCCTTCTCACGCCGCATTTCCCGCATCGAGGCCATCTCGGCCAGCAAAGTGCGCGCGCTGTGCATCACCCCCTTGGGATCGGCGGTGGTCCCCGACGTATATACCAGCAGCGCGAGTTCGTCGGGATCAGACGGTACAGGGTCCGCCATCGCCCCGTCGCTTTCCAGCGCACCGAAATCCTCTCCGGCACGGATATGCCGTTCGAGCATCGGCAATTCGCCGCATTCGGCGACAAGGCGCCCATAATCGGTGCCGCGAAAATGGTCGGGCGTAAAAAGCCAGCGCGCCTTCGACTGACGCAGGATAAACGCCAGTTCCTTTGCACCATAGATGGTGACGATCGGCAGCATGACCGCGCCAGCCTGTGCCGCGGCAACCGCGACGACGAGCCATTCGCGCCAATTGGGGAGCATACAGCCGACCACATCACCAGGCCGAACTCCCGCCTTGGTCATCCGGCTTCCCATGCGGCGCCCCGCCGCCGTGACCTCACCGAGCGTGGTATCACACGGGCGCATGTCCGATGCGACGATCAGCGACGCCTGCGGCGCACGCGCCGCCGCCGCGATCATCGCATCGATGAACGATGCCGTCATGCGTGCAGGGAATCGACGATCCGCTCGCCCTCACCGCGCTGCGCCCAGGTTTCATTGGCGTTGCGAAGGTGAAGGCGCCAGTGCGCCACCGCGCCTTCGACATCGCCTTCTTCGATCATCTTGACCAGTTTGACATAGGATTTGAAACCGGCGCGCAGGCTCTTGTACTTCTCCTCGTTCGATCGCGGATGGCGGCGCTGATAATCATTCTGATGATTGCGTGCGAGGTTGAGCAACATCCGGTTCATGAAACTCAGCGTGTTGTTGCCCGTCGCTTCGACCAAGGCCTGGTGAAAAACCGCGATATTGTCGACGAACTCGGCGTGGCGGTCGGTCTGGAGCATATCCTCCAGTTCGGCCAATATGTCCTTCACCCGTGCCATGCCGGGGGTCTGCCCCTTCGATGTCGCAAGCCAGCGCACGACAGTGGGTTCGATCGCCAGCCGCGCCGCATACAGATCGGCGATGGTCGTCCCTTGCGATTCCAGCACATATCCGGCGTAGCGGGACACAAGTTCGGTGGAGGGTTGATGCACCCGCGCGCCGCTTCGCGATCCGCGCACCACGCTGATCAGACTTTCCGCCTCCAGGATGCGAAAGGCTTCGCGCAGCGTCGGGCGCGAAATGCCCAGGGTCGCCATCAACGTTCCTTCGGGGGGCAGCGAGTCACCTTCCTGAAGTTCGCCGCGGATGATTTGCGCCCTGATCTGGTCGGCGACCAGTTCCGACGTTTTCGGAACCCGGATTCGCGCGTTGCCATTATCCATCTGCAAAATCTTGCCCCTTGTGCCGATACGCCGTCATTCCGTGCGGACCAGATCGTGCCTTTAAGGCCTTTCCGGCGCCCCCGCAATGCGGCTGCTTCCGCCCGCGCTCAGCCCCCAAAGGACAATCCCTCGTTCAAGGTCCATTTGCCCGTCTGACCGCGCACCCAGCCCGACGAAGCCCAGGTTCCGCCATCAACCGGCAGGAGGATGCCCGTGATATAGCTCGCCATCCTGCTCGACAGGAAAAGCGCCGCGTCGCCGCATTCCATGTCGATGCCTTCGCGGCCAAGCGGGATAAGGCGATTCATCGCATCGACCTCATCGTCGCTGCGCTGGCGCCATGTCGCGGGATCGACCGGCCCGGCGCGATTTCCCTGATTGCCCGGCGTGACCGTGTGATCGGGGGCCAGGCAATTGACGCGAATGCCATGGCCCGACAATTCGAGCGCCATCGACCGGGTGAAGCTGAACATCCCTGCCTTGCACGCCGCATAGACCGCGAAATTCGGCGCCGCGCGGGTCGCCTCGATACTGGCGACGTTGATGATCGAACCGCCTTTTCCGCCCGCAACCATATGCCGGGCCGCCGCCTGCGTCGCCACCAGCATCGACATCAGGTTGATGTCGATATGCTTTCGCATCGAACGTTCGCTTTGTTCGAGAAAGGGTCGCGCCGACACGCCGCCCGCATTGTTGACCAAAATGTCGAGCCGTCCGAATGCGGCGGCCGCCTGGTCAATCGCCGCGCGGAGGGCATCACTCTCCATGACGTCGGCGGGAAACGTCAGCGCGCGCGCGCCCGTCTCGCGGATGCGGGTCGCCGTTTCCTCCGCCCGTTCCGCAATAATGTCCAGGATCGCAACATTCGCCCCTGCTTCGGCCAGCCGGATCGCAATGGCGCGGCCGATACCGCCCCCGCCGCCGGTCACGAACGCCGCCTGTCCGTCGAGACGCAGTCGATCAGTCATCAAGATCGACCCCCATCACCGCCCCGGTGACATAGGCGGCATAGTCGCTGACCAGATAGGCCGCGAGATGGCCGAGCGTTTCTTCGGAGGTCCGCGTCAATATGCTGTTCACCCGAATGCCGTCGCGCGCCCATTCGACGCCCAGCGTCTTGGTCAGATTGCCCAGCGCGCCCGCTGCCGCCGCATGATCGGCGCCCAGCGCCTGTTCGGGCGCGCCGACAAACAGGACAGCTCCTCCCCGCCCGCGCTTCCGGCATTCGGCGGCAAATTTCTGGGCACCAAGAAATCGCCGGTCGAGCCCGGCGTCCAGGTTGGCGCGCCATTCGCTGTACCCGATCTCGTGCGCGCGCTTGATTTCGGAATGCGGCGCGATGTGGACCCAGATGTCGCAATCGCCTTCGCCATCGGCGACCAGCACCGCCCCGGCGGCCTCGATCGCCGCCGTAATGGCAGGCGCGTCCCCTTCGATCCGGGCGCGTTTTCCGGCAAGCCAGCCGTTCATTGCCAACCCCACGGGCCGTCAGCCCGCTCACGCGGCGGAATGAAGTCGGGCATGATCAGCGATCTACGCAGGCTTTCGCCACCGTCCTGCACGATCACCTGTCCGGTCATTTCACCGAAAAACGGGGTACAGGTCATCGCGGACAACCAGCCAAACTCCCATATGCTGCCCGTGCGGCCCGCGGGGATCATCGCCTGCAACGGCTCCACGCCATCCTCGCTGCGACCCGAAACCGAATCGGCATGGGGGAAGAAACCCGCCGCTATTGCATTGACGCGAATGCCATATGGCGCCCAATCGGCGGCCAGACGCTTCGTCATCGTCGCCTGCGCGGTCTTGGCGGCGGCGCTATGGGCATCGCCCGGAAAGCCGGTCCAGATATATTGGGCGCTGTTGTTGACGATCGCCCCGCCCTCACCGCGCGCGATGCGGCGCCGGGCGAATTCGCTGGAGCAAAGGAACGTCCCGTCGATCGCGATCCGCGTGACCGCGTTCCAGGCATTGCGCGATATATCTTCTGCCAGGATCGGGAAATTGGCGCCGGCATTGTTGGCGAGCAGGCCGATGGGCCCGAGCGCCTCCTCGGCTTCGTCAAAGGCTGCCGCCACGGCATCGGGATTGCGAACGTCACAGCTTATCGCATGACTGCGCACGCCCAGCGCGGCGATCTGTTCGGCGCCGTCCCGTGCCCGGTCGAGGTTCCGTCCCAGCACCGCGACATCGGCCCCGCCCTGCGCAAAGGCCTTTGCCATCGCGAGACCCATGCCCGACCCGCCGCCGGTGACCAGCACCGTCTGACCGGCAAAAATGTCGCCCGGATAGGGGGGCGCTTCGAATGGCGGCGGGGTCGCCACAATATGATGGGCCGGTATTGGCAAGGCTCTCTCCCTCGCGCCAAGGGTTGCGCCTTGACCCTCTGCATGTCAAGACATGACTAACTAGGTTATATAGGAGCCGACATGGAAATCGTTGCGGATGGCCTTGCCTTTCCGGAGGGACCGGTGGTCATGGCCGATGGGTCGGTGATCGTCGTCGAGCTTGCGGGCGGGCGTATCACGCGCTGCTGGAACGGCCGCAAGGAAGTGCTGTGCGAGATCGGCGGCGGGCCCAATGGCGCCGCGATCGGTCCCGATGGCGCGCTATATGTTTGCAACAATGGCGGACTGGATCTCGACAAGTTTCAGAATGCCCGCGGTCCGGGCCATGAGGGCCGGGTCGAGCGAGTGGACCTGTCGAGCGGTCGCGCCGAACGGCTTTTCGACCATTGCGACGGTGTGGCGCTGGAGGCGCCGAACGACATTGTTTTCGACTCGGACGGGCGCATGTGGTTCACCGACCTTGGCAAGACGCATGACGGCATCCGCACGGCGAGCGGGCTGTTCACGGCGCTTCCCGACGGTTCGCATGTCGCCGCGATCGACCGCCACGCCATCTCCTGCAACGGCATCGGCCTGTCGCCCAATGGGGCGCATGTCTATGTCGCCGACACCCATCAGGCGCGCCTTTGGCGCTACCGGCGGGCCCCCGAAGAACAGAGGCCCGAATGGGTGGCAACCGCTCCGGGGCCGGTAGGTTTCGACAGTCTGGCGGTAACGGCCGCCGGCAATATCTGTGTCGCAACGCTTTACGAGGGCGGCATTTCGACCATCACGTCCGACGGCGCAATGCACAAGTTCGGCATTCCGGGCGAACGTTACGTTACCAACATTGCCTTCGGCGGCACAGACATGCGGGACGCCTATGTAACGCTGTCGAGTTCGGGGCGGCTCGCGAAACTGCGCTGGGACGAGCCGGGACTGGAGCTTGCATTCAATGCCTGATCTGGCAAGCGACCGCGACGCGATCCGCGACCTTCTGGCACGCTATACCTACCACGGCGACCGGGGGCGTATCGACGATCTGGCGGCCTGCTTTGCGCCCGACGGGGTGCTGGAATATCCGGGCGCCGCGCCATGCGGTCCGGCGGCGATCAAGGCGTCCCTGTCTTCAGGCACGCGCGACCGGCGGCTGACCTTCATCCGGCATCACATCACCAATCCGCTGATCATTGTCGATGGCGATGTCGCCACCGCGCGCAGCTATTTCTGCGTCCACAGCAATTTCGGCCCCGATCACAGCGGCACATATGACGACCGGATCGTCCGCACCGCCGAGGGCTGGCGTTTCGCAAGGCGGCGGGTGCGGATCGACTGGCAGACCAAGGCGTCGCTGTTCCGGCCGATGGTTACGCGCCCGAATAATTTGACACCTTGATGTCATTTTGACATTAAGGTGTCATGTCACCGCGCTTCTCCGATTTCGAACGATTCGCCGACGAGCTTGCCCGGCTGCGTGGACGGATGCGGGCGCTCTACGCCGACACGCGCGCGCAGAGCGGATTGGCCGAAATGGAGCTGACGGTGCTCACCGCCGTGGTCAACGCCGCGACGCCGCCCACGGTGGCGCAGATCGGCCGCAGCCTGGGGCATCCGCGCCAGGTGGTGCAGCGGGCGGCGAACCGCCTCGCCGCGCTCGACCTGATCGACTTTGCCGACAATCCCGATCACAAACGCGCGTCCTTGATCATCGCGACCGATGCCGGGCGCGCGCTCAAGGCGGCGGATCATGACCGCGCGCAGGCGGTGACGACCGATATACTCGCGCGGATCGACGGGGAAATGTTCGCCGACGCGGCCGACCGGTTGCAAGAGATACGCCAGGGGATCGAAACCTATTTGCGCGCGCGCGACCGATGAGCGAATTGCGCGCCCTGGCCGATTCCGACCGGCTTTCCGCATGGCTCGACGTGCATGTTCCCGCGCTGGGGCACGGGCCGCTGGCGATCGGAAAAATCCATGGTGGCACCTCGAACGTCATTCTGTCGCTGGATCGCGGTGGCCGGACGCTGGTCCTTCGCCGTCCGCCGATCGTCCCGCCGCCGGGCAGCGCGAAGAGCATCTTGCGCGAAGCGCGGGTGCTGACCGCGCTGAACGGCACCGATGTGCCGCATCCCGTCTGCCATGCAAGCTGCGCCGACCCGGACGTCATCGGCGCGCCCTTTTATGTCATGGACCGTGTCGACGGATGGTCTGGCGCCCTTTGCGACGGGCGCATTCATGACCGCCCGCCGTTCGACAAGCCTCCCCATGCCGGCGAGATCCCGTTTGCGATGGTCGACGGGCTGATCGCGCTCGCCAATGTCGATTACCGCGCCGTCGGTCTCGACGATTTCGGGCGGCCCGATAATTTTCTGGAGCGACAGGTCGATCGCTGGGAAAGTCAGATCATAAGCTATCGCCAACTCTATGATTTCGAATGGCGTGAGCTGCCCGGCTATGCGCTCGCTCGCGACTGGCTTCGCGCGAACGCGCCGGACGATTTCCGGCCCGGTATTATCCACGGCGATGTCGGGACGCCCAATGCATTGTTTGCCTTTGACCCGCCATGCCGCCTTGCCGCGCTGATCGACTGGGAATTGTCAACCATAGCCGACCCGCTGCTCGATCTGGCATGGTTCTGCAACGGCATCTGCGACGATCGATTTCCGGGCCATGTGCCTGAAAAGGCGCTGTACAATGTGGACCACTGGCCATCGCGGCAGGAATTGATGGCGCATTATGCCGTCGGCACCGGGCGCGACATGGCGAGTTTCGATTATTATCTGGTGCTGGCGATGTTCAAGGGTGGCTGTATCCTGGAATATAAGGTCGCGCAGGCCGCCAAGGGCATTCTAAGCGCCGAAACAGGCCACTTCTTCGACCGGCTTGTGCGCGGCAATTTTGCCGAAGCCGAAAAGCTGATCCGACTGGTCGGCTAACCCTGTCCCGCCGGAATAGCAGGAGCAGACATGATCAACTTTCGCATCGAACCGGACTTGCAGGCGAGGCTGGACTGGATGGCAGCGTTTGTCCGCCGCGAATGCGAGCCGATGGACATGCTGTTCCCCGGTCACGGCGCTCCCTATGACGTAACCGACCGCAAGGCGCGCGCGCATCTGAAACCATTGCAAAAGGAGGTGAAGGCGCAGGGATTGTGGGCCTGTCATCTGGGCGCCGAGCTGGGCGGACCCGGATATGGTCAACTGACGCTGGCGCTGATGAACGAACTTCTGGGCCGCAGCTATTGGGCGCCCACCATATTCGGCACCGCCGCGCCCGATACGGGGAACAGCGAAATCCTGGCGATGTTCGGCACCGACGAGCAGAAGGCCCGCTACCTGAAGCCGCTGATCGACGGTGAAATCGTATCGACCTTTTCGATGACCGAACCGCAGGCCGGGGCCGATCCCAAGGAGTTCACCTGCCGCGCGTGGCGCGAGGGCGACGAGTGGGTGATCGAGGGAGAGAAATGGTTCTCCTCCAATGCGCGCTTCGCCGCCTTTCTCATCGTGATGGTCGTGACCAATCCCGAAAACCCGCCGCACGGGCGAATGTCGATGCTGATCGTGCCCGCCGATGCGCCCGGACTGGAATTCATCCGCCATTCCCAGACGATGGGGGATCGCCGGGGCGACGACGACGGCATTCACGCCTATATCCGTTATAATCGCGTGCGGGTTCCACTGGACGCGATGCTGGGCAACCCCGGCGAGGGGTTCAAGGTCGCGCAGGCGCGGCTGGGCGGCGGCCGTGTCCACCACGCCATGCGAACGGTCGGCAAATGCCAGCGCGCGATCGACATGATGCTGGAACGCGCGGTCTCACGCCACACCCAGGGCAAGCAGCTTGGCGAACATCAGTTCGTGCAGGGAGCGATCGCCGATTCGATCATCGAGCTGGAACAGTTCCGCCTGCTGGTGCTCAAGACCGCGTGGATCATCGATGAGGTGGAAAGCGGTCGCGAGCCCCACGGCGCCGCGCGCACGCATATCGCGATGTGCAAGGTGCAGATGGCAAAAGTCTGTCACGACATCGTCCAGCGCGCGATCCAGATGCACGGAAGCCTGGGCATGACGCTCGAAACGCCGCTCGCCGATATGTGGATGGGCCTTCCCGCCCTCGCCCTGGCCGACGGACCAACCGAGGTGCACAAGGTACAGGTCGCCAAAGCTCATCTGAAGAATGCAACGCGCGCATCGGGCCTGTTTCCCAGCGAACATATACCGACGCGGCTGGCAGCGATCCGGGAAAGGAACACGGCATGACGCCCGATCCGCTGTTCGATTTCACCGGAAAGGTCGCGCTCGTCACCGGCGGGTCGCGCGGGCTTGGCTATCGGATGGTAAAGGCGTTTGCGGAGCGCGGCGCCGACGTCATCGTCGCCAGCCGCAAGCTGGACAATTGCGAAACCATTGCCGAAGAATGCCGCGCGCTTGGTCGCAAAGCCCTGGCCCACAGTGCCCATTGCGGCCGCTGGGACGAGATCGACGGATTGATCGCCGCGTCCTACGCCGCATTCGGGCGCGTCGACATTCTGGTCAACAATGCCGGAATGTCGCCGTCCTGCGCCAGCCACGAAATACCGGAAAAGCTGTTCGATTCGGTGATGAACCTGAACTTCAAGGGTCCGTTCCGCCTCGCGAGCCAGATCGCGCACCGGATGAGCGAAGGCGATGGCGGTTGTATCATCAACGTCAGCTCGACCGGGGCATTGATGGCGCTGCCGAAAGTCGTGCCCTATGGCGCGGCAAAGGCGGCGCTCAATGCGATGACCGTGTCGCTCAGCCGCGAATATGGCCCGAAAGTGCGGGTGAACACGATCAGCCCCGGCCCCTTTCTGACCGACATCGCGGACGCCTGGGAACCATGGAAGCGGGAGGTGCAGCCCGTGGCCCTGGGACGCCCCGGCCGCCCCGAGGAAATCGTCACCGCCGCACTGATGCTCGCGAGCCCCTCATCCTCTTATACCACCGGCGCGCTCGTCCGCGTGGACGGGGGGCAGCGCTGATGCCCCGCGCCGTTATGGCCAGCGCACTTGGCCCCCCCGACACCTATCGGCTGGTCGAATATGATCCCGGCCCGCCGTCGCCGAGCCAGGTTCGGATCGCGATCCGCGCCACCGGTATCAGCTATGTCGATGTCTTGACGGCAGCGGGAAATTATCAGGTCAAACCGCCGCTTCCTTATATCCCCGGCAGCGAATGCGCGGGCATCGTCGAGGCCGTCGGCATGGACGTCGAAGGACTTTCTGTCGGCGACAAGGTGGTGGGCAGCGGATGGGGCGGCCTGTTCGCCGATGCCGCCAACCTTCCCGCACGAACTGTTCGGAAAATGCCCGAAACCCTGTCCTTCGAAGAAGCGGCGGTGTTCCCGGTAAGCTATGCAACCGCGCGCCATGCGCTGGTCGATCGCGGTCGGCTGGCTGCGGGAGAGACGCTGCTGGTACTGGGAGCGGGCGGCGCCACGGGTTATGCAGCGATCCAGCTTGGCAAATATCTTGGCGCACAGGTGATCGCGTCGGCGTCGAACGCGACCAAGCGCAGCCTGGCGCGCGCGGGCGGCGCCGATGCCGTGATCGACGCGCGCGACCCCGACTGGCGCGCGACGGTAACCGCTGCGACCGGTGGCCAGGGCGTCGATGTCGTGTTCGACCCCGTCGGAGGCGACGCAACCGACCGGGCATTCCGTTCGCTGGCTTGGAACGGACGGCATCTGGTCATCGGCTTTCCGGCAGGCATTGCGGCGCTGCGGACCAACTTGCCCTTATTGAAGGGAGCGAGCCTGATCGGAGTGGACGTGCGGCAGTTCGGCCTGTTCGAACCCGGACGGAGCGAGGCCAACCGTGATGCCATTTTCGACCTGGCGGCGGAAGGCAGGCTGCGCCCGGCGATCGCGCGAACCTATCCCCTGGAGGATTTTTGCGCCGCAATGCAGGATGCGGAGACCGGCGAAAGCGCGGGACGGATCGTGCTGACGATGGGTCAGATGTCCAGCACGCCGCGCTAGAACGCGATGTCCGCCAACCGCCCCCGCCAATCGGGAAGCGCCGGCAATGCGTTGAAATCACGGCGAAGACGGGCAACGAGATCGGCGACCGGTTCGACCATGTCGATCAGGCCCGCACTTTGGCCCGCGCTCCATATATCGCGCCACGGCCTTACCCCTTCGGGCATTGCCGTGCGCGTCGACGGAAGCGACTTTGGATCGAGGCCTACTGCTTCCACCGATGGGCGCATCCAATGCGCGGGGACGCCGTTCATCGCCGCCGAAACCATGATGTCATCGACACCGACTGCCGGGATCATGGTGCGATGTCCCTCGGCCACGCCGCTTTCCGGCGTCGCGATGAAGCGCGTTCCCATGCACGCAATATCGCCCCCCAGCGCCAGCGCGGCGGCGATGCCATGCGCGTCGGCGATACCTCCCGCGACGATCAGCAAGCCGTCGAATCGCCGCCGCACCGCCGGCACGAAAGCCATTGGCGTCAGAAAACCGGTGTGGCCGCCCGCTCCGGCGCAGGTCAGCATCAATCCGTCGGCGCCCGCCGCGATCGCCTTTTCGGCGTGCTTCATCGTCGTAACGTCGTGGATCACCCGTCCGCCCCATCCGTGAACCCGCTCGACCAGCGCCGACGGGTCGCCGAGGCTGGACAGGACAAGCGGGACGCGATGACGTTCGAGGCAGTCGATCCGCTCGGCCGCCGCAGGATCGCGCCCCCAACGGGCGGGCAGGTTGACGATCGGCGGCGCGCCGCCGATCCCGTCCAGCGCCTCCAAATAGGATTCGAACATTTCGAACGGCGTAAGCGAGCCGCCCTGCCATCCACCGATGACCCCGGCCCGACAGCAAGCCAGGGCCAGCGGAACCGATGAGGCGATGCTCATCGGCGCACACATCAGCGGAAGCGACAACTCGCCAAACATGGCGTCAAACGGTCGCCTTCAACGCATCGAGCATCCGCACATAATGGGCCGGGTTCCAAACATCCTGGTCTTCGCCCCAGCCGATCCCGCCGTCGATGTCCCAACGCATCAACTGGTTCACGCCATAGCCCGCTTCGCTCATCGTGCTCACCGCAAAGCCTTCGCTTTTCATTTCGCGACCCTGTTCGTCGACCAGTTCAACCTGCATATGTGTGCTCCATCCCGTTTTCGGGCTGCGAAAGGTCCGCATCCGCGAACGCGCGGGATCGAGGCTGCCGAAGCAGCCATCGCGGCGAATCCAGCCCGCGTTCATCGGCGCCCAGCCGTCGGCATCCCCATCGGCGACACGCACAAAACCCAGAAAGCCGGTGCCGTCGTGGCGGTGACCAAAGATATACTGGATGCGCCCGCGCCCCCGTTCGCGCTCGATCTCGCGCCAGTGGGCGCCGCCGGGCCGCTTTACCCGTTCCATGTCGCTGGCATAGCGTTTGGGGCTTGCGGCATAGGGGCCGCCGCGCGGCCCCCAGGTGCGATCACGCACCCCGATGCCGTCGATGCGGATACGCTCTCCGCGCAGTGTCATCCACCCTTCGACATGGCCGAGCTGGTCAAAGTGCGGCGTGGCCATGAAGGGCGGCTTGCCGGGCGGAAAGCGATGCGGCGGATGCAGGCCGCCATGTGTGAAGTCCAGCGCAAAACCGCGCGCGCGATCCTCATATTGCAGATGATATTTCATTCCCGGCTCCAGCATCCGCAGCGAATAGCCGGGTCCGTTCGCATCGCCGGGGAAAATGATGTCGGTCAGGTCGGGGTCGTCGGGCATCGGCGCCTCTTCGACCTTGCGATAATAGGCCATGCGCGCCTGATCATAACCTTCGTCGTCCCAGGCGAATATCCGCCAGGTCACGGCCTTGCGGTTGGGATAATAGGGTGCATGGATCCAGCAGCCGAGCTTGCGTTCGGGAATGTTGAACGACCACCAATTGGTTTCCGTTTCATACGGATCGTCCGACAATTGGTGATAGCGGTCATCTTCCGGGCGAAAGGCGAGGTCGTCGGTCATGCGATTTTCTCCAGTTCGTCGAACGCGGCGACAAGGAACGCCGCGATCCGGGCGGCGTCGGGGACTTTTTCGGCATCGGCGATAACGCCCCTGTCGAGCCGGTCGCCGTTGCGGCGCGAGAGGATGTTGAGGAAACGGCCCGAACCCAGAATGGGAACGGGACAATTGTGGCGCGGACGGTATCCGGCATGGCGGCGCGCTGGAGCGCACCGACATGCATCGGCGACGCGTCGGTTTCGGCAAGGATCGTGAAATGATCGTCGGGGCGCAGGCGCCGCGCGCCGGGGGCCGGTTCGGAATGGTCGGCCGTCCGGCTCATTTACCAGCCTGCCAGACCGGCCGCCCGCGCGCGATGTTCGGCGGGGCTGCCGAGCCAGGCCCGATTGAAGGCGGCGCGCCGAAACCAATAATGAAGGCCATATTCCCATGTGTATCCGATGCCGCCATGCGCCGCGACCGCGGCGCGCGTTGCGCGGACGTAGATGTCGCACAGATGCGCCTTTGCCATCGCCGCCGCGCGCGCAGCGTCGGGCAGTTCCGCATCCCAGGCATAGGCCGCGTACCAGACCAGCGCACGCGCCGGTTCGACATCGAGCGCCATATGCGCAAGCTGGTGCTTGAGGCCTTGAAAGCGGCCGATCGGCTGTCCGAACTGCTCGCGTTCCTTGGCATAGGCGACGCTCATGTCGGTGACTCTTTGCGCGCCGCCCAGCGCGTCGGCGGCGACGAGAACCAGCGCCGCATCGGCAAGTCGCGCCGTCATCGGATGATCGGCGGCGAACAGCGAGCGCCCCGCGCCCGCGGCAATCTCTACCTTCGATGCCGGACGGCTGCGGTCGCTGGCGCGGACCGGCTCGATCGTCGCGTCGGCGGCCTCGACCAGACGGACGCCGCGCGTGCGATCCACGACCAGGAACTGGCCGGCCGACCGCGCACAGGGAACATAGCTGCTGCCGCCGTGCATCAGCGCCACCGTCACTGTCCCGCTGGTCAGCGCATCCCGAAGGCCCGCGTCGCAATCGTCCCAATGCGCAACGGCCGCCACCGCCAGCAATTGCCCGACAAGCGGCCCAGGAGCAGCGCGTTCGCCTGCGACTTCGCAAACCAGGGCGGCTTCGAGCAAACCCATGCCGCTGTCCGGCGCAAGGACGCCGCCCAGGCCAAGCGCCATCAGCGCATCCCAGCTGTCCGGATCGAAGTCGGCATCGCCGTTGGCAAAGGCGTGGAGGCGCTCCAGTGGCCAATGGTCCGCCAGCGTGCCCCGCACCGCCTCCTGGATTGCGGCCTGCTCTTCGGTCAGATGAAAATGCACGTCAGCGCTCCGCACTTATCGCAAGGTCGCGGGGCAGCCCCAGCCCGCGCTCGCCAATGATATTGCGTTGAATATTCGATGTGCCCCCCGCGATCGAATTGCCCAGGCTACCCATGATCTGGTCCATCCATTTTTCCGGCCCGCGCGGCCCCCGGCTACCGCGCCCGCCCGCCCCGACCGGTTCGACAAAGGCATGTTCACCCAGCAATTCCTGCGCCAGCAACGCGATTTCGTGGCCGATCTCGGTCAGCAGCAGTTTCATCATCAATGATACCGGGCCGGGGTCGTCCCCCGCCGCCGCGCAACTGAAAATGCGATAGCTGGAATAACGGTGCGACAAAACAAAGCCCTCGATCTGCGTCAGCTTGTCGCGCACCAGCGGATCCTCGATC
Source organism: Sphingopyxis alaskensis RB2256 (assembly GCF_000013985.1). GTDB lineage: Bacteria > Pseudomonadota > Alphaproteobacteria > Sphingomonadales > Sphingomonadaceae > Sphingopyxis > Sphingopyxis alaskensis. The sequence continues at coordinate 862,484 of NC_008048.1, read as the reverse complement.
CGGTTCACTTCCTTTGCCAGTTCGACCAGTTTCGCAAACTGACGCCCCAGGCCATCAGCGCCCCCGATGCTCGCGCGCTCATGCTTCAGTGTGGTGCGGCTGACATACCAGCCCTGCCCTCGCTCACCGACCTGCCAAGCCACCGGCGTTTCGGCGTTGTCGAAGAAAAACTCGCAAAACGTGTGATCGCCTGCTTCTCCCGTCATCTGGCGGATCGGGCGGCGCGTCACGCCCGGCTGGTCGAGGTCGATGAGCAGATAAGTGATGCCGTCATGCTTGGGCGCGTCCGGTTCGGTCCGCACCAGCATGAACATGTGCGTCGCCTGCATTCCCTGCGAGGTCCAGATTTTCTGTCCGTTGATGATCCATTTGCTGCCGTCCGCCGACAGCTCGCCCCTGGTCCGCACGCTGGCAAGGTCCGACCCGGCACCGGGTTCGGAATATCCCTGCCCCCAGATATAATCGCCTTCCAGCGTCTTGCGGACGAACAGCTCGCGCTGTTCCTCGGTGCCCTTCTCCAGCAAGGTCGGAACGGTCATGTTCATTCCGTTGCCGCCCACTTCCATCGGTGCTCTGGCGCGTTGAAACTCCTCGCGGATCACCTGCGCGCGGATCACATCGACGGGCTGTTCCGACCCGCCATAACGCTTGGGAATGGCGCGGTACAAATAGCCTTGTTCGGTCGCCTGGCGTCGGAATGCGCGGACGAATTGCTTCAGATCATCACCGCGCAGATCATTGGCAGGGGGCCAGTGCGACGCCAGAAAGGCACGGACCTCGCCGCGAAAGACTTCGGCCGCTTCGCCATAGCTCAGATCCATCGCGCGCTCTCCCTCTTATCGAATGCGATATGCCTGAGTTATATAACTACGTCAAATATGTTGTGTCAAAAAACGCCCGCTTTGTAAGGGGCAGCGATGCACAGCGCTGTCGACGCCGTACCGCATTATTTCACCGAGGCCGAAGGGGGGGGTCAAACCGGGCGGGCTTGCCCGCACCCTGGTTTGCCGATGCTGTTGCACGCCGCTCTAGCGCGGGCGCTATGCGCCGCGAAAACGCGGCGCGCGCTTTTCGGTTACAGCCGCCAGCCCCTCGCGATGATCTTCGCTGCCAAGCAGCAACGCCTGGTTGGACAGATTCGCCTGCCATTCCGCGTCCATGCTGCTTTCGAGCGCGCGTTGAAGCGACTGCTTCACCGTCGCATAGCCCAGCGGAGCGGCGGCAGCCAGTTCGCGCGCCAACGCCATGCCGCGTTCCCCCAGATCGTCCCTTGCCACCACCTCGGCGACCAGTCCGATGGCCAAGGCCTCTTCGGCGCGCACCTGCCGACCGCGCAGGCACATATCCATCGCGCGGCCCAGCCCGACGATGCGGGGCAGCAGGAAAGTTCCGCCAAGCGGGGGCATGATGCCCAGCTTGATCCAGCTTTCCTGGAACATCGCATTGTCGGCGGCGATCCGAAAATCGCAGGCGAGCGCAAGCTCGCACCCCACAGTGACGGCGGCGCCCTGAACCACGGCGAGCGTCGGTTTGGGCGAACGATAGATGGCGCGCGCGGCGCCCTGGAAATTGGCGTAAACCGTGTCCTTGATCTCGGTCGCTGCCATGCTGGTCAGGCGCCCCAGAAAGGCAAAATCGGCCCCGACCGAAAAATGCTTTCCCTCGGCCGCGAGGATGATCGCGCGAACCTCCCGGTCGGCCGAAAGCGCCGTAAAAGCGTCGCGAATTTCGCCCAGCATTTCGGGCGAGGAGGCATTGCCGATGTCGGCGCGATCCACCACAACGGCTGCGATTCCATGCTCGCGGCGTTCGATGCGAATATGGTCGGGTTCAGCCACCGCCCTGTTCTTCCCGCTTTTTCTTTTCGCGCCAGATCAACGCGGTTGCGCCGGTCGAAAGCCCCATGTTCAATGCTTCGGCATCAAGCGCGGCTTCGAAGGCCCAATCTTCCGCATTGTTGAGGTTCGCCTTCATGTACCGATAGCCCATGCGTGGCCCGTCGGCGAGGCGGCGGGCGGCCTGCATCGTTTCCGGGCGCAAGTCCGCTTCTTCAAACAAGCGCGTATAAATGCCCTTGGCGAACGCCTCCTCGGCCGACAATTTTTCGCCAAGGAAGAACAGCTCGCGCGCCACCCCGGTGCCCAGAATCTTGGTCCAGAACCAGGTCGAACCAAAATCGCCCCCCGCCCCGATCCGGTCAAAAGCGGTCAGAAAGGTAGCGCTTTTCGACGCGAAGCGCAGATCGCAGGCCCCCGCGATGCCTATTCCAGCCCCGGCCACCGGGCCATTGACCATCGCGATGGTCGGCTTGGGCATTTCATGGAGGAGACGCGAGGTTTCCATAAAGCCGCGCAGCCGGGCGAAACTCTGTTCGGTTCGGCTGCCTGCCTCGGCGTTCGGCGGCACCACGGCCTTGTCGGCACCGCCTTCCTTCAGGTCGCCGCCCGCGCAAAAGCCACGGCCCGCGCCGGTCACGACGACACAGCCCACCGACGCATCGCGCGCGGCGTCGGCGCAGGCATCGGCAAGCGATGCCATGATCGAACCGGTAAGCGCATTCAAACGGTCGGGCCGGTTGAGCGTTATGATGCGGACCCCCGCATCATCTTCGATCAGCAGTTCGGACATGGCAGCCCCCTCTCTGTTCCGATCTTTTCGAAGGAATGGAGGAGCGGATCAATCCCCGCCGAGTTCGCGGTGCCGGGCGAGCATCTTGACCGCCTTTTCGGCCAGCTCCTCCGGGACTTCCGGATACAGCGGCTGCGGCCGGTCCCTGGTCGGCAACGCGATGGTGGCGGTCGCCCGCACCGTTTCCTCGTCGCGCTGGTTGGTGAACTTGACGGCCACATCGACCAGGCCCTGCTTTCCCTCCTGGCGCTTGGCAAGCACTTCGCCAGTGACCCGCTGCACGTCGCCCATATAGTTGAACTTGCGGATTTCGTCATGGACGTGGGTGATGACGGCATCGTCGCCCGCCCAGTCGCTGAGATATTGCCAAAGATAATTTTCGCGCATCACCCCATAGTCATAAGCCATCGGATTGCCGATCGCCTGTGCCCAGGTGGGATCCCAGTGCAGGCGCTGCGCGACGTCGGGAACGCCATATTCATTCTTGATGTAGAAGGCCGGGATACGCTGGCGATTCTTGTGTGCGAGACGGTTCGCCGTCGGCGCGTAGGGAACGAAGCCATAGCCGCCGGCATGGAAGCAGATGACGTCGGTGACGGTCAGCGGCCCCTTGGCCTGCAAACCCAGCGAATCGCCTTTCTCGACGCTCTCGAACCACCGCTTCTCGGCACCCTGAACCTTCTCCTGCGCGTAGATATCCTCGATCGCCTGCATTTCCTCATCGGTGTAGGTCGCAGGCTCGATTGCCGAATATTTGCCCTTTTTGGCAGCGGTCTTGCGCTCGGTCAGCACCCGCAAGATACGATAGACGGCGACGACTTCGCCGCGCTGGTTGATCTTGACGTCGCGGCGCACGCAAATGACCGAACGGCCGGCGAATTCGGACTGCTTCACCTCGCACGTCTCGTCGCCGTTGAAGCTGTAGATGGTGTCGCCAGGGAAAATGGGGCGATAGAAATCCCATTGCGAACCCGAGACAAAGACATGAACGCCTGTGGACCGGCGTGCAAAAGGGACCCCGTTAGCGGGGTGATCGGCGTCTAAAAGGGACCCCTCATTCTGATGGTGTAGCAGGCTGCCTGGTTTTCCAGGTGGTGAGATCGGGATGTTGGTGGTGGAGACGGTTGTTCGGATACGGCGGGAGCACGCGAGCGGGAAGGCGATCAAGGCGATTGCGCGCGATCTGCGGCTGTCGCGCAAGGTGGTTCGCAAGGCGATCCGGGCGCCGGAAGGCGCGTTCGATTATCGCCGCACGGTTCAACCACTGCCCCGGCTTGGGCCGTTCCAAGAGCGGCTCGATACGCTGTTGATGGAGAACGAGGCTCGGCACCGGCGTGACCGGCTGCGCATGACCCGGATCCATGATCTGTTGTGCCGTGAGGGCTTTGAGGGATCCTACGACGCGGTCCGGCGCTACGCCCGGCGCTGGACGGAAGCGAGGCGCAAGGATGCGGGTGATGGGGCGCCCGCGTTCATCCCGCTCATGTTCAAGCCAGGCGAGGCCTACCAGTTCGACTGGAGCCACGAGGATGTGGAGATCGCGGGCAAGCCGATGCGGGTGAAGGTGGCGCAGATGCGGTTGTGCGCGTCGCGCGCGGTCTACGTCAGGGCCTATCCGCGCGAGACGCAGGAGATGGTGTTCGACGCCCATGCGCGCGGCTTTGCCTTCTTCGGCGGCGTTCCCCTGCGCGGCATCTACGATAACATGAAGACCGCGGTCACCACCGTGTTCGTCGGCAAGGAGCGGGTGTTCAACCGCCGCTTTCTGGTCATGGCCGATCATTACATGGTCGAGCCCACGGCCTGCTCGCCGGCGGCGGGATGGGAGAAGGGTCAGGTTGAACACCAGGTGCAGACCATCCGGGGCCGCTTCTTCCAGCCTCGCCTGCGCTTTGCCAGCATCGAGGAGCTCAACGGGTGGCTGGAGGCTGAGTGCCTGCGCTGGGCCGCAACGCACGCCCATCCCGAGCAGAAGGAGCTGACCGTCGCCGAGGCGCTGGAGCTCGAGCGGCCAGCCCTGCAGCCGATGCTGGCGCCCTTCGACGGCTTCCACGAGACCACCCATGCCGTGACCGGCACGTGCCTGATCAGCTTCGACCGTAACCGCTACTCGGTCATGGCCAAGGCGGCGCGGCGGGCCGTTCAGGTCCGCGCCTATGCCGACCGCATCGTCGTGCGCCTAGGCGACGAGGTAATCGCCGAGCATGCCCGGCACTTCGGCCGCGACCGGACGATCTATAATCCCTGGCATTACCTGCCAGTGCTGGCGCACAAGCCTGGGGCCTTGCGGAACGGCGCACCCTTCCAGGGGTGGGACCTGCCACCGGCACTGACGCGGTTGCGGCGCAAGCTGGGCGGCGGTGATGACGCCGACCGCCGCTTCGTGCGCGTGCTGGCATCGGTAATGACCGATGGCTTGGAAGCGGTCGAGGCCGCGATCCGGGAGGCGCTTGATAGCGGTGCTGTCAGCGACGAGGTCATCCTCAACATCCTGGCCCGATACCGGGACCCGCCATCCGAGCGCCCCCTGGATGTGGTCGCCGATCTCAAGCTCAGCCACCCGCCGATCGCGGACTGCGCGCGCTACGATACGGTGCGAGGCCTCCATGCAGCGGCATGAGATGATCGAGGCGATGCGCTCGCTCGGCCTCAAGGGCATGGCAGGAGCCTTCGACGAGGCGGTCACCACCGGGTTGCAGCGCAAGCGCACGACCCACGAGATCCTGACCGATCTGTTGCGCGCCGAAGCCGCGCATCGTCATGCCGCCTCGATCCGTTACCGCATGACCGCAGCCAAGCTGCCGGTAATCAAGGACCTCGACGCCTTCGCGTTCGAGGGCACCCCGATCAACGAAGAGCTGGTGCGCTCCCTGCACACAGGTTCGTTCCTGCCCGGTCGCCGCAACATCGTGCTCATCGGCGGCACAGGGACCGGCAAGACCCATCTGGCCACTGCGATCACCGCCAGCGTCGTGCGTGCCGGGGCCCGCGGGCGCTACTTCAACACGGTCGATCTCGTCACCAGGCTCGAGGAAGAAGCCCGCATCGGCAAGGCCGGCTCCATCGCCGCCCAGCTCGGCAGGCTCGACCTCGTGGTGCTTGATGAGCTGGGCTATCTGCCGTTCGCCCGATCCGGCGGGCAGCTCTTGTTCCACCTGATCAGCAAGCTCTACGAGCAGACCTCGGTCATCATCACCACCAACCTGGCCTTCGGCGAGTGGCCCACCGTGTTCGGCGATCCCAAGATGACCACCGCGCTGCTCGACCGCATCACCCACCATTGCGATATCGTCGAGACAGGCAACGACAGCTGGCGCTTCAAAAACCGCAGCTGACCCAGCCAGAAAACCGCCTTCGCGCTGCTGACGCCTCCGGTCGGGCTACGCCCTCCCTACGCCGCCAGCAGCGCGAAAACCGCGCCCAGCATCAACCACCCACCATCTCAGCAAGGGGGTCCCTTTTGCGCGCCGATAGGGGGTCCCGATTGAACGCCGATTGACAATAATGTCCCAGCCGGATGCGCTCGATGGTGGGCGGCTGAAGGATTCGACGGTCCGGTTCGGGGCCTCGATCTCTATCAAGGTGACCGAAACTGCAGTGGCGGTTTGAGAACCATGAGCCGCCTCTCATTCGTAGACACAACGACATACGGCACCGGTGAGAACGAATGGCCATACGAAGAGTGTCCTTTCACGCTAGATGAGAATACTGTCGCCCAATACCGAACTCAGATCGATGCCTTGAGGGAAGCCAATAGCGGCACTTTGGAAACACAGATGCTTGGGGCCATGCGGACAGAGCTTGCTGCGCTCGATGGGAAGAAAATGCTCGCCCAGCAATATGGCTGTCGGGCTAACCAAGGCTAATCGCTGTTTGCATGACCAGCGTCAGATTAGCCGCCTTCATTGATCGGCGTATTTGCTCCGGCAGTACCCGCGCAATAATTCCCCCACGCTTCCATCAGCTTCACGCGCGCACCGGGATTATCCGGCGTGCCAAGGTATGTGGTGCGGCGATAGGCGGCCTGTACAGCGTCAGGCGTCTTGTGCGCCAGTGCCGCTTCGACGACCGCATTGGGGAAGCCTTCGTTCGCCGCCCAGTCGGTGAAGCTGGAGCGGAAACCGTGGACGTGGAACGGCTCCTGCATGTCGCGCATGACCTTGAGCAGCGTCATGTTGGACATCGCCTTTCCCGTCATGCCGGGGAATACCACTTCGGCTCCCTCAAGCCGCATTGCGTCCGCCTTCACAAGCACCGCCAAGGCCGCTTCTGAAAGCGGCACGATGTGCGCCCTGCTGCGCTTCATGTGTTCGGCTGGGATTGTCCAAAGGCGCTGGTCCAGATCGAATTCGTCCCATTTCGCGAGCCGCACTTCCTGCGAGCGAACGCCCGTCAGAATGAGAAGGTCTAGCGCCAGACGCGAATAGGATGGTTTGCGGCGCAACGCGGTCAGGAACGGAGGAACGGCCACGTATGGCATCGCCTTGCGGTTTGCCGGTTTCTTGATCTGTCGCGGCAGCCCTCGCCCTGCCTTGAGGCTGCTATTGCCTGATGGAGCTTCGGAAGAGCGCCAACCCTTTGCATGGGAGTAATCTAGCACCGCGCAAATCCGATTCCGAACCTGGCGGGCTGTTTCGGGGATTTCCTGCCAGATCGGCGTGAGGACCGAGATGATATCGGCGGCAGTGATTCCACCAGTCGTCATGTCGCCAAGCTTCGGGAAGGCGTAGTTTTCCAGACTGGCCAGCCATTGCCGACCATAGACATCGCTTTTCCAGCCAGCTTCGTTCTCGGAATGATATTGGGTAGCGGCTTCGCGGAAAGTGACCTTGGCGGCTTCCTCGTCCTTCCGCTCCGTCAGTACGTCGCGTTTCTCGACCTTTACAGCCTTGCGGAGTTCAGCAGCCTTCGCACGCGCTTCCGCCAGCGTCACCAGCTTCGCACTACCCAGACCAATATCCTGTCGTTTGCCATCGCGCTGGAGTCGCAAAAGCCAGGAAGCCGCACCAGTTTTTCCAACTTTCAGGAAAAGTCCGTCACCGTCCTGATAGGTGCCCGGATTCGCCAAAGCGGCCTTGACCGCCACCGCCGTAAGTTTGCCCATTCTCGTTCCCCACATTTCTGGAGGTCAATTAAGAGAGCCGCAGTGTGGGGAAGCCCACCTCCTTCCCCACACCTTCCCCACACTCACTGTCGGTTGTAGACAAATAGCAGCGAACAGGGGCGGCCATCGAAAGGCAGAATACCCTTGGTTTTCTGAGATTTCTAGGGCTTTTCGGGGATGTTCCGAGAACGGGCGGTGGTGGACAGGGCTGGATTCGAACCAGCGTACGGAAACCCGGGCAGATTTACAGTCTGCTGCCTTTAACCACTCGGCCACCTGTCCATGGGGTCCGCGTTGGGAAGTGGCCCAATGGCGAAACGAGGCTTGCCTGTCAATGGCAGTCATGGGAAAGGCGCGGCCATGAGACAATTTTCCCGTCACCGCCGCCCGTCAGGCGGAAATCAGCGCGGACAGACCGTGCGCTTCTGGGGCCGCCATGCCGTCCTCGCCGCGCTCGCCAACCCTGACCGCGCGGTCAGGCGCATCTGGGGCACGCGCGAGGCGCTCGGCCAGCTCGACCTGCCGCCGGTGATCCCGATCAGCTATGCCGATGTCGCCGATCTGGCGCGCCTGGTCGCGCGCGACGCGCCGCATCAGGGTCTGGTGATCGAGGTCGACCCGCTCGACGGCGTGCATCTCGGCGACCTTTTGCAGGAAGAGGTCGACGCCGAAAGCAGGCGCCCGCTCGTCATCCTCGATCAGGTCACCGACCCGCACAATATCGGCGCGGTGCTGCGCTCGGCGGCGGCGTTCGACGCCGCCGCGATCGTCACGCAGGACCGGCACAGCCCGCCCGAAAGCGGCGTCATCGCGCGCTCGGCGTCGGGCGCGCTCGAAACCGTGCCGTGGGTGCGCGTCGTCAACCTGTCGCGCGCGCTGGAGGAAATCGCCGAGGCGCAATATTGGCGCATCGGGCTGATGGGCGATACCGAAACGACGCTCGGCGAAACGCTCGACGGCAGCAAGGTCGCACTGGTGCTCGGCTCCGAAGGCGACGGGATGCGGCACAATGTGATGGAGCATTGCGACGTGCTGGCGCGGCTCCCCATCTCGCCACGGATGGAAAGCCTCAACATCTCGAACGCCGCGGCGATCGCGCTCTACGCGGTGGCGACGGCGAGTAAATAACCGTCGCCCCCCGAAGGCGGGGCGACGTATAGGTCAATCTTCCGCCGCGATGCGCACCTTCAGCCCGTCGAGCGCATCGCTGAACGGGATCTGGCACGACAGGCGCGACGTCTCGTCTCGGTCGGTGGTCGAATCGAGCAGGTCGTTCTCATCCTCGCTCATCGCGGGCAAGGCGTCCCGGTCGCCCGCCTCGACATGGACATGGCACGTCGCGCACGAACAGCAGCCGCCGCACAGCGCGAGCAGTTCGTCGAAACCCGCATCGCGGATATTTTCCATCACGGTCAGGCTGGTGTCGCCCTCGATCTCATGCTCGGTCCCGTCGCGCGTCACGACAATCAGCTTGGCCATGCTCGTCCCCATAGATTTGTTTCGCATGCGCTATGTCGCGCGTTGCCAGTCAAATCAAGCGTTGCTATCAGCAACCTTGGGAACAAAAGGAGAATATGCGATGGGCCTCAGCCAGCAGCAGCTGAATGCGGGAATCGACGCGCTGGCGGCAAGGGACGCCAATTTCGCCCGCGCGCTCGGCAACGCCGGCTATCCCGAACCACGCATCCGCGAGCGCGGCTATACCACGTTGCTGCGCACCATCGTCGGGCAGCAGGTCAGCGTCGCCGCCGCGACCTCGATCTGGAACAAGCTGGAAGCGCAATTCGGCGCGGGCTGCCCCGCCGAAGTGATCGCCGCCGCCGATTTCGACACGCTGCGCGCCTGCGGCCTGTCGGGGCAGAAACAGGGCTATGCCAAAAGCCTCGCGCAACTGATTCTCGACGGCGAGCTGACCTTCGACGCGCTGCCCGCCGACGATGAGGAAGCGATCGCGCTGCTCACGCGGGTGAAGGGCATCGGCCGCTGGTCGGCCGAAATCTATCTGCTGTTCGCCGAAGGCCGCCCCGACATCTGGCCCGCAGGCGACCTGGCGGTGCAGGAGGCGGTCGGTCGCATCCTGCAATTGGGCGCGCGGCCGAGCGAGAAGCAGGCGCGCGAACTTGCCGAAGCCTGGCGCCCGCACCGCGGCGCCGCGGCGATCTTCAGCTGGCATTGCTATAATATGGACGTGATCTGAGGGTGTCCGTCGCCGCCGCGCAGGCGGGGCCGCTGGCGACCTTGAGCTACCGATAGCGGCCCGTGCCTGCGCGGAGGCGCCGTTCTGAAACAAAAAGGCCGGGCGGAGCATCCTCCACCCGGCCTTTTGTCGATCGACAGCCGAAACCTATTTCTTCGCCGCAGCCTTTTTGGCGGGCGCCTTCTTCGCTGGCTCGGCCTTTTCCTCGGCCGCAGCCTTGGCCGGCGCGGCCTTCTTTGCCGCGGCGGGTTTGGCTTCGGCCTTGGGCTCGGCCTTTTTCGCCGGCGCCTTCTTGGCGGGGGCTTCCTCGGCCTTGGCCTCGTCCTTCACCGCTTCCTTCTTGGTGGCGGGCTTCTTCGCCGCCGCCTTCTTGGCCGGTTTTTCGTCATGGTCGTGGCCGCAGCCCGGTCCGTGGACATGACCGCTGTCGTCGTCGGCCTCGATCGCCGCCTCCAGTTCCTCGCGCGTCGTTTCGCGGTCGGTGATTTCGGCCTTTTCAAACAGGAAGTCGACGACCTTGTCTTCATAGAGCGGGGCGCGGAGCTGCGCGGCGGCGAGCGCGTCCTGCTGGACATATTCGACGAACCGCTGGCGATCCTCGGGCCGATACTGCTGCGCCGCCTGCATGATCAGGCGCTGCATCTCCTGCTGAGAGACCTGCACGCCATGCGCCTGGCCGATTTCGGAGAGGAGCAGGCCCAGGCGGACGCGGCGCACCGCGATGGCACGATATTCCTCGCGGTCGTTCTCCAGCTCGGCCTTCGCCGCTTCGGGATCTTCCTCGTGGCTCGCTTCATGCTCGAGCTGCTGCCAGATCTGGTTGAACTCGGCCTCGACCATCGTCGGCGGCACCTCGAAGTCATGGGCGGCGGCGAGCTGGTCGAGCAGCTTGCGCTTCATATGGGTGCGGGTCAGGCCGTTGAGTTCCTGCTCGACCTGATCCTTCATCAGCTCCTTGAGCTTGTCGAGGCTTTCGAGGCCGAGCGACTTGGCAAATTCGTCGTCGATCTTCGTCGCGGCGGGAACCTTCACTTCCTTCACCGTCACGGCGAATTCGGCCAGCTTGCCCTTCAGGGTCTCGACCGGATAGTCTTCCGGGAACGTGACCTTCAACGTTTTTTCGTCGCCCGCCTTGACGCCGACGAGCTGGTCCTCGAAACCGGGGATCAGCTGGCCCGAACCGATTTCGACCGCCATATCCTCGCCCGTGCCGCCGTCGAAGGGGGTGCCGTCGACGCTGCCGGCAAAGTCGATGATGACCTGATCGCCGGTCGCGGCCTTCCTGGTCTTCGGCGCTTCTTCGAAGCGCTTCATCTGCGCGGCGAATTCCTCGATCTTCGCCATCACCGCCTTGTCGTCGGCGGGAACGGTCAGCCGCTCGAGCTTCAGCCCGTCGATCGACGGCGTTTCGATTTCCGGCAGCACTTCCAGCGCGACGGTCAACTCGGCATCCTTGCCGGCTTCATAACCGTCGGCCAGCGTCACCGCGGGCTGGAGCGCCGGGCGCAGCTTTTCCTTCGCCATCAGGTCGCGCACGCCGGCGTCGATCGCCTTGTTGAGCGCGTCGGCCGACAGCGCGGCGCCGTGCATCTTGCGAATGAGGTTGGGCGGCACCTTGCCGGGGCGGAAACCGGGCATGCGGACGGTCGGGGCGATGCTCTTCACCTCTTCGTCGACGCGCGCGTCGATATCCTTGGCGGTGATGGTGACGCGATATTCGCGCTTCAGGCCTTCGTTCAGCGTTTCGACGGTCTTCATTGCCTTGGTCTTATCCTTGCTCAAAATCTCTTGTCCGAACCCCGGCCAAATGGCGGCGTTCCCCTTGTCCCGGCTTGCTGCTCGCGAAGGTGGTGCGGGCGAAGGGACTCGAACCCCCACATCTTGCGATACTGGTACCTAAAACCAGCGCGTCTACCAATTCCGCCACGCCCGCGCATGAGCTTTCGGCCGGGTGCGCGAAATCATGCGCTGCCGCGCACGCCCGTGCGGGCCGCGCGGGGCTATAGCAGACGCGCCGCCAAGGGCAAGGGCACACCGCCCCAAAATCCGCGGCCGGAACATGTATCCTGCCCGTTCGTTGATGAAGCCAAGGAGAGTGACATGACCAACGGCCCCGACCCGCTTCCCAAGCCCAGGCCCGACACGATCGAACCGCAATCGCCGCCCGAAAGGCCGGTCCAGCCGGCCCCGCTCGAAGACCCCGCGGGCCAGCCCGCCGAAATCCCCGGTCGCCCCGGCGGCGGTGACATCGACGAGCCGGGCCGCGGGCCCGACGAAGTGCCGCCGCAGCAGATTTAGGCTCAGCCCAGTGCCTTTTTCAGCAGCTCGTTGACGACCTGCGGGTTTGCCTTGCCCTGCATCGCCTTCATCGTCTGCCCGACGAAGAAGCCGAACAGGGCTTCCTTGCCGCCCTTATACTGCTCGACCTTGTCGGCATTGGCGGCGAGAACCTTGGCGATCTCGGCTTCGATTGCGCCCGTGTCGCTCGTCTGCTTGAGGCCCTCACGATCGACGATCGCCGCGGCGCCGTCGCCGCTTTCGAGCATCTTTTCGAATACCTGTTTCGCAATCGTCCCCGAAATCGTGCCATCGGCGACGAGGCCGAGCAATTCGGCGGCCTGCGCCGGACTGACTGGCGAATCCGAAATGTCGCGACCGAGCCGGTTCAAGGCGCCGAACAGCTCGCTCGTCACCCAGTTCGCCGCCGCGACGGGCTTTGCGCCGGCTTCGAGCAGCGCGTCGAACCAGCGCGCCGCCTCGACCTCGGCGGTCAGCACATCGGCGTTATAGGCGCTGATCCCCGCCGCCAGATAACGCGCGCGCTTGGCGTCGGGCAATTCAGGCAGGCTCGCGCGGCATTCTTCGAGAAAGGCGTCGTCGAGTTCGAGCGGCAACAGGTCGGGATCGGGGAAGTAGCGATAGTCATGCGCGTCTTCCTTCGACCGCATCGACCGCGTCTCGCCCCGGTCGGGATCGTAGAGGCGCGTTTCCTGCACCACCTCGCCGCCGCTCTCGATCAGCGCGACCTGCCGCTTCGCCTCGCCCTCGATCACCGCCATCACGAAGCGCACCGAATTGACGTTCTTCGTCTCGGTGCGCGTGCCGAACGCCTCGCCGGGCCGCCGCACGCTGACGTTGACGTCGGCGCGCATCGAGCCTTCTTCCATATTGCCGTCGCACGAGCCGACATAGCGCAGGATCGAGCGCAGCTTGCGCACATAGGCGCCGGCTTCGGCGGGCGAGCGCATGTCGGGTTTCGACACGATCTCCATCAACGCGACCCCGCTGCGGTTCAAATCGACATAGGACATCGTCGGATGCTGGTCGTGCATCAGCTTCCCCGCATCCTGTTCGACATGGATACGCTCGATCCCGATCACCTTGTCGGCGGGAATCCCGGCCTTTTCATCGGCGGCGATCGTCAGCGAACCTTCGCCGACCAGCGGATGATAAAGCTGCGAAATCTGATAGCCCTGCGGCAGGTCGGCATAGAAATAATTCTTGCGGTCGAACCGCGACCAGCGATTGATCTGCGCCTCGATCGCCATCCCCGTGCGCACCGCCTGGCGGATGCACTCGCGGTTCGGCACCGGCAGCATCCCCGGCATCGCAGCGTCGACCAGCGACACCTGCGTGTTCGGCTCGGCGCCAAACGCCGTCGCGGCGCCCGAAAACAGCTTGGCGTTGGTCGTGATCTGGGCGTGGACCTCGAGGCCAATCACGACCTCCCACTCGCCGGTTTCGCCCTGCACTCGATAATCACTCATCATCCGCATCCTTTGTGCGTTCCCGCGAAAGCGGGAACCCAGAGTGGGGCAGCGCTAGGCCGCCCTGGGCTCCTGCGTTCGCAGGAGCACACCACCAAATCACCACCACTTCTCCGCCCGCGCCGTGAACCCGGCGCGCTCTTCAATCGCCAGCCCGGCGTTCAGCACCCCCTGCTCGTCGAACGGCTTGCCGATGATCTGCAAACCCAGCGGCAGCCCTTCGCGGTTCAGCGCCGCGGGGACCGACATCGCGGGCAGCCCCGCGAGGCTCGCGGGCACCGCGAACACGTCGTTCAAATACATCGCCAGCGGATCGGCCATCTTCTCGCCCAGCCCGAACGCCGCCGACGGCGCGGTCGGCGCGAGGATCACGTCGCACGAGCCAAAAGCCGCCTCGAAATCGCGCGCGATCAGCGTCCGCACCTTCTGCGCCTGCGTATAATAGGCGTCGTAGAAGCCCGCCGACAGAACATAGGTGCCGATCATGATGCGGCGCTTGACCTCCGCCCCGAAGCCCTCGGCGCGCGTCGCGGCGTACATGTCCTGCAACCCCGCGCCCTGCGGCAGATCGCGGAGGCCATAGCGCACGCCGTCATAGCGCGCGAGGTTCGACGACGCCTCGGCGGGCGCGATGATATAATAGGCGGGCAGCGCATATTTGGTATGCGGCAGGCTGATCTCGACGACCGCGGCCTCCGCATCCTTCAGCATCGCGATCCCGGCGTCCCACATCGCGTCGATGTCGGGGTCGATACCCTCCAGCCGATATTCCCTGGGAATACCAACCGTCTTGCCCCTCAAATCGCTCGACAAGGCCGCTTCCCAATTCGGCACCGGCAGATCGAGGCTGGTCGCGTCCTTCGGATCGAAGCCCGCCATATTTTCGAGCATGATCGCGCAGTCGCGCACCGTCCGCGCCATCGGCCCCGCCTGGTCGAGCGAGCTGGCGAACGCCACGATGCCCCAGCGCGAACAGCGGCCATAGGTCGGCTTGATCCCTGAAATGCCGGTGAAGGCCGCGGGCTGGCGGATCGACCCGCCGGTGTCGGTCCCCGTCGCCGCGGGGCACAGCCGCGCCGCGATCGCCGCCGACGAGCCGCCCGACGAGCCGCCCGGCGCGAGCGCGGCATTGCCGCCGTCGTTGCGCCGCCACGGGCTGATGACGTTGCCGAAATAGCTCGTCTCGTTCGACGACCCCATCGCGAACTGGTCGAGGTTGAGCTTGCCCAGCATCCCCGCGCCCGCGTCCCACAATTTCTGGCTGACGGTCGATTCATAGCGCGGCACGAAGCCTTCGAGCATGTGGCTCGCGGCCGTCGTCTGCACGCCGTTGGTGCAGAACAGGTCCTTCATGCCGATCGGCACGCCCGACAGCGGTTTCAGCGTCCCCGCCGCGCGGTCGGCATCGGCCGCCTTCGCGGCTTCGATCGCAAGATCGGGCGTCTCGACGATAAACGCATTGAGCGCCTTCGCCGCTGCGACATTGGCGTTGAACGCCTCGGCCACTTCAACGGCGGAAAAATCGCCCGCGCGGTGCCCGTCGCGGATCTGCGCGACGGTCAAATTGGTCAGCTCGGTCATTATTCGATCACTTTCGGCACGCCGAAAAAGCCGTGCATCGCCGCCGGCGCATTGGCGAGAATATCGTCGCGGCGGTTGCCGCCGGTCAGCGGGTCGGCGTCGACGACATCGTCGCGCAGGCGGAGCGTGTTCGGGATCACCGCGGTCATCGGTTCGACCCCGCTCACATCCACCTCGCCGAGTTGTTCGACCCAGCCCAGAATGCCGTTCAATTCGCCTTCCATCGCGGCGGCTTCGGCATCGCTGATCGCGATGCGCGCCAGCGACGCGATTTTCCTCACTGTTGCCTGATCGATTGCCATTGATTCCTGCCTTTGCGGGAGAAGAGGCGCCGCTAGCACCGCGCCCCGCCCGCTTCAAGCGGCGGCTAGTCGAAACCGGGCGATTGCGGCACGCCATCGACCGTTATGCGGCGCTGCTCGACCGTCTCGATCGCGATTCGCGCCTTCGACAGGTCCACGGCCCGTTTCTGATCGCCCGCCGCCAGGGCGGGATCGCCGATCACCCACTGACCCGCCGCATTCTGCGTAACGAAATCGAGGCGCATCGCTTCACCGGGTTCATTCTGCCCCAGCACGGCAATCCGCCGGTCGTCGATCCACACCGCGGCGCAGGCCCTGGTCCGGCTGCACATATGGCTTTGCGCGATGCGATCGAGTGCTTCGGGCGACAGCGAACGCCCATCGGGGATGACGCGCAGCCGCTCGGCCAGTGGCGGCAGCGGCAGCGCGCCGCGCGGTCCCGCCAGATCCCAGCGATTCTTCGCCGCCAGCGCCGCCTTCGCCGCGTCGGCACGCGCCCCGTCGGGCGAGCGCGCGAGTTCCGTCAGCGCCGCGCGCCCGGCGGGCCCGAAATCGAACGCCATCGCCGCCCAGTCAAACTGTTCCGCCGACACCGCCCCCGATTTCAGCCGCGCGAGCTGGTCGCGCGTCGAAATCGCCCCGAAATCGACGATCGGCAACGCGAGGAACAGCGCGAGCAGCATCAGCGCGATCGCCAGCTTCTGCTGCAAGGGCCGCAGCCAGTCGTCGAAATCGCGCCGGCCGCGCACCACCGCCCACAGCCCGGCAAGCCCATAGGCGAGCGCAATCATCGCCGCGATCACGCCCCAGATGCGTCCGGGCGTCCAGCCGTACTGGATGACGCGCAGGTGCATCGAATAAAAGGCAATCGCTGCGAGCGGCAGCACCGCAACGGCGAGCACCGGCGCCGCCCAGCGCAACGCGGGGCTCGTCGCGCGGTCGTCGCTGCCGTTGCCGATCACCGCATTGGCGAGCAGCACCGCGAAGGCCGCGACCGCCATCATCACCGCCGCGGTCGAAAAGCCCGAATCCCACAGCTTCTGCAACCCCGTCCCGGCGAGCGACAGCAGGAACAGCACGAGCGCGACCGCGAGCACCGGCGCGAGCACCGCGAGTACGATCATCACCAGCCGCTGCAAGGTCGAAACCAGCTTGTCGCGCTCGCGCAACAAGCCGACCGCGCCCCCGAACGCCGCGCCCGCGAGCATCCAGCCGAACCATTCGTCGTTCAAAAGGTCGAAGATCAGGTTGATCCCGATGAGCTTGAACATCTGCCCGATCAGAACGGTGAGCAGAAAGGTGATGCCGACGAACGCAACGCCCGCCGCGCCGATCACCGCATCGGTCCATGCATGGCTGTGCAGCCGGTCATAGGGCATCGTCCACAGCGTCCAGAAGCGCCAGTCGGGTGCGACGTCGCGCCGCGTCTGGAACAGCGGCGTCGCGACGAGCACCGCGAGCACCCCCGACCAGAAGGGCCATTCGACCGCATTGCCCTGTAAATTATAGGCCGCGGTTTGCCACGCGATCAGCCCCAGGATCGCGCCCCAGCCCAGCGCAAAGCCGAGCGCCCAGTGCCAGCGCCTGAGTTCAACCCCCAGCACGAACACCAATGTCGCCACTGCGACCGCGGTCGCCAGCGCGCTGCGCCATGGCTCCAGCGCGTAGGGATAATCATGATCGACCAGCAGGTGAAAGATCAGCCCTGCCGCGGCGCAGATCGCCGCCATGATCCACGGCCGCAGCGGCCACGGCGGGTCGCTGCCGTCGAGGCGCGCGGAAGGGCGCGGCGAATCGGGAACGGGCGGGCTTGCAGGCGCATCGGTCATGCCCCACATCTACGTTGGAAAATCGTCATGCTGAAACAGATTCGGGGTGACGAGATATTTGAAGGGCCTGTCTGGACCGGCTAGAGACCCGCAAATCTCCCCCTCCCATGGAGCCCCCCTTGGCCCGCAAGTTTCTCTACCTCGTCGCCGCGATCATCCTCCTCATCCTCGCGATGGGGATCGTGTACCAGCTCTTCCCCGGCTGGCTCGCGCGCACCGCCTTCGTCCCCAGCAGCGAGTTCGAGCCGCAGGCCGCGGTCGCCCCGAACGCCTATGACGATCCCGCAATGTGGTTCGCGCGGCCGGGGATGGAGAAAAATCCCGCGGCCTGGCGCCCCGCCGCCGACGGCAGCGAAACGCCGGGCGACGCGCCCGGAAACAAGGCGGCCGATCCGCTGATCGCGCGCGCCAAGGCCGCCGAGACCCCCGCCGAACCCCCCTTCCCCAGGGGCGACGCCGCGGTCTTTTTCGTCCATCCGACCAGCTATTACAGCCGGTCGAGCTGGAACGCCCCGCTCAGCGACCGCGATTCGGACCACCGCGCCAATCTGTTCGTGCAGGGCATGGCGAGCGCCTTTGCCGACGCGGGCGAAATCTGGGCGCCGCGCTATCGCCAGGCGACGCTCGGCGCCTTTCTCGCGACCGACCGCGTCACCGCGGGCAAGGCGATCGATTCGGCCTATCGCGATGTCGAGGAAGCGTTCGACGCCTTCCTCGCCGCGCAGCCGAAGGACAAGCCGATCATCCTCGCGGGGCACAGCCAGGGGGCGCTCCACCTGACCACCCTGCTCCGCACGAAGATCGCGGGAACGCCGCTCGCAAGGCGCATCGTCGCCGCGTACATCATCGGCTGGCCGGTCAGCCTCGACACCGACATCGCCGCGCTCGGCCTCCCCGCGTGCCAGACCCCCGATCAAAAGGGCTGTATCGTCAGCTGGGTCAGCTTCGCCGATCCCGCCGACCCCGCAATGGTCACCGACGCCTATGACGGGACGATCGGCTTCGACGGCCGCCCGCGTGCGAATACACGGATGCTCTGCACCAATCCGCTCACCGGCATCCCCGACACCGCCGCGCCGCCCGAAGCCAATCTCGGCACGCTGAAACCGACCGAAGGGTTCAAGTCGGGATCGCTGATCGCGGGCCGCATCGGCGCGACCTGCGACGACACGCGCGGCTTGCTGATGATCGGCGACGCCGATGTCGCCAAAAATTACGTCGTCGCGGGCTATGTGCTGCCCGGCAATAATTATCATGTCTATGACATCACCCTGTTCTGGGCCAATGTCCGCGCCGACGCGCTGCGCCGCCTCGCGGCCTATGAAGGCAAGCCGTCGCCGGTGCCGCCCGCCGCGGCGCCGTTGCCTGCACCTTCACCCGCATCTGCCGACGCCGCGACCTGAGCCTGCCGCGCCGCGCAAAGCTGGCTTTCGCGCGGGCAAAGCTTCTATCCCTTCCCCCGTCCCCGCAAAATCGTTAGGGCGCGCGCATGATCCTCGTCATCGACAATTATGACAGCTTCACCTTCAATCTCGTTCATTATCTGATCGAGCTGGGGGCCGAGGTGCGCGTCGAGCGCAACGATGCGCTCACCGCGGCGCAGGCGCTCGCAACCGGCGCCGATGCGATCCTCATCTCGCCCGGCCCCTGCACGCCGAACGAAGCGGGGATCAGCCTCGACCTTGTCGCCGCCTGTGCCGATGCGGAACGACCGCTGCTCGGCGTCTGCCTCGGTCATCAGGCGATCGGCCAGCATTTCGGCGGCACGGTGCAGCGCGGCCATCTGATGCACGGCAAGACCTCGCCCGTCTGCCACGACGGCAGCGGGCTTTACGCGGGCCTCCCTTCGCCCTTTCAGGCGACGCGCTATCACAGCCTGGAGGTCGTCGACATTCCGCCCAGCCTGATCATCAACGCGACGAGCGACGATGGCGCGGTGATGGGCTTCCGCCATGCCGAACTGCCGATCCATGGTGTCCAGTTCCACCCCGAAAGCATCGCGACCGAGCATGGCCATGCGATGCTCGCCAATTTCCTCCGTATCGCCGGGATTCCCGTGCGCGAACGGCAAGCGGCATGAGCCGGTTCGGGCCATTTCCCGACCCTTCGGCGCTGCTCGACCATGACGAGGCGGCGCACGCCTTCGCAACGATGCTCGATGGCGGTGCGCGCGACGAACAGATCGCCGCGTTTCTGGTCGCGCTCGCCGACCGCGGCGAAACGATGGTCGAAATCGCCGCCGCGGCACAGGCGATGCGCGATCGGCTGATCCCCATCGAGGCGCCGGCGGGCGCGATCGACGTGTGCGGCACCGGCGGCGACGGACACCACACGCTCAACGTCTCGACGGCGGTGTCGATCGTCGTCGCGGCGTGCGACGTGCCGGTCGCAAAGCACGGCAATCGCGCGGCTTCGTCGAAATCGGGCGCCGCCGACACGCTGGAGGCGCTTGGCCTCGACATGGAGCGCGCCGATCGTCAGGCGCAGGAACAGCTCGCCGACCTCGGCATCTGTTTCCTCTTCGCCGGGACGCGCCACCCTGCGATGAAGCGCATCATGCCGATCCGCAAGGCGATCGGGCGGCGGACGATCTTCAACCTGATGGGGCCGCTCGCCAATCCCGCGCGCGTCACCCGCCAGCTTGTCGGCATCGCGCGCCCCGCCTATGTGCCCGTCTATGCCGAGGCGCTGCACCGGCTCGGCACCGATCATTCGCGCGTCATTTCGGGCGACGAGGGGCTCGACGAACTCTCGCTCGCGGGCGGCAACGAGGTCGCGGTGGTGACCCCCGACGGCGTGCGGATGCAGCGCAGCAGCGCCGCCGACGCCGGGCTGCCGACGCGCTCGCTCGCCGAAATCCGCGGCGGCGATGCGGCGTTCAACGCCCGCGCGCTGCGCCGCCTGCTCGAAGGCGAAACCGGCGCGTACCGTGACGCGGTACTCTACAACGCCGCCGCGGCGCTGATCGTCGCGGGCGCGGTCGACACGCTGACGGAGGGGGTCGAGGAAGCCGCCGAAGCGATCGACAAGGGCCTCGCCAACGCGCTGCTCAACTGCTGGATCGCGTATAAATGAGCGGGTTTTTGACATCGTCATTGCGAGGAGCCGAAGGCGACGCGGCAATCTCCAGCTTTCGTCCATCAAAATCGCTAGCTGGAGGTTGCTTCGCTACGCTCGCAATGACGATAATTTTGAGCCCGAAATGAACAAACTCACCCAGATCCTCGCCACCAAGGCGACCGAAGTCGCCGAACGCCGCGCCCTGCGCTCGCTCGCCGACCTTGATGCGATCGACGCCGGGCCGGTGCGCGGCTTTGCCGCCGCCGTGCAGGCGAAAATCGACGCCGGCGGCTATGGCCTGATCGCCGAAATCAAGAAAGCATCGCCATCCAAGGGATTGATTCGCAAAGATTTCAACCCCGCCGATCATGCGCGCGCCTATGCCGCGGGCGGCGCCGCCTGCCTGTCGGTGCTCACCGACGCGCCCTGGTTTCAGGGGCATGAGGATTATCTGGTCGCCGCGCGCGCCGCCTGCGCGCTGCCCGTGCTGCGCAAGGATTTCATGATCGACCCGTGGCAGGTGGCCGAGGCGCGGTCGATCGGCGCCGACGCGATCCTCATCATCGTCGCGGCGCTCGACGACGGCGCGATGCGCGAGATTGAAGCGGCGGCAATCGAGCGCGGCATGGACGTGCTGGTCGAGGTCCATGACGAAGCCGAACTGGACCGCGCGCTCACGCAGCTGCAATCGCGCCTGATCGGCGTCAACAACCGCGACCTTCGCACCTTCGAAACCGACCTTGGCGTCACCGAACGGCTGGCCAAACTTGTCCCCGCGGATACGCTCCTCGTCGGCGAAAGTGGCATCGCAACCCACGCCGACTGCCAGCGCCTCGCCGACAGCGGCGTCCGGGCCTTCCTCGTCGGCGAAAGCCTGATGCGTCAGGCCGACGTCACGGCGGTAACAAGGGCGCTGCTCGAAGGCTGAGGCCCGCTTTGGAGTGGGGCGCGGCCATGAAGCCCTCTCCCCTTCAGGGGAGAGGGTTGGGAGAGGGGGACCATCCAAACCCCTCTCAACTCCGGCTAGCCAGCAAGCTGGCAAGCCTGCGTATCTCTCCCCTGAAGGGGAGAGAGCCACTATGTCCGCTTCCGGCCGGTTTCAGACCTTCCCCACTTTCCGTTCGTGTCGAGCGAAGTCGAGACACCCATCGACACCAGGCCATGTCGAGGGGCATCTCGACTTCGCTCGATGCGAACGGATTTTATATGCTGTCATGTCCGCAACCGGCCGTTCCCCGACAATTCCTCCTCCTGTCCCCCCTTGCCTTTCGCTCGCCGCCTTGCTTCGCTGGCGCGATGACGCTCAAACCGACTCATCTCGACGACAGCGGCGCCGCACATATGGTCGATGTCGGCGCCAAGCCCGCGACCCAGCGCCGCGCCGTCGCCGCCGGGCGCATCACGATGACCGCGGCGGCGCTCGACGCGATCCGCAGCGGCAACGCGCCCAAGGGCGACGTGCTGTCGACCGCGCGCATCGCGGGGATCATGGCGGCAAAGCGCACCGCCGACCTTATTCCGCTTTGCCACCCGCTCGCGCTCACCAGCGTGACCGTCGATTTCGCGTGGCAGACCGATGGTATCGCCGTGACCGCGACCGCCGCGACCAGCGGGCCGACCGGCGTGGAGATGGAGGCGTTCACCGCCGCATCGGTCGCGCTGCTCACCCTTTACGACATGGCGAAGGCGCTCGACCGTACAATGGTGATCGGCGACATCCGCCTGCTCGAAAAAAGCGGCGGCCGTTCGGGCGACTGGCGCGCCGCATGAGCGCACTGCTCCCCGTCGAGGAGGCGCAGGCGCGCCTGCTCGCGCTGCGCGCGCCGCTGGGACGCGAGACGGTCGCGCTCGCCGACGCGCATGGCCGCTATCTCGCCGCCGATGTCCTGGCGGAGCGCGACCAGCCCGCGGCGCCGCTGTCGGCGATGGACGGCTATGCGATCCGCTTCGACGACCTGCCCGGCCCATGGACGGTGACCGGCGAGGTTGCGGCAGGCAGCGCTCCCGACCGCGCCGTCGGCGCGGGCGAGGCGCAGCGCATCTTCACCGGCGCGGTCGTTCCGCCCGGCGCCGATACGGTGATCGTGCAGGAGGATGTTGCGCGCGAGGGCGACCGGCTGACCCTGACCGGCGACGGGCCGGACAGCCGCGGCCGCCACATCCGCGCGCGCGCCGCCGATTTCGCCGCCGGCGACGCGCTGCTCGCGGCGGGTTCGCGATTGACACCCGGCGCCATCGCCACCGCCGCGATGAGCGGCGCGGGCGCGCTTTCCGTCGCTATCCGCCCGCGCGTCGCGATCCTCACCACCGGCGACGAACTGGTCGCGCCGGGTCGCGCGCCCGGCCCCGGTCAGATCCCCGACAGCAACGGCGTGATGCTCGCCGCCATGCTCGCGGGCGAGGCCGCCGCGCCCGTGCAGCCGCGCCACATCCGCGACGACCGCGCGACGCTCGCAAAGATTCTGAAGGAGCTGGCGCGGAGTCACGACGTCATCGTCACCGTCGGCGGCGCGTCGGTCGGCGATCACGACCATGTCCGCGGCGCGCTGGGTGACGCGGGCGGGCGGCTCGATTTCTGGAGGATCGCGATGAAGCCCGGCAAGCCGCTGATCGCCGGCACGCTCGGCGACGCGATCCTGCTCGGCCTGCCCGGCAATCCCTCGTCGGCCTTCGTCACCGCGACGCTCTTCCTCCTCCCGCTCGTCCGCCACCTCGCGGGTGCGCGCGCGCCGTTGCCGCCGGTACAGCGCGCGCCGCTCGCCGCACCGCTCGACGCCGGCGGCACGCGCCGCGACTATCTGCGCGCGCGGGTCGAGCGGGGCGTGCTGACCCCGCTCGTCGGACAGGAAAGCGGCCGCACCCTCCCCCTCGCCGCCGCCAATGCGCTGCTCATCCGCGACATCGGCGCCCCCGCGCGCGATGCCGGCGACGCGGCGGACTATATCGCCATCGCTTGACAAGTTCCGCTTTGTTCCACTATCGTTCCCGCTATGTCCGGCCTGACGCTCCAGGCCTTCATGGAGAACGACCGATGTTGACCGCGAAGCAGCATGAACTGCTCCACTTCATCCAGCAGCGCCTCGACGCCAGCGGCATCTCGCCGTCGTTCGAGGAGATGAAGGAAGCGCTGGGCCTCAAGTCGAAATCGGGCATCCATCGGCTGATAAGTGCTTTGGAAGAAAGGGGTTTTCTCCGCCGCCTGCCCAACCGCGCGCGCGCGCTGGAGGTGCTCAAGCTGCCCGATACCGCGAAGTCCGTCGTGACCAACAATCGCGACAATGTCGTCCAGCTGCGCAAGGCGCCGTCGGCGCTCAAGCCGATCGCCGCGAACGACATTATCGAAGTGCCGCTGCACGGCAGGATCGCCGCGGGCGTCCCGATCGAGGCGTTCGAGGATCATGAGCAACTCGCCGTTCCCGCCGCGCTGCTCGGTTCGGGCGAACATTATGCGCTCGAAGTGTCGGGCGACTCGATGGTCGAGGCGGGGATTTTCGACGGCGATTATGCGCTGATCCAGAAAGCGGACACCGCGCGCGAGGGCGACATCGTCGTCGCGCTCGTCGACGGGCAGGATGCGACGCTCAAATTCTTTCGGCGCGAAGGCAAGATGATCCGGCTCGACCCTGCAAACAGCGCCTATGAACCGCAACGCTACCCGGCCGAGCGCGTCATCGTCCAGGGGCGTCTGTCGGGACTGCTTCGTCGTTACCACTGACCTGCTGCGGGCGACGCCACGGATGCTCGGCACCGGACTTTAGCGTGGCGACGGCTTTGGGCCGTTCGCCAAGATAGAGCGCGAGCCCGCCGGTTTCGGCCAGGCTATCGCGCTCGATCGTGAGCCAGCGGCCGGCGCATTCGCGCGGCAGCCAGCGGTCGCTGATCACGACATCGGCGGCGGCGCACGCCGCGGCCATATCCGCCCCCTCGATCCGGTCGCGCCCGCGCGACGCCAGAATGACGCGCCGCGCCGCGCCTGCACCTTGGACCCAGCGGCAGAAATCGCGGTTGCACTCGACATGATCGAGATCGGCGAGCGTGCCCAGCGGGGCGTCGATTCCTGCCGCTTCGGCCATGCTGTCGCGGACATAATCGCCCGCGCGATCGCGGAGCAGCGCATAGGTGCCGTCGGGCAGGGGCACAGCGATGTGCCGCCCGTCGCCGGTGACGAGCAGGTCGGGGCGCGGCTGCGCCAGCAGCACGGCAGCGCCCGCCGCGAGCGGGATCATCCCCCAGCGGCGCCAGCGTGTTTGCCAGAGCAGGATCCAGAGCCCGCCGAAAAGCGTCAAGCCAAAGCCCCACGGCGGAAAGCTGGGCAGCGTCGTCACCGCGCCGGGCGCGCCTGCGACGCTGTGCGCGAGCGCGATCAGCAGCCGCAGCGCCTGTTCGGCGACCCACCAGAAGGGCGCGCCGAGCCCGACGCTGTCGAACAGCAGCGCGAGCGCCTCGGCGGGCATGACGACAAAGGTCGTGAGCGGGATCGCGATGACATTGGCGAGTGCGCCATAAAGGCCCGCCTTGTGGAAATGGAACAGCGCGATCGGCGTGAGCGCGACTTCGACGACCAGGCCCGTCGCAAGCAGGCCCGCGATGCCGCGCCCCAGCCGGAAGGCCCAGGATTCGTCGCGGCGTGCGAGAAACGCCTGCATCGCCGGACTTTCGTGGAGCGCCACGATTGCGGTCACCGCGGCGAAGCTCAGCTGGAAACTCGGCCCCGCGAGCGCCTCGGGCCGCCACATGAGCACGATGAGCGCGCCCGCCGCGACAAGCCGCAGGGTCAGCGCCTCGCGCCCCATCAGGAAGGCGATAAGCACGAGCAGCGCGGCGATGAACGAACGCAAGGTCGGCACCTCGGCCCCGGCGAGCAAGGTATAGCCCCCGCCCGCGAGCGCCGCTGCCGCCGCGGCGAGCGGAAGGACGAGGCCCGCGAGCGCGAGCCGCGGGCTCAGCGCGAGCAGACGCATCGTCAGCAGCATGGCAAAACCGACGACCGCGGTGACGTGCAGCCCGCTGATCGACAGCAGGTGCGCGAGCCCGCTCCGCCGCATCGCCTCTTCGTCGGCTTCGGAAATCGCGCCGCGGTCGCCCGTGACCAGCGCCGCCGCGATGCCGCCCGCCGAACCATCGACCTGGCGGTGGATATGTGCGCTCAGCCGCGCGCGCAGCGGTGGCGCGGCGCTCCCCCGTCCCGGCGCGCGCACGACACCGCCGAGCACGGTGCCGACCGCGCCGATGCCGTCGAACCAGGCGCGCTGTGCAAAATCATAGCCGCCGGGCAGGCTCGCGGTCGGCGGCGGCATCAGCCGCGCCCGCACCCCGATCGCCTCGCCCGCCACCAGATCGCCCGCCTGCTCGGTCCGCAGGGTCAGCCGGATGCGCGGCGGCAGGTCGGCGCGCGCGCTTGGCCGGGCGAGGATGCGCACCTGGCCCCTGGCGGGCCGCGGTTCGACGCGCTCGACAATGGCGGAAAATTGGGTCACGACCGGCTGGGCGAGCACCGGCGCCGCGACCCACAGCGCGCGGCCCCAGATCAGCAGCATCCCCACCGCCATTACGCCGCAGCCGACCGCAAGCGACCGCCCCGTGCGGGTGCCCCAGCCGATCAGCAGCCCGCCGAGCACCCCTGCGGCAAGCAGGAGCAAAAGGCCGATCCAGTGCGCCTTTGCCGGCAGCGCGAGCCACGCGGCGATGCCCGCGCCCAGCGCGACGGGGAGCCACAGGCCGATGCGTTCGCGCTCCGCCTCCAGCCGCGCCTCAAGCGCCGCGGCGAGCCGCGTCCACCTGCCCACGCGATCAGGTGCAATGGGCGTTTGAAGCGGACTTGTCGCCATGCTAGGGGCACCCCCGATCCCGCCCGACCGGGCGGCAAAGTGAGTGAAAGAGGCCGCGGTGGCAACCGAAAATCCGACCAGAGTGGCAACAGCCACGCCCGAAGCGACCGGCGCCGACGTGGTGACGCGCTTCGCCCCCTCGCCCACCGGCTACCTCCACATCGGCGGCGCGCGCACCGCGCTGTTCAACTGGCTGTTCGCGCGCCATCATGGCGGCAAGTTCCTGCTGCGGATCGAGGATACCGACCGTGCGCGATCGACCGACGCGGCGATCGACGCGATCCTCGACGGGATGCGCTGGCTGGAACTCGACTGGGACGGCGAGACGGTGTTCCAGTTCGCGCGCGCGCCGCGCCATGCCGAGGTCGCGCACGACCTGCTCGCACGCGGCGGCGCCTATCGCTGTTACCTGACGCAGGACGAGCTGGCGGCGATGCGCGCCGAAGCGCAGGAAAAGCGTCAGCCTTTCCGCGTCCGCAGCCCGTGGCGCGACCGCGACGACGGCGACCCCGCGGCGCCGCACGTCCTTCGTCTCCGCGCGCCGCAGGATGGCGCCGTGACGATTGCCGACAAGGTGCAGGGCGAGGTTACGGTGCAGAATGCCGAGCTGGACGATTTCATCCTGCTGCGCAGCGACGGCACGCCGACCTATATGCTGAGCGTCGTCGTCGATGATAATGACATGGGCGTCACCCATGTCATCCGCGGCGACGATCACCTCAACAACGCCTTTCGCCAATTGGCCCTGATCCGCGCGATGGACTGGCGCGAGCCGGTCTATGCGCACGTCCCGCTGATCCACGGCGCCGACGGGACGAAGCTGTCGAAACGGCACGGCGCGCTCGGCGTCGATGCCTATCGCGACGCGATGGGATATTTGCCCGAAGCGGTGAACAATTACCTCCTCCGCCTGGGCTGGGGACATGGCGATGACGAGATCATCAGCCGCGCCCAGGCGATCGAATGGTTCGACCTCGATCATGTCGGCCGCTCGCCCTCGCGCTTCGATTTCAAGAAGCTGGAGAATCTGAACGGTCATTATCTTCGCGAAGCCGACGATGCGCGGCTCGCCGGCCTCGTCGCGCCGCGCATCGAGGCGCTCGTCGGACGCGCGCTGGACAATGCCGACCGCGACCTGCTGACGCAGGCGATGGCGGCGCTCAAGCCGCGGGCCAAGACGCTGGGCGAGATCGCCGAGGGCGCGACCTTCCTCTTCGCCCCCGATCCCATGCCAGTGGACGAAAAAGCCGCCGAGGTGCTAGCGTCCGCTCCCGAAGGCCTGCTGGCCGCGATGACGCAGCGGCTCCGCGGGCTGGACGACGACCACTGGACGAGCGAAGATCTGGAAGCCGCGGTGCGCGCCGAGGCCGAAGCCGCCGAACTGGGGCTGGGCAAGCTGGCGCAGCCGCTACGCGCGGCGCTGACCGGCCGCACGGTTTCCCCCGGCATTTTCGACGTGCTGCTGCTGCTGGGCCGCAAAGTCAGCCTGGCGCGACTTGACGCAGCGCAACATTATCCGGCAGGGGCGTAGCCGCAACATCTCCCCGCCGTCAGAACAGGGAACCTAATATGACCGACACCGCGAAAATCACGCTGGGCGACAAGACCGTCGACAGCCCTGTCCTGTCGGGCACCGTCGGCCCCGATGTGGTCGACATCCGCAAATTCTATGCCCAGACCGGCGCCTTCACCTATGACCCCGGCTTCACCTCGACCGCGAGCTGCGAATCGAAGCTGACCTATATCGACGGCGACGAAGGCGTGCTGCTGCACCGCGGTTACGCGATCGGCGACCTCGCCGAACATTCGTCGTTCATGGAGGTGTGCTACCTCCTGCTCAACGGCGAACTGCCGACCGCCGACGAGCTCAAGACGTTCGACAATACGATCACCCGCCACACGATGCTGCACGAACAGCTCGCGACCTTTTACCGCGGGTTCCGCCGCGACGCGCACCCGATGGCGATCATGTGCGGCGTCGTCGGCGCGCTCAGCGCCTTTTATCACGACTCGACCGACATTCAGGACCCGCACCAGCGGATGATCGCCAGCCACCGGCTGATCGCCAAGATGCCGACGATCGCGGCGATGGCGTATAAATATTCGGTGGGTCAGCCCTTCATCTACCCCGACAACAAGCTCAGCTACACGGGCAATTTCCTGCGCATGACCTTCGGCGTTCCGGCCGAGGAATATGAGGTGGTGCCCGCCGTCGAGCGCGCGCTCGACCGCATCTTCATCCTCCATGCCGACCATGAGCAGAATGCGTCGACCTCGACCGTCCGCCTGGCGGGTTCGTCGGGCGCCAACCCCTTTGCGTGCATCGCCGCGGGCATCGCGTGCCTGTGGGGCCCGGCGCACGGCGGCGCGAACGAGGCCGCGCTCAATATGCTGCGCGAGATCGGCCGCCCCGAACGCATCCCCGAATATATCGCGCGCGCCAAGGACAAGGACGACCCGTTCCGCCTGATGGGGTTCGGCCACCGCGTGTACAAAAATTACGACCCGCGCGCGACGGTGATGCAGAAAACGGTGCGCGAAGTGTTCGACGCGCTGAAGGTCAACGACCCGGTGTTCGAGGTCGCGCTGCAACTGGAGGAAATGGCGCTGAACGACGATTATTTCGTCGAGAAAAAGCTGTTCCCCAATGTCGATTTCTATTCGGGCGTGATCCTGTCGGCGATCGGTTTCCCGACGACGATGTTCACCGCGCTGTTCGCGCTCGCCCGCACCGTCGGCTGGGTCGCGCAGTGGAACGAGATGATTTCGGACCCCGCACAGAAAATCGGCCGCCCGCGCCAGCTTTACACCGGCCCGACGCACCGGCCCTATGTGCCGGTGAGCCAGCGCTAAAACGGCGTGCGTTTAATCTGAGTCATCGTCCCGTTCGTGTCGAGCGAAGTCGAGACACCCATCGGCGTGGCGCAAGATCGATGGGTGTCTCGACTTCGCTCGACACGAACGGGATTGAGGTGGTGCCAATTTAGCGCACGACGCGCTGAACGCTGGCGCCGCAAGGCAACGAATGCAGGAAGGGGCCGCGCTTTGCGGCCCCTTTTTCGTGGGCGAGGTGGCGGGGCGGCGCATCCCTCTTTCCCCCTGAATCGTCATCCCGTTTCCCCCTCATCTCGTCATCCCGGCGAAGGCCGGGATCTCGCCCTCTCGACCTGACGCACCGGCGAGATCGTGTTCAGAGTCACGTGCCTCTGAACACCCTTCGCCGGGATGACGGGATAAGGAGGCTGTGCCCGACCCGATCACGCGCTTAACTTGTCAAACTTGTCACCTTAATGCCGGTAAAAACAAGGGTTTGCGGAGCGCGCACAGGCGGTGGCGGACGCCGGCGAAGCGCGCGGGCAGCGTCCAAAGGTCAGTAAAGGTCAGCCTTGCGCGCTATCCTGTCGCGCGATCCCGCGGCGCGGGAAAGGCAGCGAGGATGGGCCGCGCCCGGCGCGGGGCGACGGGGGTTTGTTCATGATGCGAAAGAGCCGAATCAAAGGCTGGCACAGCGGCCCCATGTAGGACAGCGATTTTTTCCTTTTCCCTCCTCCCGCTTGCGGGAGGGGAGATTTACCCCATCGGCGTCGCCGTCATGTCTTCCGCCGCATAAATGCGGATCACCGGCGGTTCGGGCGACAGCGCGCGCATCTCCGCGACGAAGGCGCGCGACGCGGGCAGCGCAAAATGCGCGCGCACGGCCTCGACGCTCTCCCAGTCTTCGACAAAGACGAGCCGCAGGTCACTCTCGACATCGATATGACAATGATGCCCCAGACACCCCGCCTCGCCGCGCGAACGCGCGCTATGCTCGGCCCCGAGCGCGATCATGCGCTCGCGATGTTCGGGGGTGTGGATGACGTGGCTGGTGATGAGGATCATTTTTATCGCTGTTCCTATGAAGTTTTCTGAGGCCATCTATTCAAAATGGGCGGGATTTTTTGACACTTACGATAATTCGTGCCTAATTATTCTCCTGAATATCGGGGGTTTTCATGGACATCGTAATTCCACATTCGGTAACGTACGATTTTGATGGCCGAGCGAGCGTTTCCGAAGTCGCAAAGAGTTTGGTTGCCCAAGATAAATTAGTTCGTGAAGCGCTTTCCGTCTTGGAAGAACTGTTCCCGAACCTTACCTTGGAAAAGCCCGTTGTATCGGTACGCGCGGTATCGCAAGACAGCCCACTCAGGACGAACCTAGAGGCCCTAGTTGTGGCAGCATATGCCACGGAGCTTGGACAAGACGTGCCAGACATTCTGAACACCCTTTTTGGCGTAAATGTACCAGATACTTACGATTCCGTAGTGTCGGTCCTCGTCCTGCTTATCGCCATATGGGGTATCGATTGGGTTCGAACCAAAATTTTCCCTGGAAAAAAAGAAAAAGCCTTGGATCAAGAGCGGGAACGGCTTTTAAAGGAAGCGGCAGACCGAGCATCTGTCACAGAAGAGCACCTTGAAGAGGCCATCGAGCGGACGCTAAGAAAGCACAAGCGCTCCGTAATGAAAGCATCGGCGGACTTCTTAGAACCGGCAAAGCGCCACAAGGCGACTGCGGTGAAAGTCGCCGGTACCGAAATTTCGCAGGAGGCGATCGAGGCGATGCCGTCGGAGGTCGATCTCGCTCAGTACGAACCGCCGACCGAGACGGAAGAACTGGAGCGCGTGACTGTTCATTTCCGGGCTCACGATTTGGACAAGAACAAGGCTTGGGCCGCAACCATCGAAGAGGTATTTCCGCACCGTCGGCCTTTGCATCTAGCGCCCCATATCAATGGCGAGGATCTCTTTGAAAAGTCAGAAGTGATTGCGGATGTTATTGTCACTTCCGAGTTGGACAGCAGCGGGGAGTACGTCCCTCGCTTCTACTACCTTCAAAAAGTGTATGAAACAGACGAAAGCCCCGGAGATTGAGTGTAAGCGAACAGGCGTTCCATGACACTTCCATGACACTCCCTGTCACAAACACGTCACACAAAACCCCCATTGGGCGCTCAGCGAGTCGCCGCGGGGGTGGCGGCTTGGTTCGGTAACGACCCCCGACAGGACTTTTTCATGTTCAAGACATTCGCTCCCAAGATGCTTGGCGTCGCTGGCGCCGCGACGTGCGCGCTGGCGCTTTCCGCGTGCCAGGATCAGGCGTCTTCGGGTGGCGGCGCGCGCGATTATATCAGCGCGGTCGGCTCCTCCACCGTCTATCCCTTTGCCACCGCGGTCGGCGAGAAGTTCGCCGAAGCGACGGGCAACAAGACGCCGAAGATCGATTCGACCGGCACCGGCGGCGGGTTCGAGCGGTTCTGCGCCGGCGTCGGCGGCGACACGCCCGACATCGCGAACGCATCGCGCCGCATCAAGAAAAAGGAGTTCGACACCTGCGTCGCCAATGGCGTGAAGGACATCGTCGAAATCCAGATCGGCATCGACGGCATCGCGCTGGGCGAAGCGACACGCGGCCCCGGTTTCAAGCTGACCGAAGAAGATGTCTATAAGGCGCTCGCCGCCAACCCCTATGGCAAGCCGAACACCGCGAAGACGTGGAAAGACGTCAACCCCGCGCTGCCCGCGGTCGCGATCTCGGTCTTTGGTCCGCCGTCGACCAGCGGCACCTATGATGCGTTCAAGGAGCTGATCCTGGGCCGCGGATGCGACGCGAACCCCGAAATGAAGGCGCTGAAGGCCAGCAACGCCGACGAACATGAAGCGACCTGCACCACGCTGCGCGGTTCGCCCTATTATGTCGAGCAGGGCGAGAATGATAACCTCATCATCTCGAAGCTCGACAAGAACCCGACCAGCCTTGGCATCTTCGGCTTTTCCTATCTCGATGCGAACAAGGACAAGATCAAGGCGGTGCCGATCCAGGGCGTCGCGCCCACTTACGCGGCGATCGCCGATGGCAGCTACCCCGGTTCGCGCCCGCTGTTCATCTATGTGAAGAAGGCGCATGTCGGCGTTGTCCCCGGCCTCGCCGAATATGTCGCCGAGTTCCTGAAGGGCGCGGCCGACGGCGGGTATCTGAACGCCAAGGGGCTGATCGTGTCGCCCAAGGCCATCGCCGACAAGGCGCGCGCCGCGGGCACCGCGATGACCCCGCTGGATGGCAGCGAGCTGAAATAAGGTTGCTCATGCAGGCGGCCGGGGCGGGTCTGTCCGGTCCGGCCGCCGGTTTTACTCTTTCCCTCCCTTCTCCCGTTCGGGACCATTCAATCCCGCTCGCATCGAGCGAAGTCGAGATGCCCATCGGGGCAGCGCAAGGTCGAGGGGCATCTCGACTTCGCTCGATGCGAACGGAAAGTGGGCGCTCGATGCGAACGGGAAACGGGGTTCGATTTGGGCGACGACAAAGATTATGACGCAGAGTCATCAAATTGCCACGCCGCCCCGCTTTGGGATGGCGACGACGAGCCTAGACGCGATACGGGGACATAAGTGACCTTCAACGCCGCCGCCCTCTTGCTGTTGATTGCGGGCCTTGCGCTGATCGGCTGGCTGGCCGGGCGCGCGCGGTCGAACCTGCTCGCGGGGCGCGCGGGGACGAAGCTGCATTCGCGGCCGCAATATCATGGCTGGTATGTCGCGCTGTGGCTGTTTGCGCCCGCGGCGATTTTCCTCGCCGTCTGGTCGTCGGTGTCGCCCGCGCTGATCACCAATCAGGTGCTGGCGAGCGAAGCGGCGCAGGGCCTGCCAAGTTTCGGGTTCGAGCGCGGGGCGATCCTGTCCGACGCGCGCGACGTGGCGCAGGGGCGCGCCGCCGACGTGCGCCTGCCCGCCGCCGAACCGCTGGTCAAACCCTATGCCGACGCGAGCCGCAAATATGCGTGGATCGGCATCGCGGCGATGCTGGCGCTGGCGCTGGCGGGCGGGCTCTATGCCTTCACGCGCATCAAGCCCGATTTCCGGGCGCGAACGCGGGTCGAGCGGATCGTCATGCTGGTGCTGCTGCTCGCGTCGCTCGTCGCGATCCTGACGACCTTTGGCATCGTGCTGTCGCTGCTCTTCGAATCGATCCGCTTCTTCCGCCTCGTCTCGCCCGCCGAGCTGCTGTTCGGCACGACCTGGGCCCCGCAGAGCGGCGCACCGCAGCCCGATACCTTCGGCGGCATTCCCTTGTTCTGGGGCACGGTGCTGATCGGCGCGATCATCGCGATGATCGTCGCGATCCCGATCGGGATGATGACCGCCGTGTATCTGACCCAATATGCCGCTCCCGCGGTGCGCCGCTGGGTCAAGCCGATCCTCGAGATCCTCGCGGGCGTGCCGACGGTCGTCTACGGCTATTTCGCCGCGCTGACGGTGGCGCCCGCCTTGCGCAACTTCGCAGTGATGCTGGGCATCCCCAACGCCTCGACCGAAAGCGCGCTGGCGGCGGGCATCGTGATGGGCGTGATGATCATCCCCTTCGTCTCGTCGATGGCCGACGACAGCATCAACGCGGTGCCGCAGGCGATGCGCGACGGATCGCTGGCGCTGGGCGCCACGCCGAACGAGACGATCCGCCAGGTGCTGATCCCCGCCGCGCTGCCCGGCGTGATGGGCGGCATTTTGCTCGCGGTCAGCCGCGCGATCGGCGAGACGATGATCGTCGTGATGGCCGCGGGCCTGTCGGCGAACCTGACCGCCAACCCCTTTGCCAGCGTCACCACGGTGACCGCGCAGATCGTCAAGCTGCTGACCGGCGATCAGGAGTTCGACAGCGCCAAGACGCTCGCCGCCTTTGCGCTTGGCCTTGTGCTGTTCATCGTCACCCTGCTGCTCAACATCGCCGCGCTGCGGATCGTGAAAAAGTATCGCGAAGCTTATGAATAGAGACACCGCCCCGACCGACTGGAAAGCCGCGGCGATGCAGAAACGCATCGCGGGCCGCTATGCCGCCGAACGCCGGTTCAAGGCGATCGGGCTGGCGGCGGTGCTGCTGTCGGGCGCGTTCCTGGCGTTTCTGCTGTTCGTGATGGTCGGCAACGGCGCGCGCGGCTTTACCTATACGCATGTTTCGGTGCCGATCGACTTCAAGGCGACGCCGCTCACAATCGACGCATCGCGGCTGGACGATCCCGACGCCGACCAGCTGATCGCAGGCGCGGGGCTGGCCGATATCGTCGCCTTTGCCGCCGACGAGGCGCTGGGCGAGGACGGGTCGAAGCTGATCTCCGAAAACGCCTGGAAAGAGGTGCGCAGCGCGATCAAGGCCGACCCCGAGCTGCTGAACGGCAAAAGCGTGTTCGAACTGCCCGCGGCGTCCGAAGTCGACATCATGGCGAAGGAAGGCGCGCGCGGCGAACTGGGCGCGCGGGTCGACGCGCTGGAAAGGGACGGCAGGCTGTCGACCGGCATCCACTGGCCCTTCTTCAGGAACGCCGATGCGACCGACCCCGCGGTCGCGGGCATCTGGGGCGCGCTCAAGGGATCGGTGCTGACGATCTTCATCGCCTTCCTGATTGCTTTCCCGACCGGGGTGCTCGCGGCGCTCTATCTGGAAGAATATGCACCCAAGAACCGGTGGACCGACCTCATCGAAGTGTCGATCAACAATCTGGCCGCGGTGCCCTCGATCATCTTTGGCCTGCTCGCGCTCGCGGTGTTCATCAACTGGTTCGGCATCTGTCAGGCGAGCCCGCTCGTCGGCGGGCTGACGCTCGCGCTGATGACGATGCCGGTGATCGTGATCGCCAGCCGCAACGCGATCAAATCGGTGCCGCCGTCGATCCGCGATGCCGCGCTGGGCGTCGGCGCCAGTCCGGTGCAGGTCGTGTTCCACCACGTCCTGCCGCTTGCCCTCCCCGGCATCCTCACCGGCACGATCATCGGCATGGCGCGCGCGCTGGGCGAGACGGCGCCGCTGCTGCTCATCGGGATGCGCGCCTTTATCGGCGACGTGCCGGGCGGCATCTGTTCGCCCTCGACCGTGCTGCCGATGCAGATATTCCTCTGGTCGGACGAAGTCGATCGCGGCTTTGTCGAGAAAACCTCCGCCGCGATCATCGTGCTGCTGATTGTCCTGCTGTCGATGAACGCCTTTGCGATCTATCTTCGCAACAAGTTCGAAAAACGCTGGTGAAAATGACCCCCCAACCATGACAAACGACGATCTTACCATCACCGATCCCAAGATGCGGGCGCAGGGCGTCAACGTCTTTTATGGCGACAAACAGGCGATCAACAATGTGTCGATCGACGTCGGCACCGATCTGGTCACCGCCTTCATCGGCCCGTCGGGATGCGGCAAATCGACCTTCCTGCGGTCCTTGAACCGCATGAACGATACGGTCGCCAGCGCGAAGGTGACGGGCAAGATCGAACTCGACGGCGAGGATATTTATGCGCCGTCGATGGACGTGGTGCAGTTGCGCGCGCGCGTCGGCATGGTGTTCCAGAAACCGAACCCCTTTCCCAAGTCGATCTATGACAATGTCGGCTATGGCCCGCGCATCCACGGGCTGGCGCCGTCGAAGGCCGACCTCGACGTCGTCGTCGAGCGCGCGCTGGTGCGCGCCGGGCTGTGGGAC
The DNA here is from genome assembly GCF_000013985.1 of Sphingopyxis alaskensis RB2256. GTDB lineage: Bacteria > Pseudomonadota > Alphaproteobacteria > Sphingomonadales > Sphingomonadaceae > Sphingopyxis > Sphingopyxis alaskensis. The sequence goes on along the minus strand of NC_008048.1, from coordinate 826,686 downwards.
GAGGTCAAGGACCGCCTCAATGAAAGCGGCACCGCCTTGTCGGGGGGCCAGCAGCAGCGCCTGTGCATCGCGCGCGCGATCGCGGTCGATCCCGAAGTCATTTTGATGGACGAACCCTGCTCGGCGCTCGACCCGATCGCAACCGCAAAGATCGAGGAGCTGATCCACGAACTGCGCGGCAAATATGCTATCGTGATCGTCACGCATAACATGCAGCAGGCGGCGCGCGTGTCGCAGCGCACCGCCTTTTTCCACCTCGGGACGTTGGTCGAATATGGCAAGACCACCGACATATTCACCAACCCGAAGCAGGAACGCACCAAGGATTATATCACGGGTCGCTATGGTTGACGCGAGCCTCCCCTTCCCCGTTCGCGTCGAGCGTAGTCGAGACGCGGTGCAGGACCGAGGGGCGTCTCGACTTCGCTCGACGCGAACGGGATAGAAATTGACCCCAAAGGAACGAACGATGGCATTAACGAACGATCATACGGTCAAAGCCTTCGACGAAGACCTCAACCGCCTGCGCGGGCTGATCAGCGAGATGGGCGGTCGCGCCGAACAGGCGCTGCTCCAGGCGATGACGGCGCTGGGCAAGGGCGACCTCGACCTCGCGGCGCAGGTCGTGCGCGACGACAGGAAGATCGACGCGCTCGAGGCCGAGGTCGAACAGCTGACGGTGCAGACGATCGCGCTGCGCGCGCCGATGGCCGACGATCTGCGCGAAATGATCGCGGCGCTGAAAATCGTCTCGGTCGTCGAACGCATCGGCGATTATGCCAAGAATATCGCCAAGCGAGTCGCGCTGATGGACCAGACGCGCTCGATCGAGGCGATCCCGGTGCTGATGTCGATGTCGAACATCGTCGCCGAACTGGTCCACGACGCGCTCGACAGCTTTGCGGCGCGCGACGCCGAACTGGCGGTGCGGGTGACCGCGCGCGACAAGAATGTCGACGATTTCTACAACAGCATCTTCCGCACGCTCGTCACCTTCATGATGGAAAATCCGAAATATATTTCGGAAAGCGCGCATTTGCTGTTCGTCGCCAAGAACCTCGAACGGATGGGCGACCATGCGACCAACATCGCCGAGATGGTCTATTATGTCGTGACCGGCGAACATATGGAGGAGCGCGAGCGCGGGGAAACCCCCGAGGAAAGCGCCGCGGCGGAGAAGGAGCAAGGCTGATGCCCCAGCCCGATCTGCTGCTGATCGAGGATGACGAGGCGATCGCCGAACTCATCGTCTGGCATTTCGCGCGCGAGGGCTTTTCGGTCCGTCAGACCCCCGATGGCGAGCAGGCGCTGGTGCTGGTCGAGGAGCGCGTTCCCGACATCGTCCTGCTCGACTGGATGATCGAGAGCCTGCCGGGCATCGAGGTCTGCCGCCGCCTGCGCCGCAATCCCAAATCGGCGAACGTGCCGATCATCATGCTCACCGCGCGCGGCGAGGAAGAGGACCGCATCCGCGGGCTCGAAACCGGCGCCGATGATTATGTGACCAAGCCGTTCAGCCCGCGCGAACTGGTCGCGCGCGTGTCGGCGGTGCTTCGCCGCCTGCGCCCGGCGCTCGCTGGCGAAATGCTGAGCTATGCCGACATCGAGCTCGATTCGGTCGCGCACAAGGTCGTCCGCGGCGGTCAGGTCGTCACGATGGGGCCGACCGAGTTCCGCCTGCTCAGGCATTTCATGGAACATCCGGGCCGCGTCTTTTCGCGCGGGCAATTGCTCGACAGCGTGTGGGGCCAGGACAGCGACATCGAACTGCGCACGGTCGACGTCCATATCCGGCGGCTGCGCAAGGCGATCAACCTGCCGGGAACGAGCGACATCATCCGCACCGTGCGCTCGGCGGGCTATGCGCTGGACGCGGGCAAGAGCGTTTGATGGGGCGGCCGCGGACCGGCCGGAGGCAGGCCATCATCATGCCGGACCTGGCGAAAGTTGGCGTATGTCGGGTAAACGACCTATTCTGTTGAAGAAGTCGGCCTCTGCGACGACGGAGCGGCGGGTCGGATTGGGGGCGAGCGGGACCCCGCTCCCGATCAGGCGAGGGCGAGCCTCCGCATCGGGGTCATCTTCGCCATCTTCCGGAGGTTTTGGGCTGCGGCGGCGAGGTGGAACTCGTCTCTCGCTCCGTTGGGACCCCGCAGGCGCAAGCGATCCATCTTCAGGATGCGCTTTAGGTGGGCAAACAGCATCTCGACCTTCTTCCGCTGCCGGCGTGAGACGAGACAGGCGTCGGTCGTGGCGATGTTACGAGCCAGATCGCGAGCGCCTTCGTGGATCGAGCGGGTCACCTTGCGAGCGGGCATGTTGGGCGTACATCGCTGCCGGAAGGTGCAGTCCTGGCAGTCCTGCTGACGGGCACGGTAGCGGATCGAGCCGTCCTTATCGACGCCGGAGCGCGGCGAACTGAAGTGGGGTTGGAGCGACGCAGGCGATTACCTCCGGGGCAGATGTAGCTGTCGTTGTTATGGTCATAGACGAAGTCGGCGCGCTCGAAGCTGCCATCGTTGCGGGCAGACTTGTCGAACACCGGGATATGCGGCTCGATGCTCTTGTCCTCGACCAGCCAGGCCAGGTTGGCCGCAGAGCCATAGGCCGCGTCGGCCACTAGAGCGCGATGACATGATATTGACCCACCGTGATTGCCCCCTGAAGTTCGTCGGCAAGAAGCGTCTCGCAGGACGGGCTGGTTGCCCGGTCCAGAGACGCGCCGCTGTCCGGCGGGCTTCAGGGGGCAACCCCTCCGGGGCGGGTCGATTTTTGCCGATTGCCACGTTGCTCGTCGGGCGCGATGTCCCGCATCGCGCCGCTCCTCGCGCCTCGCACTCGGCCAAAATCGCCTCCGTCACGGTGGATCAATATCATGTCATCGCGCTCTAGCCGCTCGGGCCAGATGCCGAAGCGCTCCTGCGTTCGCTCGATCATCCTGCGTTGGGCGGTCATCTCGGCCTGGCGGACCGAGGTCGTCGCTTCGACATCGACGATCACAGCGTGGTCGAGGTCGATCAGCTAGTTGGTGCTGTAGGAGTAGAACGCCGCCTCGCGCGTGGCCGCGGTCCAGCGCGACGCAGGGTCGGTAAGGTTGATCCGCTTGGGTGTCTCACCGGCGTCGCGCCGCCGAAGGCAGCATCGTCGAGCACTTCCAGATACTCGCGCACGGCGCGTCCCGCCGCTTCGGTCGGCAGGCCTTCCTCGCCTGTTACTGAACGCTGCCGGTGAACATCGGCGCGGATGAGGCTCGCATCGACTGCAAAGCCCTCTCCGCCGACCAGCCCCTCGGCCATGCAGCGCTCGACAGCCATCTCGAACAGTCGGCGCAGTAGGTCGCTATCGCGGAACCGGCCGTGGCGGTTCTTTGAGAAGGTCGAGTGATCGGGCACCGCACCTTCGAGACCTAAACGGCAGAACCAGCGGTAGGCGAGGTTGAGATGCACCGCCTCGCACAGTCGTCGCTCGGAACGGATGCCCATGCAGTAGCCGATGATCAGCATCCGGTTCATCAGCTCGGGATCGATCGAGGGGCGCCCCATCTCGCTGTAATAGGGCCGCAGATGCTCGCGGAGGCCGCCCAGATCGACGAACCGGTCGATCGACCGGAGCAGGTGATCTGCAGGCACGTGGTTCTCGATGCTGAAGCTGTAGAACAGCGCTTCCTGCATCACCGTTCGCTCGCCCATCATCAGCTGATCCTCCCGATAACCCTCAGGTTGAATCAGGACTTCAGCCCCTCCGCAAGGGCGAGTTTTTCAACAGAATATACCCCAACGCGGACACCACAAAAAAACGCTGTCCTACATGCTCCGCCTGTGCGAACCTCTACACCGGTTCTTTCAATCGGCGCACAAGATTGCGGCGGCTGCCCGGCTTTGGGATGCGAGCAGGAGCCGGGTCGAACTGTCGGCCGAGCGCTGCCAACCGGGGGCTGCACAGGGCTGACTTTCCCTGACCTTTGGACCGATCGGGAGTCCTCCGGCGCCGACCGGATCGCGGCCGCACCGTGCTCCAGGAGAAGGACCCATTAATTACCCCTTCGAGGAGTCGAAATGGCTTCAATCTCCGATGCTACCCGCCGCACCCGCCAAGGTCCGATATCTTCGCCATTTCGACGCCTCGAAGGGGTAATTAATGGGTCCTGACCCTATGCCCTTGGAACCTGCTCCAAAAAGCGGCATCGTGCCTGGGGATCGAAACGCGCCGCTACGGCGTTCTGATCAGGACGGGATAGCAGGGAGCAGCCACATGACGATCGGTTCGCAGCACAAACAGTTTCTCGCCTACGGTGGCGCCCTCGCGTGGGCGCTGCTCCTCGCGGGCTGCGCGGGGATGGGCGGCAAGGCGCCGACGACGACGCTGCCGCCGCCCGACGCCCACGCGCAGCTTTACGATGCCAGCGGCGCCGACCGCGGTCGCGCCGACATTTATCGCGACGCGAGCGGGCTGCGCATCGAGCTGGTCGCGCGCGGTTTCGGTCCCGGCACCTATGGCATGCACGTGCATACGGTTGGGCAATGCACACCGCCCGACTTCGCCAGCGCAGGCGGACACTGGAACCCGACCGGGGTTCAGCACGGCCGTGACAATCCGATGGGTGCGCATCATGGCGACCTGCCCAATCTGGTCGTCGAGCCCGGCCAGATCGGTCGCGCGACGCTGCGGATGGTCGGTTCGCGCTTCGACGGCGAGAGCGGGCTGCTCGACGCCGACGGCGCGGCCTTTGTCATTCACGCCGGTCCCGACGATATGAAGACCGATCCCAGCGGCAACAGCGGTGGGCGTGTTGCGTGCGGCGTGATCGTCGCGGGCGGTCCCGTCGGCGGCTGACCGGTCAGGCGCCGCCGCGCGCCGCGGCCGCACGCTGCACGAGCGTCGCCTCGGCCTCCGGCAGCGCGCGATAGGCATAGAACAGCAGCGCGACCGCGACCGGCGCGACGCCGATCAGCGACAGGATGCCGGTGCGCAGATTGCCAACGGGCTGGCCGTTCACCACCGTGCCCGTCAGATCCGAAATCTGTCCGACCATATAGGGGCCGAAGGACAGGCCGATCAGCGTCGTGCCGAGGAAAAAGGCGGCGGTCGCGGTGCCGCGCATCTGCGGCAGCACCAGATCCTGCGTGGTCGCGGCGGCCGCGCCGAGCGCCGCGGCGCCGAACAGCCCGGCGAGGAAGTTCATCGTATAGAAAAGCGCGGCAATTTCAGTTGTGTAGCCGATCCAGATGGGGATGACCGGCGCGACGACGCCGAACAGGATCATCCAGATCCGTCCCGCGGGGTGGCGCGCGCGCAGCGCGTCGGCGACGCGCCCGCCGATGATGACGCCGATGAAGCCGCTGAGCGCGCCATTGGCGCCGAGAATCGAGGCAAGCTGCTGCTTGGGCAGGCCCAGCACGACTTCGGCATAGGGCGCCGACCAGAAGGCAAGCGCATAGGCGGCGAGCGCGACGAGCCCATAGCCGAGCGTCGTGCAGATGAAGGCGGGCGTGCCCCAGATCAGGCGGAAGGTCGCGGGATCATTGGCGCGCAGCGTGCTCGCCCACGAAAAGACGGCATAATAGCCGAGCGCGACCGCCGACCATTGCGGCAGATTTCCGGTGAGTTCGATCATCCACCAGGCAAAGGCGGCGAGCGCGGCGGCGACGCCGATGTTGATCGCGAGCGCCGCGGGCCCGCGCTGCCACGCGCCATAGAGGGTGAGCGGCGGCACGATCATCGACAAATCCCTTCCGAACGCGCGGAAGGGCGTGGGCGAGCTTTGCGTCGGTACCCCGTCCATCGCGCCGCGCACCGGTTCGCGCAGGCTGGCGACCCACAGCGCGAGCAGCAGGCCGGGGATGCCGACCGCGAGGAACGCCGCCTGCCAGCCGACGAGTCCCAGCGGTCCGCCCGCCGGAAAGGCGCGGTTCCAGCTTTCGACGATCACCGCGCCGATGAACAGCGACACGCCGCCGCCGAGATAGAGCCCCGACGAATAGATGGCGAGTGCGGTCGCCTTTTGTCGTTTCGGGAAATAGTCGGAGATCAGCGAATAGGCGGTGGGGCTCGCGGTCGCTTCGCCGACGCCGACCCCCATGCGCGCCAGCGTCAGCGTCAGCCGGTCATGGGCGAAGCCCGAAAAAGCGGTCATCGCCGACCACAGGGTCAGGCCGATCGACAGCAGCTTCACGCGGCTCCAATTGTCGGCGAGACGGCCGAGCGGGATGCCGAACAGCGCGTAGAAGACCGCAAAGGCGGCGCCGCCGAGAAAACCCATGTCCGAATCGCTGAGCTGAAGGTCGGCCTTGATGTCCACCGCCAGGATGCTGATGATCTGCCGGTCGATGAAGTTCAGGATATAGACGACAACGAGCACCGACAGCACATACCAGCTATATCCGCTGGCCTTGAGTTCGGCGGGCGCCGATGCACCGGACATGCTGTTCTCGCTCGCGACATCGGCCATATGGCAACCCTCTCCCGGACCCTCTATCTGTTGCGCACCATGGCTAGCAGAGCCGCACGGCGGCGCAAGTTGAAAGTCGGTTCAACTTTGGCGGAGCAGGAGCGATATGGGCAAGGACGGTAAGGTGCGGCCAGCAATTTTGTTCCTGTGTCTCGGCAACATCTGCCGCTCGCCGCTCGGCGAGGGCGCGGCGCGTGCGGCCTTCGCCGCTGCGGGGATCGACGCGCATATCGATTCGGCGGGGACGGGCAACTGGCATGTCGGCCATCCGCCCGATCGCCGGGCACAGGCCGAGGCGCAGCGCCGCGGCATCGACATTTCGGGCCTGCGCGCGCGCCAGCTCGTCCGTGACGATTTTTACCGCTTCGACCTGATCCTTGCCGCCGATGAAAGCAATCTGCGCGACGCGCTGGCAATCCGCCCCGACGACGCGACCGCCGAGCTATGCCTGATGCTCGACCTCGTTGCCGGACGCGCGGGGCAGGGGGTGACCGATCCCTATTATGGCTCGGACGAGGGCTTTGCCGCGACGTGGGAGGATGTGGCGGCGGTCGCTTCGGCGCTCGCCGCGCGCTGGTCGACGAGCGGATAGCGCGCGACGGGGTGATAGCGTGAGCCGCCGTGCCCCATTTCGCTCTCGTAAAGCGTGACATGGTCGAACAGAAAGGGGTCGCTCGCAAGATCTCCGTTCAGCGCGAGAAAGGGCGCGACCGGCCCCGATGACCGGTTGAGCCGCGCCAGCGTGACATGCGGCACGAAGGCGCGGGTTTCGGCCGCGATGCCGACGCGCGCCAGACATTGTTCGACCTTGCGGTGCAGCGCGGCGAGCGGCTCTTCGGGGGCGATGCGCGCCCAGACCATGTGCGGTCGCCCCTGCCGCTCGAACAGGTCGACGCCGGCGATACGCACCCTCGCCGCCGGTGCGTGGAGCGCGCCCAGCACCGCCGCAATGTCTTCGGCCAGATGGTGGTCGACCTCGCCGATGAAGCGCAGCGTCAGGTGAAGCTGCTCGTCGCTTTGCCAGCGCGCGCCCGAAATGCCGTGCATCGCGCGCAGCAAAAGTGCGCGAACGGGCGGCGGCGGTCGCAGCGCGACGAACAGGCGGTGCGTCGACATGATCACAGCATAGGGCGTCTCGCCGCGCGGCGCGACTCCCCGGCCGATTTGCCGCATCGTTAAGGCCGTCCGGTCGCGCCTGTCCGGTTTCGCTTGAATCGGAGGGGGAAAGTCCCGATATTATGCGCACGGCCGGTATGGGCTGGCCGGTTATGGAGATGAGAAATGGCGAATTGGAACGACCCCAATATGGCGGCTTCCGGTTTTGGCGCCGGCGCGAACGCAATGGACCAGGCCGTCGATGCCGGTCTGCGGTCGTACATGCTGTCGGTATATAATTATATGGCCTCGGGCGTGCTGCTGACGGGTATCGTCGCGCTGCTGGCCTTTCAGTCGGGCTTTACCGCGTCGCTGATCGGCAGTCCGCTGATGTGGGTGGTGATGCTGGCGCCGCTGGCCTTTGTGCTGGTGCTGAGCTTTGGCATCAACAAGCTGTCGACCCCGGCCGCGCAGGCGATCTTCTGGGTCTATGCCGCGGTGATGGGCCTGTCGATGTCGACGATCTTCCTGGCCTTCACCGCCACGTCGATCGCGACGACCTTCTTTGCGACCGCGGCGGCCTTTCTGGGGCTCAGCCTCTATGGCTATACGACCAAGAAGGATCTGTCGGGTTTCGGCACCTTCCTGATCATGGGCGTCGTCGGCATTCTTGTCGCGATGCTGATCAACTTTTTCGTGCAGTCGAGCGCGCTCGCGACGGCGATCAGTGTCATTGGCGTGCTGATCTTCGCGGGGCTGACGGCGTATGACACGCAGAAGATCAAGAGCATGTATTTCTATGTCCGCGGGACCGACTTTGTCGGCAAGTCGGTGGTGATGGGCGCGCTGTCGCTCTATCTCGACTTCGTCAACATGTTCACCTTCCTGCTCAACCTTCTGGGCAGCCGCGAATAAGCGGACGGACGGAAAAGACGCGAACGAGCCCGGCGGAGCGATTCGCCGGGCTTTTTTTTGGGCGACAAATGTGGATTGCGCTTTTGGCCATCGCGGCGCGTGCGGTGGCGCTGGTCGCCGCGAACGATGCTGTGGAAGCGCACTGCGCCGTTGGTCGCCCCGCGCCGAGGCCGATACGATGCACTCGCCGTCCGCCCTGGCCACCCCGATCATCGTCGACGTTCACCAGTTGCCGCCGGACCGCGATTTCTGAAATGCTATGACGCAGCCCTCTAGGCGCTGTCTGCATTCAGGGGAGTCTTTTTCTGAGGGGTTGTGATTCAAGGTTTCCGAAGGAGACGAGCCTTGAGCAGACGAGTACTGACAGACGAACAATGGGGGCGGATTGAGGGGTATCTTCCGGGCCGTGTTGGAATGCCGGGCCGGAGCGGGGTTGATAACCGCCTGTTTGTCGACGCGATCCTGTGGATGGCGGGCAATGCGGCGCATTGGCGTGACCTGCCGGAGGTGTTCGGCAAATGGACCGCTGTCCATGCGCGCTTTCGCCGCTGGTCTCGCAATGGTGTCTGGGAGAAACTTTTTCATGCGCTGGCCGACACGCCGGACTTTGAATATGTTCTGATCGACAGCACGATCTCAAAGGTCCACGCCGATGCGACGGGCGCAAAAGGGGGGCTGAAGCGGCCGCAATCGGCCGTTCGCGCGGTGGGCTGACGACCAGGCTGCACGCGGTTGTCGATGCGATCGGCCTGCCGCTGCGGATCCATTCAACCCCGGGACAATATGGCGATTGCCCGCAAGCCGAGGCGCTTCTGTCCGGCTTGCACGGCGTCGGCCACGTTATCGCCGATGCCGCCTATGACGCCGATCCGTTACGTGCCTTCATTGCCGATGGCCTTGGCGCAACCGCGCAGATCAAGGCTAACCCCAGCCGCGCCACAATCCCGCCTATCGACTGGAGACTCTACAAGGAGCGCCATCAGGTCGAATGCTTCTTCAACAAACTCAAACGCTTCCGAAGGATAGCCTTGCGCTGCGAAAAGTCTCTCTCCGCCTTCATCGGCTTCGTCCATCTCGCTTGCGCCATGATCTGGTTACGATGAATGCAGACAGCGCCTAAACGGGAAGAGTTTTTCCGCAGCCTGTTAGAGCGCCAGGATCGGCATCAGCATCGGCGCGCCGACGACATGGTCCGACCCCGCCAGAATCGCGAGCGCCGCATGGATCGCGCTTGCCGGGCCTTCATGGGTGACGAGCACGATGACGACGCCGTCGTCACCGTCTTCGCTGCCGCGCTGGATCAGGCTTTCGATCGACACGCCGGCGTCGCGCATCGCCGCCGCGATCTCGGCGAGCACGCCGATCCGGTCCTCGACGATCAGGCGGACATAATGTTTGCCGACGCGCGCGCCGGCATCGGCGGCGGGCGCCGCGTCGAGTGCATCGACCGGCATCGCGAAGGCCGGGCCATATTCGTCGCGCGCGATGTCGATGATGTCGGCCACGATCGCCGAAGCGGTCGGTCCTGCCCCGGCGCCGGCGCCCTCGAAGAACAGGCGGCCGACAAAATTGCCCTCGGCGACCACGGCGTTCAGCGCGCCGGGCACATAGGCGAGCGGATGGTCGGCGGGCACCAGGCACGGCTGGACATGCTGATAGAGGGCGCCGCCGTTCCCGGCGCTGTCGCGCTCGGCCATGCCGATCAGGCGGACGCGGTGCCCCAGCGCCTCGGCCTCGCGGATGTCGGCCGCGATCAGGCCCCGGATGCCGTCGGCAGTCACCGCGCCGATGTCGAGCCGCGTCCCGAAACAGAGCGCGGCGAGAATCGACAGCTTGTGCGCGGCGTCGATGCCATCGACATCGAAGCTCGGGTCGGCCTCGGCATAGCCCTCGGCCTGCGCGGCGGCCAGCGCATCGGCGAAGCTCGCGCCATTCCGTTCCATTTGCGTCAGGATATAATTGCAGGTGCCGTTGAGGATGCCATAGACGCGCGCGATCTCGTTCGCCGACGCGCCTTCGCGGATCGCCTTGATGACAGGGATGCCGCCCGCGACAGCGGCTTCGTATTTCAGCGGCGTGTCCTTTTCTTCGGCGATCCGGGCGAGATCGATCCCGTGATGCGCGATCATCGCCTTGTTCGCTGTGACCAGCGCCTTGCCCGCGCCCAGCGCGCGGCGCGCCAGCGTCAGCGCCGATCCGTCGGCGCCGCCGATCATCTCGACGACGACATCGACATCGCCCGCCGCGACGAGCGCGTCCATATCGTCTTCCCAGCGATAGCGCGACAGGTCGACGCCGCGATCCTTGTGCCGGTCGCGCGCAGACACCGCGACAATCTCGATCGGCCGACCCGCGCGCCGCGCGATCAGGGCGCGGTTCGCCTCGAGCAGCCTTACCACCCCGCCGCCGACGACGCCGATCCCGGCAAGCGCGACGCGGAGCGGCGGGCGGGGAGCGGTCGGGGTGGCATAGGGCGACATGATCGGGTCTCCACACAAAGGCGCGCGGGGTCGGCCCCCGCTGGTCGCCGCCGCCCTATCGGCTTTTGCGCCCGAGGCAAGCCCGCTGCGCCTTTTGCGCGCCGAAGCCGACCTTTATCCCTCGGGCGGCTTGCGCGTTCGCGCGCATTCGCCGAGCGCGCCGAGGACGACGGCATAATCCGCCGCCGCCTTGCGCCGGTCCGCGGGCGCGGTTCCCGCCAGCCGGTCCAGCGGCAACTGACGCGGCAGGCCGCAGGCCAGGCGATACCAGGCGAGCGTTTCGCGCGCCGGCACCGCCGCCGACCCATCGACGATTTCGCCGAACGCCGCCGCCCAGCGCCGCGAACCGTCGGCGGAGGTGAGGATGGTCAGCGATACGGGTTCTCCCGTGGCGGTGTTCAGGAATAGCTGCGTCTCGCCCTCGCCCGGCAGCGTGCCGGGGACGTGGAAGCCGTTGGCGATACCGGTGATCGCGGGCGGCGCGCCGGGTTTGACGAGTTCGGTCAGGATCGCGCGCAGCCGCGCCTCGGTCGCCGCGTCCCACGGCAGCTGCGCATCGGGCGCGATCAGCTGGATGCTGCCCGTGTCGCTCGTTCCGGCGGCGGTGCCGGCGACGGGGCGGGCAAAGAGCAGGACCGGCTGCTTCCGCTTGAGCTTCGCGGGTTTGCCGCGCGCGTCGTTCGGCAGATCGACGAGATAGGAGATTCGCGCCGCGAGCGGACCGCTCCCGCGAATCAGGCTCACGACATCGGCCTCGATATAGAATCGCGTGTGCGCGGGCGCGACGCCGGGCGCACGATCGGGCTTGAGCGCTGCGGCGCGGTGGATGCGCGCATGCAGCACGATCGGCGCCGCGGTGGCCAGGTCGGCGATGTCGGCATAGCTGTAGGGGCTGGCGCTGCTCGCCGGTTCGTTCGTCTGCATCGCCGAAACACCGGGGATTCCAAGAGCTAGCATCAGGACGCCGGCGATGGTGGCCGCGTGGGGGAGGCGCATGGTCGATCCTCTTTCCATCATGTTTCATCATCGGTGACACCGGTATCGGTGCCCGAAACCCCATCATGGGACGGGGCACATTAACCGCTGATAAAGGGTTTGCGAATGTGCCGCCACCGCGATAGGACGGGCGCGAAGTGTCCGGCCAGAACATAAGATGCCGGATGCAGTGCCGTCGGGTCTGTGAAAGCGCATCGGAAATCATCCGGGCATTTGGCAACCGTCCCGAGGGTTGGGAATTGGTGTCAGGATGATCTAGCAAGGAGCGTCGTCCCTGAATGGCTTATGGTGATAGTGTCGACCCTAAAAACAGGGTAGTGGCGATTGTCTTGGTTGGTCTGTTTACGGCAGTTCTGGGTTACGGCCTGGTCAACGGCCTGAACATCAGCATCGTCAAGAAAATCGCTGAAAAGCTGGACGTGGTGGACGTCGAAGAGCCGCCGCCGCCGGAGGAGCCGCCGCCGCCGCCGCCGCCGGACAATGTGCTGCCGCCGCCGCCGCCGGTCGTGACGCCGCCGTCGCCGATTCCGCCGCCGGTGACGACGAACACGATTCAGTCGGTTCCGAAGGCGCCGCCGACCCCGCCGCCGCCCGTCTTCACGCCGCCCGCGCCACCCGCGCCGCCGCCGCCCGACCTCAGCCAGGCCGGTTCGCCGCGTGGCAACCCGGCGCGCTGGGCGACGAACGACGATTATCCGGCGCGCGCCATGCGTGAGGAACGCGAGGGCACGACCGGGTTCCGCGTCACCTATGGGACGGACGGCCGCGTCACCTCTTGCGACATCACGTCGTCGAGCGGGCACGCCGACCTCGATGCCGAAACCTGCAAGCTGATCACGCGCCGCGCCCGGTTCAACCCGGGCAAGGACCGCGCGGGCAACCCGACAGGCGGCACGTACAGCAACCGTATCCGTTGGCAGATCCCCCGCTGATCTGACGCGATCCCATCTGTTTTCGATTTGAACAAATTCTTTGAGAGGGAATTTCCAGTATGTTTAATCTGATCGCAAACGCCGCCGCTGCGGCGCCGGCCGCCGCTCACGACGCAGGCCTCAGCCTGATGCCCGCCTCGATGTGCGTGAAGGAAGAAGGCCAGAATCCCTATGGTCTGGTTCCCGCACTGTGCGAAGGCGGCATCGTCTCGCAGCTCACCTTCCTCATCCTGCTGATCATGTTCGTCGGCACGCTCTACATCCTGTTCACCAAGCTCTTTGAGCAGAACAAGGTGATCAGCCAGGGCAAGACCGTCGACGCCAATTTCTGGCGCGCCCCGACGCTCGCCGACGGCGCCGCGAAGCTCGAAAAGAACAGCGCCTATCGTCAGGTCGTCGAAGACGGGCTGCGCGCGAACGAAGAGCATAACAAGCTGACCGACCCCGTCGAAGCGCATGACTGGATGCACGGCACGCTCGAACGCTCGCAGAATCACATCAATTCGAAGCTGAACAGCGGCCTCGCCTTCCTCGCGACCGTCGGTTCGACCGCGCCGTTCATCGGTCTGTTCGGTACGGTTATCGGTATTCTGCGCGCGCTGGTGAAGATCGGTGCGTCGGGCCAGGCCTCGATCGATACCGTCGCCGGTCCGGTCGGCGAGGCGCTCATCATGACCGCCATCGGTCTGATCGTCGCGGTCCCCGCGGTGCTTGCGTTCAACTGGCTCCAGAGCCGCAACAAGATGATTGCCCGCCGTCTCTCGATCTTCTCGAACGACGTTCTTGGTTCGATCATGTCGAACGGCCAGGTGAAGCCGGCGTCGCCCACCGTGGCGAAGGCTGCTGCGTCGGCCGCGGCCGCGGCACCGAAGAAGGCCTGATTCGGCTCCTGGATCCCCGCCCGCCCCGTGGGCGGGCGGGGTCCGCTGGACAGTATATATCCGCTGTCCATGACAGATAATTTTGTGACAGGATGCTAATCCTATGGCGATGAGTGTAGGCGATAAGGGCGGCGAAGACGCCCCGATGTCCGAAATCAACACGACCCCGCTCGTGGACATCATGCTCGTGCTTCTCATCATCTTCCTCATCACGGTTCCCGTGGTGTTGGAGACGGTGGAACTCGAACTGCCCGACGTGGTCTTTGAACCGACGACGACGAAGCCTGAAAATGTGCTGCTGTCGATCCGGTCGGCCGACACCGACGGCGATGGCCTGCCCAATCCCGAAAGCACGGCATGCGAAGTTTACTGGGGCCAGACCCCCGTCGATTCGCGGCAGTTGCTCGAACGCGGACAGGCGAAGCTGGAAAAGCTGCTCGAGGACATCGGCGGGCCGCAGAACATCACCGAAGAAAACTTCCCCGAAGTGCATATCCGCGGCGACGTCAACACGCCGTACCAGTGCATCGGCGGCGTGATCTACACGATGCAATATGCCGGCTTCCAGAAGATCGGGTTCATTTCGGAACCGGCTCCTGGCTCGGGCACGGTGGGCCGCCTCTAAGGCGGTCCGCCCAGATATGAAGGAATAACCCAATGTCCATGTCAGTTGGTGAACGGGACGACAATGAACCGATGATGGACATGAACACGACGCCGCTTATCGACGTCATGCTCGTGCTTCTCATCATGTTCATCATCACCATCCCGGTCCAGACTCATGCGGTGAAGATCGACCTGCCGGTCCCGACCGACAGCCAGAGCAATGTCGATCCTGAAAAGAACAAGGTGATGATCGACCGCGCCGGGACGATCACCTGGAACGGTACGCCGGTCGACCTCGCGCAGCTTGCGCAATATCTGGAACAGACCAAGGCGCTGCCGGTCGAACCCGAACTGCAGGTTCAACCCGATCCCTATGCGCGCTACATCGTCGTCGACAATGTCATGGCGGTGATCAAGCGCAGCGGCGTCGGCAAGCTCGGCTTCGTCGGTAACGAACAATATGCCCGCGTCTTCTGATTCCTGACATCGGCGCCGCACGGCAAAACAGGGGGCTGCGAAGCGATTCGCGGCCCCTTTGCCGTGGCGGCCGACCAGGGCTGAAACCGACCGGAAGTGGCCGCTGGCATTTCGGGCTCTCTCCCCTTCAGGGGAGAGACACGAAGGCTTGCCGGCTTGTCCGGCTAGAGTCTTTCCGCGGTTGGATGAATCGCTGGGGATTCCCAAGCGCGCTGATCTGTGATTCATATGTGGACGCCCCCTATGGCAAGGGCTTTTGTCGGGACGGGTTTGATCGGTTGCTTTCATATGTCCGGCGTGTTTGTGCGGCGTGAGGACTGCCGCTGGCCCTGATGGAAATCCGCCGGCGAGGTCCCTGATCGAGCTGGCGCGCTTGTGAAGCGCATTGAATCAGGCGGGATGGTCTCACCATTGGCTCGATCGTTACTCATCATCGACTGCCGTCACCAATTCGGATTTCTTCTGTCAGGCCATCGTTGCGTAGGGCCGATAAGCTTCCTTCCGCGTCAACACGACCCATGCGATCCGGGCGAGCTTGGCCAGATGGGCGATGCCGGGATTAGCAACGAGGCCGAACTCCGCCAGATGCGCGCGCAAGGCATTGGCGAGCATGGTACGCTGGCGCACGAGCAGCGACCGGGCACGATGTGTCATGAGCACGCCCTGCTGTTCGACCGTCTTGGCAGGAACGAACCGCATCGTCGGGCGCTGCACGGCTTCGCAGATGGCCTCGGCATCCAGCACATCGCTCTTGCCGCGCTTGACGTAGCCCTTCACGTAGGAAGGGGGAATGAGGCGAACTTCGTGCCCCATGGCGACGAGTGTTCGAGCCCAGTAGTGCGCTGTTCCGCAGGCCTCAACGCCGATCAGGCACGGCGGCAACTTCGAGAAGAAGGGCAGCATCTGCTTCCTGTGCAGCCGCTTCACCAACACCGTGGCACCGTTCTCATCGACGCCGTGCGCCTGAAACACGCTCTTCGCCAAATCCAATCCAATCGTCGTGATCGTCATCGCAAACGCTCCTCTTCCTGCTTCGGCTAACCGATCAGCAGCATAGCAACCGCCGACCAGTGCGGGGGCGTCCACATCATCAAGCTAGCCACTGGTGAGGAGGCCAGCATGGATGAGGCCATTATCGCAGGATTTGCGGGTTCGGTTTTGCCGGGCGCTTGACCGGGGCATGTCGGCACGGGCGGCTGCGCGGATGCTGGATGTGAGCGCGGCGACGGGTGTTCGCTGGGCACAGGCCTGGCGAGAGCGGGGATCGACCGAGCCGGGCAAGGTGGGCGGCCACCTGCGGCCGTTGCTGGAGAGCGAGCGCGACTGGCTGCTGGCACGAATCGAGCAGAAGAAGGACCCGACACTGCACGAGCTGCTGGCCGATCTGCGCGAGGAGCGGGGCGTGGTGGTATGCTGCGATACGCTGTGGCGGTTCCTGAAGCGCTGCGGCAAGTCATTTAAAAAAGACGCTCTTCGCCAAGGAGCAAGACCGCCCCGATGTTGTCCGCCGCCGCGCCCGCTGGCGCTGGGTTCAGCGCTGGGTAAACCCCCGGCGCATGGTCTTCATCGACGAGACCTGGGCCAAGACCAACATGACCCGTACCCATGGCTGGGGCACGAAGGGCGAGCCGCTGATCGACAAGGTGCCGCATGGACACTGGAAGACGCTCACCTTTATCGCTGGTCTCAGGCACGACGGGATCGTCGCCCCCTGCGTGCTCGACGGGCCGATCAACGGGACAAGCTTCACCGCCCGGGTCGAGCAGTTCCTGATCCCCGAACTGGAACCAGGCAGCATCGTCGTCCTCGACAATCTCGGCAGCCACAAAGGCAGCCGCGTGCGCAAACTGCTCCGGGCGGCGGGCATCAAGATGTTCTTCCTGCCACCTTACTCGCCCGACCTCGATCCGATCGAGAAGATGTTCTCCAAACTCAAGCGCCTGCTGCGAAAAGCCAACGAACGAACCGTCGAGCCCACTTGGCGGCGCATCGGCAAACTGCTCGACCGCTTCCCTCCAAACGAATGTGCCAACTACATCAGAGACGCCGGATATGCCTCAATCTAACTCAGAAAGACTCTAGCCGCAGTTGAGAGGGGGTTGGGATGGTCCCCCTCTCCCAACCCTCTCCCCTGAAGGGGAGACGGCTATGGCAGCTCCCCACCCCAAAACCGACACCCCTATCCCGCCGGCAGCCGCAACCGCACCAGCAGCCCGCCCAGATCCTCGCTCGCTTCCAGCGCGATGCTGCCGCCATAGATTTCGGCGACGTCGCGCACGATCGCCAGACCAAGGCCGGTTCCGGGCTTGCCGCTGTCGAGCCGCACACCGCGGTCGAATATGCGCGTGCGATCGGCGGGAGAAATGCCGGGACCGTCATCCTCGACGATGATCTCTGCCATCGCGCCGTCGCGCGCGATCGTCACAAACACGCTGCCGCCGCCATATTTGGCCGCATTTTCAAGCAGGTTCCCAACCAGTTCATCCAGATCCTGCCGCTCGACCTGCACCACCACCGTCCGGTCCCCCGCGGCATCGAGCCGCGTATCGGGATACAAGGCGAAGACGGCCCGCGAGACGCTCTGGACGCTGTCCCACACGACCGCGCGCGACTGCGCGGCCCCGCGGCGCCCAACGGCGCGCGCGCGCGCCAGATGGTGATCGACCTGACGCTGCATCGTCGCCGCCTCGCGCCGGACGATGTTCGCAAGATCCGAATCCGAACCCGTCGCGCTGTTGACGAGCACGGTGAGGGGGGTTTTCAGCGCATGAGCGAGATTGCCGGCGTGGAGCCGCGCCTCCTCCGCCTGCTTTTCATTATGCGCGAGCAGCGCGTTGAGTTCGTCGACCATCGGTTGCACCTCGCGCGGCAGCGGCGCGTCGACGCGGCGGTTCTGGCCGCCGCGCATCGCCGCGATCGCACGCCGGATGTGGCGTAGCGGCCAGAGGCCGTAAAAGGTCTGGAGCGCCGCAAGGATGATAAGCCCGATTCCGAGGAGCGCGAGACTGGGGATCAGTGTCTTGCGCACCGCGCCAATCTGCGCGTCGAGCGTCTCGCGCGACTGGGCGATCTGGTAGCGCCAGCTCACTTCGCTGCCCGGCAGGATCACATTGCGTTCGAGGATGCGCAATTCCTCGTCCACAAACTGATCGCTGTCATAGGTATGAATCTGGTCGTCGATATGCGACCTCGGCGCCTTCAATGTGCGTTCCCACAGCGAGCGCGAGCGATAGGGCTCCTGCCCACCGCCGCTGATCTGCCAGTAAAGACCGCTATAGGGTTCCAGAAACCGCTGGTCGCCGAGCGGTTCGATCAGCCGCACCTCGCCGTCGGGGCCGATCTCTGACGAGCGGATCATCGCGATCAGCACATATTCGAGGCTCGAATCGAAATTGCGCGTGATCGCGCTGGTCAGCACGCGGTCGAGCGCGAAGCCGCCGCCAATCAGCAGCAGCGAAATCCACAGCGCCGCAATCGCGATCATGCGCCGCGCGAGCGAACCGGTCATGCGGCTGGCGGGTGCCGGACGCGACGAGGGTTCCAAACCCTCCGCCTTTTCATTCTCCGTCATTCCGGCAAAGGCCGGAATCTCTCCCTGTCGTCACCGCGCACCGGCGAGATCCCGGCCTTCGCCGGGATGACGGCAGGGAAACAGGAATGGCGCATGGTCAACCCTGCGGGTCGTCGAGCTGATAGCCGAGACCGCGGATCGTGGTGATGATGTCGGCGCCCAGTTTCTTGCGGATGCGCGTGACGAAAACCTCGATCGTGTTCGAATCGCGATCGAAATCCTGGTCATAGATATGTTCGATCAACTCGGTGCGCGACACGACCTTGCCCTTGTGGTGGAGCAGGTAGGAGAGGAGCTTATATTCCTGCGCGGTGAGCTTCACCGGCTCGCCGGCGAGGGTGACGCGGCCCGATCGTGTATCGAGCCGGACATCGCCCGCGGTGAGTTCGCTCGACGCATTGCCCGACGCGCGGCGGATCAGCGCGCGCAGGCGGGCGATCAGTTCCTCGGTCTGGAAGGGTTTGGCGAGATAGTCGTCGGCACCGGCGTCGAGCCCCGCCACCTTGTCCGACCAGCTGTCGCGCGCCGTCAGCACGAGAACCGGAAAGTTGCGCTTTTCGCGCCGCCAACGGTCGAGCACGGTCAATCCGTCGATTTCGGGGAGGCCGAGGTCGAGAATCGCAGCGTCATAGGTTTCGGTCGAGCCAAGAAAATGCCCGTCCTCGCCATCGGTCGCGAGGTCGACGGCATAGCCCGCCCCCTCCAGCGTCGCTTTGAGCTGCGGCCCCAGCGTGGGTTCGTCTTCGACAATCAAGATCCGCATTCAGGCGCCTTTCCTTGGCCCGCCGACTGGTGCCGGTGGCATGTTTCGACTGTGTATCAAGTCCGCACGTTCATCGCAAAAAATTGGTTGCGCGTCGGTACGGCCTGGCTCTGATGTCAGGGATTGCGGCCGACGATCCGGCCGGTGCGCGCATCGACATAGACGACGACAACCTGGCTGCCGTCCATGAACTTGAGCTTGTAGATCATCCGCCCCGCGTCGAACTGCGGCCCACCGAGATAGGTCATGTCGCTGTACGGCGGGCGCGAGCGGACTTCGGCGATCAGCTTGCCCAGCGGCACGACCTGCCCCTGCGCCGCCGCTTCGCGCAGATGTTCATGGTCGCGATCGCCGCGCGCGACCGCCGGCGCAGCCATCGAAAGCAGCAGCGCGGAGCAAAGCGGAAGGGTCAGGGTGCGGAACATGGCCGTGTCTCTAACGCGAAAGCATTGAATAGCCGATGAATGGCCGCGTCATCCGCGGTTCGGGTATCGGAACCGACTTTGCCATGGCGCCGGGGCCATGGTGGGCGCGACAGGGATTGAACCTGTGACCCCACCCGTGTGAAGGGTGTGCTCTACCGCTGAGCTACGCGCCCGTCCCGGCTCGGACCCGAGGGCCCGCCATCCGAAAGCCGGACGTCCATAGCCGCTGGCGCGGCGATTGCAACGCCCATTTGCCCGAAAATCCGGTCGGGAGAGTCGGGTGGACTCCAATGCAAAACGGGCCGCAGCTTGCGCCACGGCCCGAGTTGTTCTTCAGCAAGAGGGCCGCCGACCTTAGTTGACGGCGTCCTTGAGGGCCTTGCCGGCCTTGAACTTCGGCTGGTTCGACGCCGCGATGGTCATCGTTTCGCCGGTGCGCGGGTTGCGACCGGTCGATGCCTTGCGCTTGCTGACCGCGAAGGTGCCGAAGCCGACGAGACGGACTTCGCCGCCCTTCTTCAGCGCGCCCGTGATCGCGTCGAAGACGGCCTCGACGGCCTTGCTGGCATCACCCTTGGTCAGGCCGCTCGAATCGGCGACGGCGGCGATCAGGTCTTGTTTGTTCATGCCTAAGGAACCCCTGCATTTGGTTGGATGATTCTCATGGCCCGAAGCCATGGCGCGTCACTAACGATGTTTGCCCCCGGCTTGTCAAAGCAAAAAAGGGAGAAAATCCCCCCGAAACGCCGATTTTGCGACGAAGCTGGGGCGAATAACCGTCCGCTGCGGGCGACTCAGTGGCGAATCGCGCTTTCGGGATCGCTGCCGACGCCGATCGGCGGCGAGGCGGCAAGCTCGTCCGCCTCGGTCCATTCGATCGGTTCGACCGGCGAAACGAGCGCTTCGGCAAGCACCTGGTCGACGTGGCTGACCGGAATGATTTTGAGCCCGCTCGTTATGTTCGCCGGGATTTCCACGAGATCCTTTTCATTCTCCTCGGGGATCAGCACCGTCTTGATGCCCCCGCGAAGCGCGGCAAGCAGCTTTTCCTTGAGTCCGCCGATCGCGAGCACGCGGCCGCGCAGTGTGACCTCGCCGGTCATCGCGACATCCTTGCGCACGGCGATGCCGGTGAGCGTCGAGATCATCGCGGTGACCATGCCGACGCCCGCCGAAGGCCCGTCCTTGGGTACCGCGCCTTCGGGCAGGTGGATGTGGATGTCCTTGCGCGCGAACAGGCTGGGCTTGATGCCATAGGCGGGCGCGCGTGCTTTGACGAAGGACAATGCGGCCTGCACCGACTCGGTCATCACTTCGCCGAGCTTGCCGGTCGTCTTGACCTGCCCCTTGCCCGATGCGGTGACCGCCTCGATCGTCAGCAATTCGCCGCCGACCTCGGTCCAGGCAAGGCCGGTCACGGCGCCGACCTGATCCTCGAGATCGCTGATGCCGTGCCTATACTTCCGCACGCCCGAAAAGTCGGACAGGTTTTCGGGCGTGATCGTCACGCTTTCCGCCTTGCCCTCGAGTATCTTGCGCAGCGCCTTGCGCGCAAGACGCGCTATCTCGCGCTCGAGCGTGCGGACGCCCGCCTCGCGCGTGTAATAGCGGATGAGATCGCGCAGACCGTCCTCGGTCAGTTCGAACTCGCCATCCTTGAGCCCGTGCGCCTCGACCTGCTTGGCGATCAGGTGGCGCTTCGCGATCTCGACCTTCTCATCCTCGGTATAGCCTTCGAGCCGGATGATCTCCATGCGGTCGAGCAGCGGCTGCGGCAGGTTGAGCGAGTTCGCCGTCGTCACGAACATGATGTCGCTAAGGTCGACGTCGATTTCCAGATAATGATCCTGGAACTTCGCATTCTGTTCGGGGTCGAGCACTTCGAGCAGCGCCGACGCCGGATCGCCGCGGAAATCCTGCCCCAGCTTGTCGATCTCGTCGAGCAGGAACAGCGGGTTCATCGTGCCCGCCTTTTTGAGATTGGTCACGATCTTGCCCGGCAGCGAACCGATGTAGGTGCGGCGGTGGCCGCGGATCTCGGCTTCGTCGCGCACGCCGCCCAACGACTGGCGCACGAACTCGCGGCCCGTCGCCTTCGCGATCGAACGGCCGAGCGAAGTCTTGCCGACGCCCGGCGGGCCGACGAGGCAGAGGATCGGGCCTTTCAGCTTGTTGGTGCGCGCCTGCACCGCGAGATATTCGACGATCCGGTCCTTGACCTTCTCCAGCGCATAATGGTCGTCGTCGAGGATCGCCTGCGCCTTGGCGATATCCTTCTTGAGCTTCGATTTCTTGCCCCACGGCAGGCCGATCAGCGTGTCGAGATAGTTGCGCACCACCGTCGCCTCGGCCGACATGGGCGCCATCGCGCGCAGCTTTTTCAGCTCGGCATTCGCCTTGGCCCTGGCCTCCTTCGACATTTTGAGGCTGTCGATCTTGAGTTGCAGTTCAGCAAGGTCGTCGCCGCCTTCGCCATTGTCGTTGCCGAGTTCGCGCTGGATCGCCTTCAACTGTTCGTTGAGGTAGTATTCGCGCTGGCTCTTTTCCATCTGGCGCTTCACGCGGCCGCGGATCTTCTTTTCGACCTGCAGCACGCCGAGCTCGCCTTCCATGAAGGCGAACACCATTTCGAGCCGCTTCGACGGCGCATCCTCGACGAGCAAAGCCTGTTTGTCGGCAACCTTGATGTTGAGATTGCCGGCAACCGAATCGGCGAGGCGCGAGGCGTCGTCGATCTGGGACAGCTGCACCGCGGTTTCGGCGGGCATCTTCTTGTTGAGCTTGGCATAATTTTCGAACTGGTCGACGACCGAGCGCATCAGCGCCGCAGTATCGACGCTGTCGTCGACGGTGTCGGCGATCGGCTTGACGCTCGCCATCACCGCCCTGTCCTCGTCGGTGAGCGCCAGGAGCTTCGCGCGTTCCTTGCCCTCGACGAGCACGCGAACGGTGCCGTCGGGCAGCTTGAGCAACTGGAGCACCGTCGCGATCACGCCGACGTCGTAAAGGTCGTCGCGCTGCGGATCGTCCTCGCCCGGATCGAGCTGGGCGACGAGGAATATCTCCTTGCCCGCCTCCATCGCGGCTTCGAGCGCGGCCACCGAACGGTCGCGACCGACGAACAGCGGCACGATCATGTGCGGGAAAACGACGATGTCACGCAGCGGCAGAAGGGGATAGGATTGCGTCATTACGGCTCCTCGACGAGCGCCGCGACCGGGCGCACCGTCGTTACTTATAGGGTGGTCCACGCTAATATGGCGTAACTTGCCGCGCATTCAATGCAGGAGTGCTCACGGAGGGGCGACGGCGCAGACGTCGCTGCCCCTCTCGACCACCGCCTGCGTCGGCGGTCGCCCGCGCCATCGCCACGCGACGGGGAGAAGCATTTATCTCAGAACGGGAGCTTGAACCCCGGCGGAAGCGGCAGGCCGCTCGTCATCTTGCCCATTTCCTCATTGCTCGCCGCGTCGGCCTTTTCGCGCGCGTCGTTGAACGCGGCGGCGAGCAGATCCTCAAGCATCTGCTTGTCGGCGGGGACGATCAGGCTGTCGTCGATGTGGATCGCCTTGATCCGACCCTTGGCGGTCGCCTTGATCTTCACAAGGCCGCCGCCCGAGACGCCTTCGACCTCGACGCTGTCGAGCCTCGCCTGCGCCTCCTGCATCTGTGCCTGCACGGCGGCGGCGGCTTCCTGCGCCGCCTTCATCATTTCTTCGATGGATTTCATGGGTTCGACCTATGCTGATTATTGTCGCCTTCGACAAGCCGCGCGTCGGGAAAGGCCGCCAGCGCGGCCTTCACGACGGGCAGTTCGCGAATGCGTGCCTCATTATCGGCGCGCTGCGCCGCCTTCATCTGCGCCAGGCTGGGGCGCCCCTCGCCCGTGCCTTCGCGCACTTGCCAGCGGCTGCCCGTCTGACCGAACAGCGCTTCGCCGAGCCGTCGCGCAAAATCGCCGTCGAGCGCGGAGACGGGTGCATAGACAAGGCGACCCGGCTCCAGCTCCAGAATCCGGAGATCGTCGTAAACCTGCCGCGCAAGCTGATGATGTCCCGTGCTTTCGAGGAGCCGGTGAATCTGTGCGATGGTGAGCGCGCCTGTGGTGGGCCCGGCTGCGGGCGCAGGGTCCGCCGCGGCGCGTTCCGACCCTGTCGCCGCCGCGGCGGCTGCGACGGGCATCGCCGGTATGCCGCCCGATTCGAGCAATTTCGCAAGCTCACCCGGATCGGGCAACGACGCGGCATAGATGACGCGCAGCAGCAGCATTTCGAGATGTTCGAGCGGATTGTTCGCGCGCAGCACCTCGTCATGGCCCTTGAGCAGCAATTGCCACAGCCGGTTCAACGGAGCAAAGCCCAGCTTTTGCGCCCAGTCGGTGATGCGTTCGCGGTCGGCCACGGCGAGCGCGGGATCGTCGTGGCGCGATACCTTCGCGAGCGTGATCGCATGGGTCAGCTCCATCAGGCCGCGCACCATCGCGACGGGTTCGATCCCCAGCGCATATTGCGCGCGCGCAAGGTCGATCGCGCCGCCGCTGTTCCCCTCGAGAATCGCCGCCATCAGCCCGGCGATCGACGAACGATCGGACAGGCCGAGCATGGCGCGCACCTGTTCGGCGCTGACCTTGCCACCGCCGTCCAGATCGGCGTGGGCGATCGCCTGGTCGAGGATCGACAGGCCGTCGCGCACCGATCCTTCGGCGGCATTGGCGATCAGCCAGATCGCGGGCGCCTCGGCCTCGACGCCCTCTTTCTGCAAAATCGCGCTGAAATGCGCGAACAGCATGTCGGGGGTGATGCGGCGCAGGTCGAACCGCTGGCAGCGCGACAGCACCGTCACCGGCACCTTGTTGACCTCGGTGGTCGCGAACAGGAACTTGACGTGCGGCGGCGGCTCTTCGAGCGTTTTCAGGAGCGCATTGAAGGCATTACGCGACAACATATGCACTTCGTCGATGATATAGATCTTGTAGCGCGCCGACACCGCAGCATAGCGCACCGCCTCGATAATCTCGCGCACATCGTCGACGCCGGTGTTCGACGCGGCGTCCATCTCGATGACGTCGATGTGGCGACCCTCGGTGATCGCGCGGCACGGTTCGCACACGCCGCAGGGGTCGATCGTCGGCCCGCCCTGCCCGTCGGGGCCGATGCAGTTCAAAGCCTTGGCGATCAGCCGCGCGGTCGATGTCTTGCCGACCCCGCGCACCCCGGTCATCAGGAAGGCGTGCGCCAGCCGGTCGCGCGCGATCGCATTGCCCAGCGTCTTCACCATCGCATCCTGCCCGATCAGCTCCGCAAAGGTTTGCGGGCGATATTTGCGTGCCAGAACACGGTAAGGGCCGGACGATGCCGCGGGCGCAGGTGCCTCGGGCAGGTCCATGCCCAGCATCGGGGTTTCGTCGTGGGCGGAATCGCTCATGGCCCCGTCTTAGGGGGACGCCGCGGTCTTGTCGAAGGGGGAAATGGGTGGGAGCCGGAACGACCCGCAGCGAATTCGTTGCGGCTGCTTCCTTCCGGACCTGACCGGGTTGGCGAAGGCTGCGTCCGCCCGACTCCCGCGGCGCATATGGCGAGGGATGGCATGAAATGCAAGGCCGCGGCGATTCACCGGAATCCGGCCGGCTTCGGCGTGGGGTCCGCCCTCGGCCTATCGGTCGTCCGGGCGAAAGAAACCGGTCAGCGCACCCCCTGCATATTACGGCTCTCCGCGGGAATACGCACGGTCAGCCCGTCCATATCTTCGGTCAGGACGATCTGGCACGACAGGCGGCTCGTCCGTCGCGCGCCGGCGGCGAGATCGAGCATGTCCTCCTCCATCTCGCTCGCGGGCGGCAGACGGTCGAAATCCTGGCTTTCGACGACGACATGACAGGTCGAGCAGGCCATCTGGCCTTCGCAGGTCCCTTCGAGCGGTATCAGATGCGCCTGCGCGACGTCGAGCAGGGTCGAGCCCGGCTCGGCTTCGGCCTCGGTGCGCCCCTTGCCGTCAGCGTGGATGAAAGTGACGCGCATCAGTTAACCCCTTGAAGCCTGGCAGCGTCCTTGATCGCGTTCAGGCCGTCGCGCAACTCCTGTTCGCTGGTATAGCGCCCCCAGCCGAGGCGGAGCGAGGCGCGCGCGTCGGCCTCGCTCACCCCCATTGCGCGCAGCACATGGCTGACCTTGCCCGATCCGCTGCCGCACGCGCTGCCGAGCGAAAAGGCGACATCGCGCGCGTCGGACATCAGGCGCAGGCCGTTCACGCCCTCGCGACGTATATTGAGATTGCCGTGATAGCGCGGGCTTTCGGCGCCGTTGATCGTCCATTCGGGCAGCATATCGCGCGCGAGCGACCAGAGGCGCTCGACATGGCTTGCATCCTTGTCCAGGCGCTCGGCCGCGACCGCGGCGGCAGCGCCGAACCCGGCGCAGAGCGCCGGCGAGACGGTGCCCGAACGCATCCCCTGTTCCTGCGCGCCGCCAAACATCAGCGGTTCAAGCTCGACCCCGTCACGCACCCACAGCGCACCGACCCCCTTGGGACCGTGAATCTTGTGCGCCGACACGGCGATCAGGTCGGGGCCTTCGGGAATCGCGATCCGGCCGAAACCCTGCACCGCATCACACAGCAGCAGGCTGTTCTTGGCGTGCGCGGCCGCAGCGAAGTCGGCAACCGGCTGGATCGTGCCGACCTCATTGTTCACCAGCATCGTCGCGACGATGCCATTTTCGGGGATCAGCGCCGCATCGGGCGGCAAGGCCAGCCCCGCGCCATCGACCGGCAAAATCGCCGCATCGAGCCGCTCAAGGCATTGCAGCGACGCCGCATGTTCGATGCTGAGCCCCGCGACGCCGCCCGGCATCGCCTCGGCGCCGCGCAGCAGCGCCCAGTTGAGCGCCTCGGTCGCGCCCGAGGTGAAGAAGACGCGCCCCCCCCCTGGCAGCAGCGCCGCAACCTGATCGCGCGCGACCTCGACCGCCGCGGCGGCGGCACGGCCCGCCTTGTGCGTACTCGAAGGGTTGGCGAAACCGTCGCCCTCTCCCGGTCCGTCGAGCCAGCGCAACATCGCATCGCGCGCCTCGGGGGCGAGCGGCGTAGTGGCTTGATAATCGAGGTAAATCATTCGGCGACGGAGTCCTTATTGCGAACAATTCGCAAAAGTTGCAAGTTGCGACCTTTTTTCTATATAGGCGCGTGTCTTCGCTCCGCCACCCCGCCCCATGGCGAATCACTGGCAAGCCCCGATACATGGAAGGTGCTTTGATGCCCGACGTCATTTTCCCCGGCCCCGAGGGCCGCATCGAAGGCCGTTTCTCGCCCCCGCCGCGTCCGCGCGCGCCGGTTGCGCTGATCCTCCACCCGCACCCGCAGGGCGGCGGCACGATGAACGACCGCATCACGCAGGCGATGTACAAGAGCTTCGTCGCGCGCGGTTTCGCGGTGCTACGCTTCAACTTTCGCGGCGTCGGCCGCAGTCAGGGCACCTTCGACAATGGTATCGGCGAACTGTCCGATGCCGCATCGGCGCTCGACTGGGTGCAGTCGATCCATCCCGAGGCGCAAACCACCTGGGTGGCGGGGTTCAGCTTCGGCGCCTGGATCGGGATGCAATTGCTGATGCGCCGCCCCGAAATCCGCGGCTTCCTCTCGGTCGCGCCGCCGGCGAATATGTACGACTTCAGCTTCCTCGCCCCCTGCCCGTCATCGGGGATCATCGTCGCGGGCGGGCAGGACGAGATCGTGCCGCCGTCCGCGGTGCAGAAGCTGGTCGACAAGCTGCGCACGCAAAAGGGCATCACCATCCATCACGACGAAATCCCGCGCGCCAACCATTTCTTCGAGCATGAGCTCGATCAGCTGATGAAGTCGCTCGACAATTATCTGGACATGCGGCTCGCGCCCGATTCGCCGATCCGGTGACATCACCGTCGTTGCGGGCGGAGCGAAGCAATCTCCGGCTATCGGCCAGGGTCGACGCCGGCTGGAGATTGCCGCGTCGCCTTCGGCTCCTCGCAATGACAAAGTGCTATTTCACCGGCACGAGCCACACCGCGACATTGGCGAACATCACCAGCGCCGCGACGAGCATCAGCAGCGCGCGACGACGATCACCCTTGCGGAACACATAGGCCGCACCGCCGGTCAGCACGACGCCGGTGAGCATCAGGATCGAGATGATCGTGTCGGACATGGCGCGGCTTTACCGGCGGCGTCACAAATTTGCCACCTCGCTTATGGCAAAGTCCGGCGCCTTCGCCTAAAGCGCGCTCATCGATTCCCTTATGCCCCGCGGGAGCCGCACCATGCGCATCGCCATCGCCGCCGACCACGCCGCCTATGAACTGAAAGCCCTGCTCGCCGACTGGCTGCGCGAAAAGGGACACGAGGTCGAGGATCTGGGCACCAACGGCCCCGACAGCGTCGATTATCCCGATTATGGCTATCGGCTGGGCGGTGCGATCGCCGACGGCCGCGCCGACCGCGGCGTTGCCCTGTGCGGATCGGGCATCGGCATCTCGATCTCGGTCAACCGCAACCCCGCCGCGCGCTGCGCTTTGGTGTCCGAGCCGCTGTCGGCGAAGCTGGCGCGCGAGCATAATGACGCGAACGTGATCGCCATGGGTGCGCGCCTCACGGGTATCGACATGGCCAAGGCGTGCCTCGACGCTTTCCTGACCACCGATTTCGCCGGCGACCGCCACGCGCGCCGCGTCGACAAACTCTCTAACCCGCCGCAACTGGAGACCAGCCGATGACCACCGAAACGCTAGACAAGCCCATCAAATCGGCCGGCTATTTCACCGATGGTGTCGCCATCGTCGACCCCGCGGTCGCGGCGGCGATGACCCGCGAACTCGAACGCGAGCAATATCAGATCGAACTGATTGCGAGCGAGAATATCGTTTCCAGGGCGGTGCTCGAAGCGCAGGGATCGGTCTTCACCAATAAATATGCCGAAGGCTATCCGGGTCGCCGCTATTATCAGGGCTGCGCGCCGTCGGACGAGGTCGAACAGCTTGCGATCGACCGCGCGAAACAGTTGTTCGATTGCGGTTATGCGAACGTCCAGCCGCATTCGGGGGCACAGGCGAACGGCGCGGTGATGCTCGCGCTGACCAAGCCCGGCGCTACGATCCTCGGCATGAGCCTCGACGCCGGTGGACACCTGACCCACGGCGCGCCGCCCGCGATGTCGGGCAAATGGTTCAACGCGGTGCAATATGGCGTGCGCGCCGACGATCATCTCGTCGATTTCGACCAGGTCGAGGCGCTGGCGAGGGAGCATCGCCCTGCCCTCATCATCGCGGGCGGTTCGGCCTATCCGCGCACGCTCGATTTCGCGCGCTTCCGGGCCATCGCCGACGATGTCGGCGCGTTGCTGATGGTGGACATGGCGCATTTCGCGGGGCTCGTCGCGGGCGGCGCGCATCCCTCGCCGATGCAGTACGCGCATGTCGTCACCACGACCACGCACAAGACGCTGCGCGGCCCGCGCGGCGGCATGATCCTGACCAATGACGAGGCGATCGCCAAGCGCATCAACTCGGCGGTCTTCCCCGGCCTGCAGGGCGGACCGCTGATGCACGTCATCGCCGCGAAAGCCGTCGCGTTCGGCGAAGCGCTGCGCCCCGAGTTCAAGGATTATGCAAAAGCCACCATCGCTAACGCGCAGGCGCTCGCGAACCGGCTGAAGGCGCGCGGCGCCGACATCGTCGCAGGCGGCACCGACACGCATCTGGCGCTGATCGACCTGCGCCCGCTCGGCATCACCGGGCGCGACGCCGACGAAGCGCTCGAGCGCAGCGCGATCACCTGCAACAAGAACGGCGTGCCCTTCGACCCGCTGCCGCCGGTCAAGACCAGCGGCATCCGCGTCGGATCGCCCGCGGGCACGACGCGCGGTTTCGGCATCGCCGAGTTCGAGGCGATCGGCGACATGGTCGCCGACGTGCTCGATGCATTGCGCGACAAGGGCGAGCATGGCGACGCCGATGTCGAGGCCGATGTCCGCGGTCGCGTCCGCGCGCTCTGCGAACGCTTCCCCATCTATCAGGGTTGAGGGCGATGGCGCGCCAGCAGCCGGAGGAACCCACGCTCGTCGAACTGACGATCGAAGAGGTGAAGGCGATGGGCAAGCAGGGGATGAAGCACCCCTCGACGCCCACCGTGCTGACCGGCGGTGTGGTCGGTGCGGTTGCGGGTGCGGTGCTACCGGTGGTGAGCTGGCCCGTCGGCCTGTTCGCGGGTGCGGCCATCGCGCTTTATACGCGGGTGAAGCGCTGACCCATGCGGTGTCCTTATTGCGGCCATGAAGACAGCCAGGTCAAGGACAGCCGTCCGACCGAAGATGGCGCGGCGATCCGCCGCCGCCGCCAGTGCGAGGATTGCGGCGCGCGCTTCACGACGTT
Source organism: Sphingopyxis alaskensis RB2256 (assembly GCF_000013985.1). Lineage (GTDB taxonomy): Bacteria > Pseudomonadota > Alphaproteobacteria > Sphingomonadales > Sphingomonadaceae > Sphingopyxis > Sphingopyxis alaskensis. Next base: position 796,703 of record NC_008048.1, on the reverse strand, counting down.
CGAGCGCATCCAGCTGCGCGAGGTCGTGGTGATCAAGGCCGGCGGGACGCGCGAGCCGTTCGATCGCGAAAAACTGATGCGCAGCGTCCAGATCGCATGCCGCAAGCGCCCGATCGACGGCGCGCGGATCGAACGGCTGGTATCGGGCATCCAGCGCCAGCTCGAAACATCGGGCGAGAATGAGGTGCAGGCATCGCAGATCGGCGCGATGGTGATGGAAGCGCTCAAGGGCTTCGACAATGTCGCCTATATCCGCTTCGCCAGCGTCTACCGCGATTTCACCGAAGCCAGGGATTTCGAAGAGTTCGCCTCGACGATCACCGAGGCGGCGCGGCCGATCAAATGACCGCGGCTGCCCCGCCCCCCGTCATCGTCCTCGTCCGACCGCAGCTTGGCGAGAATATCGGCAAGGCGGCGCGGGCCATGCTCAATTTCGGGCTGACCGAACTGCGCCTCGTCAGCCCGCGCGACGGCTGGCCCAATCCAGATGCCGGGCCTGCGTCAGCCGGGGCCGACGTCGTGCTTGCGGGCGCAAGGGTTTTTGAAACGCTGGCCGAGGCGGTCGCCGACTGCACGGACATTTATGCCACCACGGTGCGCAAGCGCGGCGTCACCAAAGCGGTGCTCACGCCCGAAGCGGCCGCGCAGAAGGTCCACGCCCAGCCGGGGCGTTCGGCCTATGTCTTCGGCCCCGAACGATCGGGGCTCGAAACCGACGATGTCGCACTGGCGCACGCGATCGTCACGGTGCCGATCAATCCGGCCTTCGGTTCGCTGAATCTGGCGCAGGCGGTCATTCTGCTCGCCTATGAATGGTCGAAACATGTGCCCGGCGACGGCCATGTTGCGCTCGCCAGCCCGCCCGAAGTGCCGCTCGATCCGCCCGCCCCGCACGGCGAGCTCGAAGAGCTGATCGGGCACTTCGTGCGCGACCTTGACCAGAGCGGCTATTTTTTCCCGCCCGAACGCCGCGACGCGACGCTCCGCGCGCTGCGCACGACGCTCACCAAGACGGGCTGGTCGCACAACGACATCCGGATGATGCACGGAATCATTGTGGCTCTTGGCCGGGCGCCAAGAACGCGCTGAAGCGAAAACCGCTCAGTTATCGGCGCGCAGGCGATCCCACTGAACCGCCTCATAGGCGATTGATTGTTCGACCAGCTCGTTCCACACCGCGCGCAGCCGCGCGGGTTCCAGTCCCGCGGCTTCGGCCGCGCGCGCGACATTGTCGAGCACTTCCGCCTTGCGCGCTTCGTCGCGGACGGTGCCGCGGTCGGTCTTGATCCGCGCCGCGGCGTCCATATAGGCGAAGCGGCGAACCAGCAGCGCGACGAGGTCGCGATCGACCGCATCGACCCCGGCGCGGACATCGGCCATGGATTCGCATTGATCGGGAGGTTTGGCGGTCGTCATGCGCGCAGCCTTTAGCGGCTTTTTCGCCACTGTCGAGCGCGGGCGCAGCGCTTGACTTTGCGACGCGTCCCGTCTAACCGCGCGCCTTCGCAAATTGACCCCGCACCCCGGTGAAGCGGTGGTCGCGCACGGCCCGGCCCGTGCGGTGCGACCCGGGAACCGCCGAAATCCCTCGGCAAACAGCAAATTGGAGACGACAATGTCGAAGCGCCAGAGCGCCAAGTATAAACTCGACCGCCGGATGGGCGAAAATATCTGGGGTCGCCCGAAGAGCCCGGTCAACCGCCGCGAATATGGCCCCGGCCAGCACGGCCAGCGCCGCAAGGGCAAGATGTCGGACTTCGGCATCCAGCTCCGCGCGAAGCAGAAGCTCAAGGGCTATTACGGCGACATCACCGAAAAGCAGTTCAAGAAGAATTATATCGAAGCGTCGCGGATGAAGGGCGATACCGGTCAGAACCTGATCGGCCTGCTCGAACGCCGCCTCGATGCGGTGGTCTATCGCGCCAAGTTCACGCCGACCATCTTCTCGGCGCGCCAGCTCGTCAGTCACGGCCACGTCTATGTCAACGGCGTCAAGTGCAACATTGCCAGCCGCCTCGTGAAACCGGGTGACGAAATCACCCTGGGCAAGAAGGCGCAGGAAATGGCGCTCGTCGCCGAAGCGCAGAGCCTGCCCGAGCGCGACCTGCCCGAATATCTGGCGGTCGACGGCACCAAGGCCACCTATGTCCGCGTGCCGACGCTCGACGAAGTGCCTTATCCGGTGAAGATGGAGCCTAATCTGGTCGTCGAATTCTATTCGCGCTGATCGGGCGGATCATTGCGGAACCAAAGGGGCGGTCCGGTAACGGGCCGCCCTTTTTTGGGACACACGACGCGGCAGCGCGCACAGCGTCTCAGAACCAGAGCTTCACCCCGGCGACGATGCCCAAACTGTCGACCTCTTCACCATCGGCGCGCGCAAACCGCGCCGACGCGCCGATCTTGTGCGCCCATTCGAAGCCGACATAGGGCGCGATCTCGCGGACGATCTCGTAGCGGAGGCGAAGGCCCAGTTCGATTTCGGACAGACCCGCGCCGATCCCGCTTTCGGGGGCATCCTGCGCTGCGAGATTGACCTCCGCCATTGGCTGGAGGATCAGCTTCTGTGTGATCCGCTGGTCGTAGCTGCCCTCGATCCGCGCGGTGAGGTCACCCTTGTCGGACAGGAACAGCGCCCCTTCGGCCTCGAACCAGTAAGGCGCCAGTCCTTCGACCCCGATCACCGCATGGGTGCGGTCGGCGCCATGCCCGAAATCCTGCCTGATCCCCGCCTGCGCGTTGAAATAGGGTCCGATCGCGCGGCTGTAGAGCAGTTGCGCCTCGGCAGCTTCGACGCCTTCGCCGAACACCGTTTCGCCCTCGCTCTTGATGGTCAGCCGGTGGATGTCGCCGCCATACCACGCCTCGCCCTCCCAGCGGAAAGCGTCGCGGCCCTTGCGCGCCTGATATTCGGCAAGGTTCAGGCTGACGAAGCCGACCCTCTGGCCGCCGTTTTCGACCATCATCGCGTGGCGCGCATGATCCATCTCGGCTTTCGGGAAATAGCGGTCGGCATACCAGTCGCGCGGCGGCGGCGGCGCCGGGGCGTTCCCGGCAGGAAGGTCGGTGCCCGCTCCCCCCGAAGTGTCGGCGGGCGAGTCGGCGGCCGGGGTGCAATGCCCCATCGCGGCATGATCGGGAGTGCAGAGCGGATCGGTCTGCCCGGCCGCCGCGCTGGGCCCGGCAGTCGGCGCATGATGCCCCCCATGGGGCGACTGCGCCGCGGCGGACGCGGTAAAAATGCCAAGCGACAGACCGGCCAGCAGCAGCGCGCGCGTCACGCCGCCTCTCCCTTCGGCCGCACGCTGACGACGCGCATCATGCCCGCGTGCATGTGATAGAGAAGGTGGCAGTGGAAGGCCCAGTCGCCGAGCGCGTCGGCGGTGAAGTCGAAGGTCGCGATCCCGCCCGGCTGGACTATCACCGTATGCTTGCGCGGCGCATGGTCGCCCTTGCCCGTCACCAGTTCGAAGAAGTGACCGTGCAGGTGAATGGGGTGGCTCATCATCGAATCGTTGATGAGGTTCACGCGCACGCGCTCGCCCAGGGTGAAGGGAATGGGCTCGTGATGGTCGGACATCTTGACCCCGTCGAACGACCACATGAAACGTTCCATATTGCCGGTGAGGTGGATGTCGAGCGAGCGGGAAGGCGCGCGCACATCGGGATTGCGGTCGAGCGCGACGAGGTCGTGATAGGTGAGCACGCGGTGCCCGACATCCTCCAGCCCCTGCCCCGGCTCGCCCATCCGGTCGACGGGCATGGGAGAAATCGACTGGACGCCGGGATCGCGTTTGACCTGCGGCGCAACCGAGAAATCGCGCATATTGTGGTCCATGCCGCCATGACCGGCGTGCGCGCCCTCGCCCGCGGGGGTGCAATGGCCCATCGCGGCATGTTCGGCGGTGCAGGCGCCATCGCCGCCGCCGCTCTCCGCCATGCTGCCCATTCCCATATCCTTCATCGTCGCCAGCGGGCGGGCGCGCAACGCGGGAACGGGCGCGAACAGCCCGGCGCGCGGCGTCAGCGTCGCGCGCGCCATCCCCGAGCGGTCGTTCGCCTCGGCGACTAGCGTATAGGCACGGTCCTCGACGGGCGTGACGACGACATCATAAGTTTCGGCAACGCCGATCTGAAACTCCTCGACATCGACGGGACGGACGTTCAGCCCGTCGGCCTGCACCACCGTCATCGCCAGCCCCGGAATGCGAACGTTGAAGATCGTCATCGCCGAAGCGTTGACGATGCGCAGCCGCACGCGCTCGCCGGGGCGGAACAGCGCGGTCCAATTGTCCTGCGGACCATAGCCGTTGACGAGGAATGTATAGGTCGAACCGTTGACGTCGGCGACGTCGGTGGGGTCCATCCGCATCGCGCCCCACGCCAGCCGTTCCTTCAGCGGCTGGTCCTCCCCCGCGAGCAATCCGGCGAGCGTCTGACGCTGCATGTTGAAATGGCCCGGATTGACCTTGAGCTTGCGAAAGATTTCGTGCGGCGACAGGCGGCTGTGGTCCGACAGGACGATCACATGCTCGCGATCGAAGGCGACAGGATCGGCATCGGCGGGGTCGATGACGATCGGACCATAATGGCCAAGCTGTTCCTGCAACCCCGAATGGCTGTGATACCAATAGGTCCCCGACTGGACGACGGGAAACTCGTAAACGAAGGTCGAACGGGGCTTGATGCCCGGAAAGCTCACCCCCGGCACGCCGTCCATGTGGAAGGGCAGGATCAGCCCGTGCCAGTGGATCGAACTATCCTCGTCGAGGTCGTTGACGACGGTGAGCCGCGCCTGCTGCCCCTCCTTCAGCCGGATCAGCGGACCCGGCACGGTGCCGTTGATGCCGATCGCCCGCGTGACCTTGCCGTCGACGCGCAGCGTCTGACGCGCAATGCGCAGCCGGATGTCGGTGCCCGACACGCTGGGCAGCGGCGGCGCGATCCCAGCCGATACCGGCTGCGCCCACGCCGGATAGCAGGCCGCGAGCGCCGCGAGCGCCCCACCACCGAGCGCCCCGTTCACGAACCCGCGTCTGTCGATCTGCATATCCATCCCGATAACTGGAAACTCTCCGCCGCGACTGACGGCGGCGGTGGTGCCCCTGGCCGGACTCGAACCAGCACTCCTTGCGGAACTCGATTTTGAGTCGAGCGCGTCTACCAATTTCACCACAGGGGCCCGTGGACAGCATTGGCGCGGACGGTGATTCCCGCGCTTTCGACGCTGCGGGCCGCCGTTGCCACAGAAAGATGCTTTTCGTCTAGTGGATAAGCGGCTTCGTGCATAAGAGAGGCGCATGACCGATAAGATCAAGGCGTCCCTCGCCCCGTCCGCCGCCGCGCGCGCCAAGGCGTCGCCCGCGCCCGCTGTCAGCGCTGGCCGCGTCGCGATGGCGGCGGTGATCGTGATCGCCATCGCAGGGGTGGCGTGGCTCGCGGTCAGCCTGACGCGCTTTTTCATGCTGGTGTTCGCCGCGGTCGTGCTCGGTGCGGTATTCGATGCGATCGCGAGCTGGCTCGTGCGCCGCGCGCGCGTCGGGCGCGGCATCGCCCTCGCGCTGTCGGTCGCGGGCATCGTCGCCGTCTTTGCCGGCGCCTTCATCCTCTTCGGATCGCAGCTCGCGCGCGAGATCGACACAATCCGCGAGCAGGTGCCGCAAGCGCTGCGCGGGGTCGAGGCCTTCCTCGACCGCTATGGCCTCGGCGCGCGCGTGCGCGAACTCGCCGAAGTGGGGAGCGAGGATATTTCGCAGCTCGTCTCGCAAGCCGGGGGCTATGCGCTCGCCGCGGGCAGCGGCATCGCCGATTTCGTGCTCGTCCTCGTCGCGGGGATTTTCCTCGCCAGCGATCCCGCGACCTATCGCCGCGGCCTGCTGTTGCTGGTGCCCGCGCGGGCCGAAGCGACCGCCGCGCTGGCGCTCGATGATGCCGCGCGCGGGTTGAAGGGCTGGATGATCGGACAGGCGGTATCCTCGCTCGTCGTCGCGGCTTTGACATGGGCCGGGCTTGCGCTGCTCGGTGTGCCCGCGGCGGGTGGGCTCGGCCTGATCGCCGGCCTGCTCGACGTCATCCCGATGATCGGGCCGATCATCGCTGGCATTCCCGCCGTGCTGCTCGCCTTCACCGTGTCGCCGATGACCGCGCTGTGGACGCTGATCCTGTTCCTCGTCATCCAGCAGCTCCAGGGCAATTTCCTGCAACCGATGATCCAGAAACAGGCGGTCGACGTGCCGCCCGCCGTGTTGTTGTTTGCGGTCGTCGCGGCGGGCCTGCTGTTCGGCTTCCTCGGCGTGCTGCTTGCCGCGCCGCTGACGGTGGTGGTCTTTGTGCTGGTGCAGCGGGTCTATGTGAAGACCTTGCTGGGCAAGGACATCAAGATCGCGGGAGCGGATTGAGGCCAACTGCCTGATACTGCGTCATTGCGAGCGAAGCGAAGCAATCTCCGGATAACGTGCCAGCGCATCCCGATGGCTGGCGATTGCCGCGTCGCTTCGCTCCTCGCAATGACGAGACGGAGGCCCTCTACTTCTTCAATTCCTTTGCCAGCGTCTTTGCCGTTGCCTTGCCATAGGGCGGCTTGAACCCCGCAAGGCCCGCGACGTCGAGCTTCGGCTGGCGATAGACGGCACGCGCGTGGCTGAAGGTGCGAAAACCGTCGATCCCGTGGTAATTGCCCATGCCCGACGGACCGATGCCGCCAAAGGGCAGATCCTCCATCGCGTTGTGGAACAGCACGTCATTGACCGTCACCCCGCCCGAGATGGTGCGGGTGAGCACGCGCTCCTCCTCGCTCTTGTCCTGCCCGAAATAATAGAGGCCCAAGGGACGGTCGTGCGCATTCACATAGTCGATGGCCTCGTCGATATTCCGGTAGGTCTTGACCGGCAGGATGGGACCGAAGATTTCCTCCTGCATCACCTTCATCTCGTCGGTGGGGCCACGCACGATATGAAGCGGCATCTTGTGGCCATTGGCGCTCGCGAAATCCTCTTGCCCCGGATTGACCTCGATCACCTCGGCGCCCTTGTCGCGCGCGTCGGCGAGATAGGATTGCAGGCGGTCGTAATTGCGGGTGTTCACCACCGACGTATAATCGTCGTTCGACAACAAGGTCGGATAGAGCGCGGCGGCGCCCCTGGCCACGCTGTCGATCACCTCGCCCTCCTGATCCTCGGCGACGAGCAGATAGTCGGGGGCAAGGCATATCTGCCCCGCGTTCATCATCTTGCCGAGCGCGACGCGCTGGCCGACCAGCTCCTTGTTCGCGCTGCGCCCGATGAAGGTCGGCGACTTGCCGCCGAGTTCGAGCGTCACGGGGACAAGATTATCGGCCGCGGCGCGCATGATGTGGCGCCCCACGCTCGTCGCGCCGGTGAAGATCATATGGTCGAAGGCGAGCCTGGAAAAGGCGATCCCCACCTCGGCATCGCCGGTGAACACCGCCATCTCGCTCTCGTCGAAATAGTCGGGGACGAGCCGCGCCATCAGCGCCGAAACATTTTCGGTGAACTCCGACGGCTTGATCATCGCGCGGTTGCCCGCCGCGAGGATGCCCGCCATCGGCACGAACACCATGCCGACGGGGAAGTTCCACGGCGCGACGACCCCGACGACGCCTTTCGGCTGATAGACGACCTCGGCCTTCGCGCCGAGCAGGCCGAGCGGGAACATGGGCTTGCGCTTTTCGCCCTTCGCCCAGCTTGCCATGTGTTTTCTCGCATGTTTGAGCGCGCTGACCGAGGGCATGATGTCGGTCATCAGCGTCTGCTCGCGGCTGCGGTGGCCGAAATCCTCGCTCACCGCCCTCGCAAAATCCTCGGCATGATCGACCAGCAAAGCGATCGCACGGTCGATACGGTCGGTGCGAACCGCAAGGCTTTCGGGCATCGCCGCGGTAAAGCTCGCCTTCTGAGCCGCGAGAACCGCCTGCATCCGCGCCGTTTCGCCCGCGATATCCTGCCTGACTGCGGTAGCCATGACCCGTCTCCCCATTGATTTCGGCATGTTTGACCATGGCGCGCGGCGGGTTGCAAGATGAAACGCGCTTCCCATCTTGGCGCTGCCCCTTTCGCAATTGCAGCAAAGCCGCTAATCGGGCCTCCGACATTGCTTTCCCTTACGGAGTCTTTTGCCATGACCGCCACCGATCCCGTCGTTTTCCTCTCCTATGCGCGCACCCCGATGGGCAGCATGCAAGGCAGCCTGTCGGATGCGAGCGCGACCGACCTCGGCGCGACCGCGGTGAAGGCGGCGGTCGAGCGCGCAGGCGTCAGCGGCGACGACATCGAGCGCATCTATATGGGCTGCGTCCTCCCCGCCGGGCTGGGTCAGGCGCCCGCGCGCCAGGCCGCGATCAAGGCAGGCCTGCCCAAATCGGTGCAGGCGACGACCGTGAACAAGGTCTGCGGTTCGGGGATGCAAACGGTCATCATGGGCGCCGAAGCGCTCGCCGCGGGCAGCGTCGAGTTGATCGTCGCGGGTGGCATGGAGTCGATGACCAATGCACCCTATCTGCTCAAGAAGCATCGCTCGGGCGCGCGCATCGGCCACGATACGGCCTATGACCATATGTTCCTCGACGGGCTGGAGGACGCCTATGACGCGGGCCGCGCAATGGGCACCTTTGCGCAGGACACCGCCGACGCCTATCAGCTCAGCCGCCAGGCGATGGACGATTACACGCTGACGTCGCTGAGCCGCGCCAAGGCCGCGATCGCCGAAGGCGCCTTCGTCGCCGAAATCGCCCCGGTGACGATTTCGGGCCGCAGGGGCGACGTCGTCGTCGACACCGACGAAGCGCCGGGCAAGGCGATGCCCGACAAGATCCCGACGCTCAAGCCCGCCTTTGCCAAGGACGGTACGATCACCGCGGCGACCAGTTCGTCGATTTCGGACGGCGCCGCCGCGGTCGTGCTGACGCGCCAGTCGGTCGCCGACGCCAAGGGCGCAAAGCCCGTCGCGCGGCTCGTCGCGCACGCCGCGCACGCCCAGGAGCCCAAGGATTTCACCGTCGCCCCCGTCGGTGCGATCAACAAGCTGCTCGCCAGGACTGGCTGGTCGATCGGCGACGTCGACCTGTTCGAGGTCAATGAAGCGTTCGCGTGTGTGGCGATGTTCGCGATGCACGACCTGGGCATTCCGCACGACAAGATCAACGTCCACGGCGGCGCGACCGCGCTCGGTCATCCGATCGGCGCCAGCGGCACGCGCATCATCACCACGCTGATCGCGGCGCTGCAACGCCACGGCAAAAAACGCGGCATCGCCAGCCTGTGCATCGGCGGCGGCGAAGCGACCGCGGTGGCGATCGAGCTGGTGTAAATTGGCCCGTGCCCCTGCAAAGGCAGGGGCGCGGCTGTGGTCAGCGGCGACAGTCGGGCGCGGTGCTTCCCATCCCTATTCCCGCGACACTTTGCGACACTAATGTCCTGAAGATAAACGGCGCATTCCGCGTCCGTTCAAATCGAATCACCTATTCCTCCATCCGTCGTCGGGCAGATCCTGTCTCCCCCCTGACGGATTTGAAAGGAATGGCACCATGAAGAAGATGCAATATCTCGCCGCCGGCCTGATCGCCGCGATGATCGTTCCGGCCGCAGCGCAGGCGCAGACCCGCGAAATCCGCGAAGACCGCCGCGAAGTGCGCGAGGAGCGGCGCGAATATCGTGATGCGCTGCGCTATGGCGACCGCGGCGACATCCGCGAGGAACGGCGCGAATATAATGACGCGCGCCGCGACCTGCGCGACAGCCAGCGCGACTGGCGCCGCGACAAACGCTACCAGCATTACCGCGCGCCTTTCCGCTATCAGTCGTTCCGCATCGGCACGACGCTGCGCCCCGCCTATTATGCGCCCGCCTATCGCCCCGCGTGGGACAGCCGCTGGGGCGTGCCACGCGCGGGCCGCAACCTGGTCTATGTGCGCCACTATAATGACCTGTTGCTGGTCAATGTGCGCAGCGGCAAGGTGATCCGCCTCTATCGCAACCATTTCCGCTGGCGTTGAGTCCCTGCGGATGACGAAGAGGGCCGGGCGGGCGACCGTCCGGCATTCTTTTTTGTCGGCGGGTTTGATGACTGCTTTGGATTGGATTCCCAACCTTTCCCTGTTCGTCATCCCGGCGAAGGCCGGGATCTCGCCGGTGCGGCAAACCGAAAGGGTGAGATCCCGGCCTTCGCCGGGATGACGATGGAATAAAGGTCCGCAATCGGTCGAAACCCCCACACCCCGCTGCCGTCAATCACCCCAGATATGATCGGTCTGGATCCAGCCCTTGCGCCCCTTGACGTCGAAGCGGCACCAGCCGTTCTGGCAATCGGTTATCCGACCGACGACGCCGGGTGCGGCACGATAGGCGACCGCCGCGGTCGTACTCGGTTCCTCACGCATCGGGCGGATCGCGCCGGTGACGATCGCGGTACGCGTGCGGCTCAGAAGCCGCGCCGCCATCCAGCCGCGCGCGCCGTCGGGATCCTCGACGCGGCGCCAGTTTTCGTGACGCGCGATCACTTTCACCGGCAAATCCTTGCGGCGATACTCCCATAGCACGGGCACGTCGATTGACGGTCCCTTGCGCATCCGCGCCTCGTCGACGCTGATCGAGGCCCAATAGGGTAATTCGGGGTCTGATTGCGCCGATGCCGGTGCCGCGGCGGCAAGGCAGAACAAGATCAGGGCGAGTTTTCGGCTGGTCATCGCCTTCCCTTGTCAAAGTCGCAGCGCATTATCAACCGGCCGCATGGGACACAAAGCCGGTCGTCCACAGGCTTGACCCCGCCTGCCCCCTTGACCCCTCCACGCTGGCGCGCTCTATCGGCGGCCATGCCCGATTCTTCCCGCCCGAAACGCCCGCGCGTCATCGTCACCCGCCAGTTGATGCCGCATGTCGAGGCGCGCATGGCCGAATTGTTCGATGTCGCACTGTCGGCGCACGACCATGCCTTTACAAAGGACGAGCTGAAGGCCGCGGTCGCCGATTGCGACGTGCTCGTGCCGACGGTGACCGACACGATCGACGCCGAAGTGATCGGGGCGGCGGGCGACCGGCTGAAGCTGATCGCCAATTTCGGCGCCGGGGTCGACCATATCGACCTCGCCGCAGCGCGCGCGAAGGGCATCATGGTGTCGAATACGCCCGGCGTCTTTACCGAGGACACCGCCGACATGACGATGGCGCTGATCCTCAGCGTTCCGCGCCGCCTGGCCGAGGGCGAAAAGCTGATGCGGTCGGGCAAGTGGGCCGGCTGGGCGCCGAGCGCGATGCTGGGTCACCGCGTCGGCGGCAAATTGCTCGGGATCATCGGCATGGGACGCATCGGCCTGGCGGTCGCGCGGCGCGCGCGCGCGTTCGGCCTGTCGATCCATTATCACAACCGTCGGCGCCTGCCTGAGGCGATCGAGGAAGAGCTGGGCGCGAGCTATCATGCCAGCGTCGATACGCTGCTGCGCATCAGCGACGTGGTGACGATCCACTGTCCGCACACCGCCGAAACGCACGAGATGGTCAACGCCGCGCGCATCGGCGCGATGAAACCGACCGCCTACCTCATCAACACCGCGCGTGGCGAGATCGTCGATGAAAAGGCGCTGATCGCGGCGCTCCAGACCGGGCGCATCGCCGGGGCCGGGCTCGACGTCTATACCCACGAACCCGCGGTCGATCCCGCGCTGCTCGCGCTCCAGAATGTCGTGCTGCTCCCGCATCTGGGTTCAGCGACGATCGAGGGGCGCGAAGCGTCGGGCGAAAAGGTGATCGCCAATATCCGCGCCTGGTGCGACGGGCACCGGCCGCCCGATCAGGTGCTGGAGGGGTGGGCCTAAGCCCACCATCCAGTCCCAATTCGCTTTCCCGTTTGGGACTTAGCGCTGACTACATTTGAGGTCGATCACCCGCATCGCCAAGTCGCTTGGACTTCCGCCTTCGCGTTCGATTTCTTCATCGATACAGCGTTGTCGCGGCGTGCGCCGGTCGGCATCCCGATCTTTACGCATCCGTTGCAAGAGAGCCATGATTTCGCGTCGCTCGACGTCGCTCAGATCGCTTGGCTTCTTTGCACCGCTGCGAAGCTGCTCATAGTTTCGCCACGCCCGCTCGGCGGGCGTTTCCGCACGCGCGCCATCCGAGCCGAACGGGCCGATCGCCAACACCGCAGCGACCGCCGCCATTCGCCAGATGCGCTTCATGTCACCATGTTCCGTCCGCTCGTGGAAAGGGAAGACGCTCGTCAGTCCCCCGTCAGAATCCGGTCAACCAGCTGCTTCACCGTTGGTGTGAAGTTGTTCGAATAAAAGGGATCGGTCTTGAAATTGAACGCGGCGTGGCCAGCGAACATCAGATTCTGTTCGACGTCGCCGCCGTGCGCGATGTCCTGCAGCGTTTTCTGGATGCAGAAGCTGCGCGGATCGGCGAGGTAGCCGGTCGTGTAATCGTCATGGTCCTTCCACGCCGAAAAGCCACAGTGCGACAGGCAGCCCATGCAGTCGGCCTGGTCCTTGCGGATCGTCGCCTTGTCGGCCTCGGTCACGAACACCACCGTATTGTCGGGGGTTTTCAGCGCCTCGGTATAACCTTCGGCATACCAGTCGCGCGCGCGGTCGCGGTCATGCGGCGTCACCCAGAAATTCTTGCCCTTTACGCCCACGTCGAGCTGCACGACATGGTCGCCCGCTTCCTGCTTCGAATAGGGAATCTGGCGTTCCGAGCGCGCTTCGAGGTCGCGCAGGAAGGGATTGCGCACCGCGCTCGAATAGAATCCGGTGGGCGAGAAGCGGTGGAGGAGCACGTCGCCCTCGTCGAGGGTGCGAAGGCGGTCCTTCCACGCCTGCGGGATCGGGCTTTCCTCGGTCAGCAGCGGCCGCGTGCCGTACTGGAACGCGATCTGGCCGAGTTCGGGGTTGTCGATCCAGTCGTCCCAGTCGCGCAGATACCAGACGCCGCCCGCCATCACGATCGGCACATCGTCCGAAATCCCCTCGGCGCGCATCGTGTCGCGCAGCGCCTTGACGCGCGGATAGGGCGCCTCGGGCTTCAGCGGGTCTTCGGCGTTCGACAGGCCGTTGTGCCCGCCCGCGAGCCACGGGTCTTCATAGACCACCGCCGCCATCAGGTCGGCGACCTTGTGATAGGCGCGCTTCCACAGCGCCCGAAAGGCGCGCGCCGACGAGATGATCGGCAGATAATGAACATTGTGCCGCGCCGCGATCTCGCTGAGCTTATAGGGCATCCCCGCGCCGCAGGTGACGCCGGTGACGAGGCCCCTGGCGCGTTCGAGCACGCCTTCGAGCACCTGCTGCGCTCCGCCCATTTCCCACAGCACGTTGATGTTGATCGCGCCCTTGCCGCCCGCGATGTCGTGCGCGCGCCTGACCTGCTCGACCGCGCCGTCGATGGCGTAGGCGATCAGCTCTTCGTGCCGCTCCTTGCGGGTGAGCGCGCGATAGATTTGCGGTATGATCTTGCCTTCGGCGTCATAGCTGTCGGCGTTGACCGCCGAAACGGTGCCGATGCCGCCCGCCGCGGCCCAGGCGCCACTCGACCTGTGGTTCGTCGCCGACACGCCCTTGCCGCCTTCGACCAGCGGCCACACTTCACGCCCGCCGTAAAGGATGGGCTTCAAACCTTTGAACACGCTAAACCTTCTCTCTCTCCGCCGGTGCGCGAGCGCGCGCCGACCCCCTTTGCCCTTTCCGTAAGCGGATATCGGGCTCCTTTGTCAATCGACGCCGATCCGGCGCCCGCTGAACAGGCCATAGCCTTCGAGTGCGCGAGCATAGAGCTTTTCATAGGCGGCGGCCATCGTTGATTCGTCGAAGTATTCGGTCGCGACGCGCCGGTTTTCCTCTCCGACCGCCCTGCGCAACGCGCTGTCACCCACCATGCGGGCAAGCGCGGCGCGAAAGCCCGCCTCGTCATCGGTGATGAAACGGCGGTTCATATCGGAGACCATCGCGGTGACGTCGCCGACCGCCGGGCTGACCACCGGCAGCGCCGCCGCCATCGCCTCGATCACTGCAATCGGCGCCTGTTCGCTGAGCGACGACAGCGCGAGCAGGTCGAAATGGCCGATCCAGCGCGCAGGTTCAGGCATGAAGCCGGGCATCACGAGCCGCTCCGCCAGGCCGCACGTCGCCGCCGCCGCCCTGATCGCGTCGCGTTCGGGGCCTTCGCCAACGATGACCAGCCGGACATTCGGTGGCAGGGTGGCGACCGCGCGGACCAGCCGCGGCAGATCCTTGACCTTGCGCAGCCCGGCGATGGTCCCGATCACCACATCGCCCGGACGGCGTTCCAGCCCCGGAATCGCGACAGAAGGCGGAGCCTCGTAGGATGCCGTATCGATGCCGTTGCGGATCACCACCGTCCGTTCGCGGGCGCCCCATTCGTCGGCCGCGATGCGCTCCAGCAGGGCGGAGGGTACCGCGAGCGCCTCTACGGTCGGCAGCGCAAGGCGGCGAAAGAGGTTCCGCTTCCAATCGCGCCGGATGCTTTCATCCTCGTTGAAGCCGTCCTCGTGATGGATCAGCGGCGGCAGGCGCATGAACGGCGCCCACAAACGATGGGCCATTACTCCGTCCATCGCCCCCCAATTATAGGTGAGCACAAGGTCGAAGCGGCCCATGTAATGCGCAAGCCTGCCGTATCGGATCAGCCCCGGCTTTCCGTGAAGCGGCGGCGCGTCGGCGGGAAAGTCCACGTCAATGCCGGAATCGATGGCGTCACGCGCGCCGAGCGCGCCCGGAACAGCGGACAATATCGTGTGCGCCGCACGCGCGCGCATCAGGTTCATCAGGCGGACCGCGCGCGCCTCCTTGCCGCCGAGCGCGAAGCTCGAATGAAGGTGCAGGATATGAACCGGCCGCAATCTTTCGGGTGGGTCGGCGTTCACGCGCGCGGCAACTCCGCCATCCATGCGTCGATCGCGGTGCGGGCTTCGGGCTCGTCCAGCGTCGGTGCGTGGCCGACGCCCGGCACCTCGACGAAGCGCGCGCCGGGCAGTTCGGCAGCCATTTTTTCCGCCGCACTGCGCGCCAGTATGTCCGACAGCGCACCGCGCAGGATCAGCAGCGGCACCGCGCCGAGCGCGCGATAGGCGGGCCACAGGTCGAGGCCCGCGTCGCCGCCGTTCGGCACCCGCAGCGGCGCCGCGATCTGCTTGTCATAATCGGTAACGATCCGCCCTTCGGGGGTCAGCTTGTGCGTGCGCTTGGTGAGCCGCAGCCAGTCGTGAATGCCATAGTTCGGATAGATGGCGCCGTTGAGTTCGGCAAAGGCGCGCGCCGCGTGCATCCATGTCGGCTGACTGCCGCCCGCGCCGATATAATCGCGGATGCGATCCAGCCCCGCGGTCTGCAATTCGGGTCCGACATCGTTGAGCACCGCGCCGACGATCCGCCCCGGCAGGCTCGCCGCCATCAGCATCGACACCAGTCCGCCGAGCGAGGTGCCGATCGTCGCAAAGCGCGCAATGCCCAAATCGTCCAGCAGCGCCACGACATCCTGCACATAGGTGAGCGGCACATAGGTCATCGGATCCCTGGCATAGGCGCTCTCGCCGCGACCGCGAAACTCGATCACGATAACCTGGCGCCGCTGCGCGAGATGCGGGGCCAAATCCTCGAAATCGCGCGCGTTGCGCGCCAGTCCTGGCATACACAGGATCGGCGGGGAGCTTTCACTTGCATCAACCGCGGGATAGACGCGCGCGTGCAGCCGGACGCCGTCCTGCGACCACCAATAATGATCGGCCCATTCGCGGCGGATGTCGTCTCTGGCCAGAATCGATTGTCCCCTTGGTTTCGCAGGCACCCGCTCATGCAATGCGGGAGTCGCGCCCGTCTATCGCCAACCCGGCGCATCGGCGCAAGCCATCCGTCGCGAAGACGCCCGTGGCGGTTGCCGCCGCACGTTTTCGCCGATAAGAGCGGGACGACCATGAGCGAAGAGTTGCTTTCCTTTGAGCCTGCCACCGGCGAACAGCTTTGGCGCGGGAAGGTGAGCGACGTCGACGCCGAGGTTGAGATTGCCCGCCGCGCGTGGCCCGAATGGGCGGCAAAGCCCGTCACCTTCCGCACCGAAACGCTCCGCCGCTTTGCCGACCGGGTGAAGGCGGAGAGCGAAGCGTTCGCCGACCTGATCGCACGCGAAACGGGCAAGCCGCTATGGGAAGCGCGCACCGAGGTCGAATCGGTCGCAAACAAGGTCGATATTTCGGTCAAGGCCTATGCCGAACGCACCCCCAACCGCCGCATCGAAGGCGCGATGGGGCTGCGGAGCGCGGTGCGCCACAAACCACACGGCGCGCTGGCGGTGCTCGGTCCCTATAATTTCCCCGCGCATCTGCCGAACGGCCATATCGTCCCCGCGCTGATCGCGGGCAATTCGGTCGTTTTCAAACCATCCGAAAAAACCCCGGCGGTCGGGGCGAAGCTCGTCGAGCTGCTCCACAGCGCGGGAGTGCCGCAAGAGGTGCTGCGCCTCGTCGTCGGCGGCCCCGACACGGGCAAGGCGCTCGCCGCGCATCCGGGCATCGACGGACTGCTCTTCACCGGATCGGCGCGCACGGGGCTTGCGCTCAACCGCCAGTTCGCGGGACAGCCGGGCAAGATGCTCGCTCTCGAGATGGGGGGCAACAATCCGATCGTCGCATGGGACACCGCCGACATCCGCACCGCCGCGATCCTCATCGTCCAGTCGGCCTTTCTCAGCGCCGGGCAACGATGCAGCAACGCCCGGCGGCTGATCGTCAAGGACAGCCTCGCCGACGCATTGATCGCCGAAGTGCGCGAGCTTGCCAACCGGCTGATCGTCGATCATCCGCACGCCGACCCCGCGCCCTATATGGGACCGGTGATCGACAATGAGGCGGCGGACGGCCTCACCGAAAGCTTCCTCGTCCTCATGTCGAACGGCGGCCAGGTGATCCGTCACATGACGCGCCCCGTTGCCGGCCGCCCCTTCCTGACCCCCGGCATCATCGATGTGACGACAATGGCGGAACGCCCCGATGTCGAGCTGTTCGGCCCGCTGCTCCAGGTCATCCGCGTCGAGACGTTCGAGGCCGCGATCGCCGAGGCGAACAACACCGCCTTTGGCCTGTCGGCGGCGCTGATCGGCGGCACGCCGCAACTATATGATCAATTCTGGGCCAATGCGCGCGCGGGCGTGATCAACTGGAACCGTCCGACCAACGGCGCCTCGTCGGCGGCGCCTTTCGGCGGCGTCGGCCTGTCCGGCAATCATCGCCCCAGCGCCTTCTACGCCGCCGATTATTGCGCCTATCCCGTCGCGAGCGCCGAAAGCGACGCGCTGCGTGCCTCGATCGGCGTGGGCCTGCGCGATCCCGAAGGGTCGCAATTGGTGACGAAGAAGTATCTCTAAGACCACGTCATTGCGAGCGTAGCGAAGCAATGACGGGGGAAACATGGCGGGGCAATTTTACCTTCATCACCGTCAATAAAGCCTGCTTTGCGCTTTCGGGACGCGCAAACCATGTTCGCAGCATGGAACAGACGACTCTCTCTGCGGGCAAGCTGTGGCTCGTCGGCGCCGGTCCCGGCGATCCTGACCTGCTGACGCTGCGCGCCGCGCGGCTGCTCGAAAGCGCCGACCTTGTGGTCCACGACGGGCTGGTCGGCGAAGGCGTGCTTGCCTTGATTCCGGCAGATGTGACGCGGATTTCGGTCGCCAAGCAGCGCAGCCGTCACACGATGAAGCAGGAATCGATCAACGAGTTGCTCGTCCGCGAAACGCTTGCCGGAAAGCAGGTCGTGCGCCTGAAGGGCGGCGATCCCTTCATCTTTGGCCGCGGCGGCGAGGAACTCGATGCCGCGCGCGAGGCGGGCATCGCGGTCGAGGTCGTCCCCGGCATCACCGCCGCCGCAGGCTGCGCGGCGCAGGCCGGCCTCCCCCTCACCCACCGCGAAGATGCCAGCGCGGTCAGCTTCGTCGCGGGTCAGTGCAAGGATCTGACCGATCAGGACTGGTCGGGGTTGGCCGGGCATGGCCGTACCCTCGTCATCTACATGGGCCTCGCGACCGCATCCGCCATTGCCGACAAGCTGATTGCCGACGGCGTTTCGCCGGGCCTGCCGGTCGCGGTGGTCGAGCGCGGCACCACTGCCGACGCGCGCGTGCTGCGCACATTGCTCACCGACCTCGGCGACCTCATCGCGCGCGAACGGGTGCAAAGCCCGGCGCTGATCATCGTCGGCAAGGTCGCGGCGCGCGCCGATGCGCTCGACTGCCTCGGCGCGCCTGGCGTCGCCGCTCAAATAAGGGATTTCACATGAAATTGCTCACCGGCAACGACCTGAAAAGCGGCGCCGTCATCTGGTGGACCGGCCACGACTGGTCGATCCATGTCGAGGATGCCGCCGACGTCGGCGAGCATGGCGAGGCGATCCTCGCCGTCGAGGAGGCCGCGCGCCGCGTCAACGCGCCCTATATCATCGCGGGCGAGATGACCCCCGACGGTCCGCGCCCCGCGCATATCAAGGACCGCATCCGCGCGTTGGGGCCGACCGTGCGCCCCGACCTGACATTGAAACCCGCCGATCCGACGGCCGGCGACTGGGTGATCTGACATGTATAAATATGACGAATATGATCAGGCGATGGTCGAGGCGCGCGTCGCCGAGTTCAGCGACCAGGTGCGCCGCCGCCTCGCGGGCGAAATCACCGAGGACCAGTTCAAGCCGCTGCGGCTGATGAACGGCCTCTATCTCCAGCTCCACGCCTATATGCTGCGCGTCGCGGTGCCCTACGGGACGCTCGACAGCCGGCAGATGCGGATGCTCGCGCACATCGCGCGCACATATGACCGCGATTACGGCCATTTCACCACGCGCCAGAATATCCAGTACAACTGGATCAAGCTGGAGGATGCCCCCGCGATCCTCGCCGATCTGGCGTCGGTCGAAATGCACGCGATCCAGACAAGCGGCAATTGCATCCGCAACATCAGCTCGGACCAGTGGGCCGGGGCCGCCGCTGACGAGATCACCGATCCGCGTCCATGGGCCGAATTGCTGCGCCAATGGTCGAGCTTTCATCCGGAATTCAGCTATCTGCCGCGCAAGTTCAAGATCGCCGTGATCGCCGCCGACGAAGACCGCGCCGCGATGCGCCTCCACGACATCGGCATCCAGATCGTCGAACGCGATGGCGTTCACGGCGCCGCCTTCTACGTCGGCGGCGGCATGGGCCGCACGCCGATGATTGCGCCGCTGATCAAGGATTTTGTGCCGCTCGACGATCTGCTCAGCTACGCCGAGGCGTGCCTGCGCGTGTACAACCGCTATGGCCGCCGCGACAATATCTACAAGGCGCGGATCAAGATCCTGATCCACGAACTGGGCGCCGACGAATATCGCCGCCAGGTCGAGGAAGAGTTCGCGCATGTGAAATCGCTCGGCATCGACCCGCCAAAGGCCGAGTTCGACCGCATCGCCGCGCAGTTCGCGCCGCCACCGCTCGACGCATCGGCGCCCGACGCGATCGACCGCAGCGATCCCGATTTCGCGGTCTGGGTCGACCAGAATGTGGCGGCGCACAAGGTGCCCGGCCATGCGATCGTCAACATCAGCCTGAAGCCCGTCGGCGGCATCCCCGGTGACGCCAGTTCGGCGCAGATCGACCTGATGGCCGATCTGGCCGAACGCTATAGCCAGGACGAGTTGCGCGTCACCCACGCGCAGAACATCGTGCTTCCGCACGTCCGCAAGGCCGACCTTTACGCCATCTGGCAAAAGCTCGACGAAGCGGGGCTTGCGACACCCAACCTCGACCTCATCAGCGACATCATCGCCTGCCCCGGCCTCGATTATTGCAGCCTTGCCAATGCGCGCTCGATCCCGGTCGCGCAGAAGATCGCGATGCGCTTTGCCGATCTTGGCCGTCAGAAGGAACTGGGCGAATTGAAGCTCAAGATTTCGGGCTGCATCAATGCCTGCGGCCACCATCACGCCGGCCACATCGGCATCCTCGGCGTCGATCGCAAGGGCACCGAAAACTACCAGCTGCTGCTTGGCGGATCGGGCGCAGAGGATGTGTCGCTCGCCACGATCACCGGCCCCGGTTTCGACGAGGACGGCATCGTCGATGCGATCGAGCGCGTCACCGACAAATATCTCGCGACAAGGACCGAGGGCGAACGTTTCGTCGACACCTTCCGCCGCGTCGGCATGGCCCCGTTCAAGGAGGCGATCTATGGTTGAACGCTCCGATAATCAGTCCCTTCCGCAAGCGGAAGGGTGGCACAGCGACGGCGAGGAACCCTGCGTCACGCTCGACGCCTTCCTCGCGCAGTCGAATGCCACCGCAGTGCGGCTTGAGAGCGACGAGGATGCCCGCGCGCTGATCCCCTATCTCGACCGATTGAAGCTGATCGAGATCGCCTTTCCCGCCTTTCGTGACGGCCGCGGCTATTCGTCGGCGCGCATCCTGCGCGAGGCGGGCTATGTCGGCGAACTGCGCGCACAGGGCGACGTGCTCGTCGACCAGATCGCCTTTATGAAGCGCTGCGGCTTCGACAGTTTCGCGCCCGAAAAACCGCTCAATCCCGCCGATGTCGAGGCGGCGCTGACGCGCTGGCCCCAACATTATCAGACCGCCGCCGACGGCGCGGTGCCGATATGGAAATTAAGGCATGGCTAAACCTGATCCTAAAATCCCGTTCGTGTCGAGCGAAGTCGAGACACCGAGAGGGCATGCACCCACGATGGGCATCTCGACTTCGCTCGATGCGAACGGAATTGGGAATGATCGTCGGCGCGACCGCATCGACGTCGCGCCGCGCTTCACCCAGGCGGACGTCATCCGCCTCAACAACCTTTTCCGCGGCCAGGACGCCGCCGAGGTCGTCGCGAGTGTGATCGGCGCCGGTTTGCTCGGCGAGACGGCGATCGTGTCGAGCTTCGGCGCCGAAAGCGCGGTGCTGCTCCATCTTGTCAGCCGCGTTGCGCCCGACATGCCGGTGCTTTTCCTCGATACCGGCAAGCATTTCCCCGAAACGCTCGCCTATCGCGACGAACTGGCGGCGCAGCTGGGGCTCAATATCGTCAATCTGACGCCCGATCCCGACGAACTGGCAAAAAAGGACGCCACCGAGCTTCGCTGGTCGTACGATCCCGACGGCTGCTGCGAAATCCGCAAGGTAAAGCCGCTCGAAAAGGCGCTGACCGATTTCGACACGTCGATCACCGGCCGCAAGGGCTTTCAGTCGGCGACGCGGCAGGGCTTGCCGCGCTTCGAACTCGACGGAACCACCGGCCGCCTGAAGTTCAATCCACTCGCCAACTGGACGCGCGAGATGCTCGACGCCTATTTCGCCGAGCACGACCTGCCGCGCCATCCGCTGGAAGCGCAAGGCTATCCCTCGATCGGCTGTTCGCCCTGCACGTCGAAGGTGAAGCCGGGCGAAGACCCGCGCTCGGGCCGCTGGCGCGGCTGGGACAAGACCGAATGCGGCATCCACGAAGCGGTGACGCCGCTGGGCGACGATCCGGCGAACGACCCGGCGTTTTGAGTAAACGTCATCCCAGCGAAAGCTGGGATCGCTGGCCATCTTGCGCTACGCTGTCAGCATGGGCCGGGGCGGATATGTCTATATTATGACCAACAAACGTGGCGGCGTACTCTACATTGGAGTCACCGCCGACATTGCGGCACGCATTTTTCAGCACAAAACGGGACGAGGATCAGCTTTCTGCCGAAAATGCGGGCTAACGATGCTCGTACTCGCCGAGGAATATCCAACGATCGAAGAGGCGATCGCGCGTGAAAAAGCAATGAAAGCCTGGAAGCGGCAGTGGAAGATCGAACTGATCGAAGCAAGCAATCCCAATTGGGATGATCTGGCACCCAATATTCTTTGAAGTCGCCCCGGCGAACGCCGGGCCCGCCATCATTCATTTTATCCCGCGAGCGATCCCAGCTTTCGCTGGGATGACGATTTAACGCAGACGTCACTCACTCATAATCCTCATACGCCATGCTGTCGTCGGCGAGGTCGCTGAACTTCGTCGTCTTCGCCTCGAAGTGCAGGCGGATCTTGCCGGTCGAACCGTGACGCGATTTGGCGACGATGACTTCGGCGAGGCCGAAGACGCGCTCCATTTCGGCCGCCCATTCCTCGTGCGCCGCGTGTATCTTCACATCGTCGCCCTCGACCGGGCGCTTGGGTTCGCGCGCCGCGACATAATAATCCTCGCGGAACACAAAGAGCACCATGTCGGCATCCTGCTCGATCGACCCCGATTCACGCAGGTCGGAGAGTTGCGGGCGCTTGTCCTCGCGGCTTTCGACCTGGCGGCTCAGCTGCGACAGCGCCATCACCGGGACATTGAGTTCCTTCGCCAACGTCTTCAAACCGCGGGATATTTCTGATATTTCCTGCACGCGGTTGTCGCCGCTGCGCGACGATCCCTGCAACAGCTGAAGATAATCGACGATGATGAAGCCGATGCCGTGGCGCCGCTGGAGCCGCCGCGCGCGCGTGCGCAGCCCCGCGATCGTCAGGCCGGGCGTGTCGTCGATATACAGCGGCAGCGTCTGGAGCGTCTGTGCGGCGCGCGACAGCTGCTGGAACTGTTCCTTGCTGATCTTGCCCATGCGCAGCGCCTCGCCCGACACCCCCGACTGTTCGGCGAGCACGCGCGTTGCCAGCTGGTCGGCGGACATTTCGAGGCTGAAGAAAGCGACCTTGGCGCCCATATTCTTTTCGGGCGGAATGCCGTCTTCCTCGTCGCGGCGCCAGCGTTCGGCGGCATTATAGGCGATGTTGGTCGCGAGCGACGTCTTGCCCATGCCGGGCCGCCCCGCGAGGATCATCAGGTCGGAATTGTGCATCCCGCCGATCTTGGCGTTCATGCTCGCGATGCCGGTGGTGATGCCCGACAGATGGCCACCCGAATTGAGCGCGCGCTCGGCCGCCTGCAGCGCGGTGAGGCTCGCCTGGCTGAAGCTTTTGACCGACCCCATTTCGGCCTCGCCGCCCGCGACGCGATAAAGCGCCGTCTCGGCCTCCTCGATCTGCGCCTGCGGATCGACACGCTCGCTGGTGTCGAGCGCATTCTCGACGAGCGTCCGCCCGACCCCCGCGAGTTCGCGAAGCAGCGCGAGGTCGTAAATCTGCTTGGCGAAATCGCGCGCGCCGATCAGCCCCGCGCCGCTGCCCGTCAGCTGCGCCAGATAGCCGACGCCGCCAACCGCCTTCATCGCCTCGTCGGCCTCGAAATAGGGCTTGAGCGTCACCGGCGTTGCAATGCTGTTGCGTTCGATCAGCGCCATCGTCTGCTGAAAGATGCGGCCGTGCAGTGGTTCGAAGAAATGGTCGGGGGTGAGCTGGACGGGCAGATCCTCGACGACTCGATTGTCGATCAGGATCGCGCCCAGAAACGCGGCCTCGGCCTCGATATTGCGTGGTAATTGGCGCTCATCCCCGGCGGTTGCCGGGGTCGGAATAAGGGCGAGTTCGGGCATGGCGTCATCATGCGCTGATCACCCGTTGCGCGCAACCGGATTGGCGATTCCGATCCATCCCGGCCGGGGGTGCTTCTGGGGATAATTTCGCTGCAATTATCGCTTGCCTCCTTTGATCGTCATCCCGGCGAAGGCCGGGATCTCGACCTATCTGCAGAACGCACCGGCGAGATCCCGGCCTTCGCCGGGATGATGATGATGTTGCCGCCCCCTTGCCCTTCGCCACAGCCCAAGTAGAAGCACGGTCAGCATGTCCGACGCCGATCCTTCCCTGCAGCGCATCATTTCGGTCGAGCTCGACGAAGGCTCAATCGTCTGGCGCAACCCCGATGTCGAGCAGGAGCGGCGCGTCGCGATCTTCGACCTGATCGAAGAAAACAGGTTCGTGCCGCAGCGCGGTCACCCCGACGGCTATGCCGGACCCTATCGCCTGAAGCTGCGAGTCGAGGACGGGCGGTTGATCTTTGAAATCGCGCGCGAAGACGGATCGCCGCTGGAGGCGGTCATCCTCGGCCTCGGCCGCTTCCGCCGCCCGATCCGCGATTATTTCGCGATTTGCGACAGCTATTATCAGGCGATCAAGACCTCGACCGCGCAGCAGATCGAGACGGTCGATATGGCGCGCCGCGCGCTGCACAATGAGGCGGCGGAGATGTTGATGGACCGGCTCGACGGCAAGATCGCGGTCGATTTCGATACCGCGCGACGGTTGTTCACGCTGATCTGTGTGCTCCACATCAAGGGCTGACGATGAAGCTGCGGGCCATCGGGGGCGAGCAGAAAGCGGGGCGCAGCAACGGCTGGCGCGGCGCGGCTGCGCGCTTCCTCCGCCGTATCGGCGCCGCGGCGGTGCTCCTCCTCCTCGCGACGGGCCTCGCACTCTGGTGGGCGGCGCGCTGGACGCCCGATCGCGCCATCTATCCCGTGCAGGGCGTCACGATCGACGCCGACAACGGCGAGGTCCATTGGGGATCGATCAAGGCCGCGGGCGCCGATTTCGCCTATATCGCCGCGACCGATGGCACCGCAGGCGTCGACGCGCGGTTCGCGCGCAACCTGTCGCGCGCGCGCGATGCGGGGGTGCAGGCAGGCCCGATACACCGCTACAGCCTCTGCCACCTCGCGACCGACCAGGCCGCCAATTTCATCCGCCACGTCCCGCGCCGCGCCGACATGCTGCCGGCCGTGGTCTGGCTCGATTATGACGACCGCTGCCCCGACCGGCCGACGCGCGCGCTGCTCTTGTCCGAACTCGCGACCTTCCTCGCGCAGATCGAGACGCATATGGGCAAGCAGAGCCTGATCGCGCCGGGGCCGGCGTTCGAGGCCGATTACCGCGTGACACGCGGCATCGCGCGCACGACCTGGCTGCGGCGCGATTTCTTCGAGCCCGATTATGGCGCGCATCCCTGGACGATGTGGCAGGCGAATGATTATGTCCGCCTGTCGGGCGCCGACGGCACCGTCGGCTGGAACGTGCTGCGCGCAGGTGGAGAGATGCGATGACCGACACGACGACCCGCAACGCGCTGATCGCCGCCGCGCGCGATGCCGCGAGCCGCGCCTACGCGCCCTATTCGGGCTTTCATGTCGGCGCCGCGCTGCTGCTCAAAAATGGCGATGTCGTGACCGGCGCCAATGTCGAAAATGCGAGCTATGGGCTGACGCTCTGCGCCGAAACCGCCGCGGTGGCGAAGATCGCGAACGAAGGCTGGATCGGTGAACTGGCCGAAGTCGCGATTGTCGGCGGCCGTCCCGACGGCGAGGCGCTGACCGGCAGCGATCCCGTCCATCCCTGCGGGCGCTGCCGCCAGATATTGAACGAGGCCGCCGAACGATCGCAGACCGACATCCTGGTCCATTGCGCCTCGGGCGACGACAGCGCGGTCGCAACGTACAAGCTCAGCGAGCTGCTTCCCGCAGCGTTCGGGCCGAAGGATCTGGGGCTGATCGACTGACCGCTTGCGCAACACCTCCCATCCCGACAAGAGACACGCATGGCCATTCTTTCCGATCGCTGGATTCGCGAAGCCGCCCGGACGCAGGGCATGATCGAACCCTTTGTCGAGGCGCAGCGGCGCGATGGCTGCATCAGCTATGGCCTCTCCTCCTACGGCTATGACGCGCGCGTCGCGCCCGAGTTCAAGATTTTCACCAATGTCGACAGCACCATCGTCGATCCCAAGGATTTCGATCCCAAGAATTTCGTCGACCGCGAAACCGACGTCTGCATCATCCCGCCGAACAGCTTCGCCCTCGCGCGCACCGTCGAGTATTTCCGCATCCCGCGCGATGTGCTCGTCATCTGCCTTGGCAAATCGACCTATGCGCGTTGCGGTATCATCGTGAACGTCACCCCGCTGGAACCGGGGTGGGAGGGGCATGTGACGCTGGAGTTTTCGAACACCACCCCCCTGCCCGCCAGGATTTACGCCAATGAAGGCGCCTGCCAGTTCCTCTTCCTTCAGGGCAATGAACCGTGCGAGACGAGCTACGCCGACCGCGCGGGCAAATATATGGGGCAGAAGGGCGTGACGCTGCCGAAGCTGTAGGGCGATTGCACCGCGAAAGATCGCCGTCTTGGGGTGGTGAGCTGCCCTTGGCCTGTGCGTCATGCTGAACTTGTTTCAGCATGACGATGAGCGAAATGTCGCCTTTCGGTTGCCGATTCCGTCATGGCCCCCGCCCCCCTTGGCACCGCCCTCCATCTGCGCTAGCCTCCACTTGACGTTTACGTAAAGGGAGAGGCTCGATGGCCAGCGCACGCGATCTCGACATCATCGTTTATGGCGCCACCGGATTCACCGGCCGCCTCGTCGCCGAATATCTCGCGCACCACTACAAGGACCGCAAGGATGCGCCCAAATGGGCGATGGCGGGGCGCAGCCTTGTCAAACTCGCCGAGGTGCGCGACCTGGTCGGCGCGCCCGCCGACACGCCGCTGATCGTCGCCGACGCCAGCGATCGCGCGAGCCTCGACGCGATGGCGGCGCGGACGCAGGTGGTGCTGACCACCGTCGGTCCCTATCAGCTATACGGCAGCGATCTCGTCGCCGCGTGCGTCCGCGCGGGCACCGCCTATGCCGACCTGTGCGGCGAGCCCGGCTGGATGCGCGAGATGATCGACGCGCACGAAGATGCGGCAAAGGCATCGGGCGCGCGGATCACCTTCAGCTGCGGATTCGACTCGATCCCCTTCGACCTCGGCGTATTGTTCCTTCAGGAGGAGGCGGTGCGCCGCCACGGCAAGCCCGCGCCACGGGTCAAGGGCCGCGTGCGCAAGATGGCGGGCGGCGCGTCGGGCGGCACGATCGCCAGCCTGACCGAGACGTTGAAAGCCGTCGCGAAAAAGCCGTCGCTCGCGCTGCTGCTCAAATCCTCCTTTGCACTCACGCCCGGCTTCGAGGGTCCGGCGCAGCCAAGCGGGCTGATCCCCGAATATGACGGGGCGACGGGCACCTGGACCGCGCCCTTCGTCATGGCGCCGATCAACACCAAAAATGTCCACCGCACCAATTATCTGCTCGGCCACAAATGGGGCGCCGACCTCGTCTATGACGAGATGGTGATGACGACGATCGGCGACGCGGGCAAGGCGATGGCCGAAGCGATGGCCAAGGCCAATCCGTTCGGCGATTCCAAGCTCCGGCCCGGCGAAGGCCCGAGCAAGGAGGAGCGCGAAAACGGCTTTTACGACATCCTGTTCATCGGCGAATATCCCGACGGCACGACGCTGCGCGCCAGCGTGCAGGGCGACCGCGACCCCGGCTATGGCTCGACATCGAAGATGCTTGCCGAAACGGGCATGGCATTGCTTGAGAACAAGGGCGCGGGCGGCGTATGGACGCCGGGCGCGCTGCTTGGCCAGGCGCTGATCGACCGGCTGACTGCCAACGCCGGACTGACCTTTCAGATCGAGGAATGACAACAGAATGACGACCTCTCCCGGCGCGCTCGACGCGCTGCTCGCGACGCTGCGCACCGAAGAGGGCGTGGCCAAGGCGCATATCGACGAAGGCTGGATGCAGGGCCGTACCGCCTATGGCGGGATCAGCTCGGCGGTCGCGCTCGCGGGCGCGATGGCGCTCCACCCGACCGAGGCACCGCTGCGCTATGCGCAGATCAGCTTCGTCGGTCCCGTCGGCGGCGATTGTACGGTCGAGACGCGCGTGCTGCGTCAGTCGAAATCGTCGCTGTTCATCGACGCCGGTGTGTCGAGCGACATGGGGTTCGGCACCGCGGCAGTCTTCGCCTTCTCCCCCGACCGGCCGAGCCATGTCGACCATGACCGGCTGACGATGCCGGACGCCCCCGCCCCCGAAACGCTGGCGCCGGTGCCCGAACATCATGCGCGCCCTGCCTTCACCCGCCATTTCGACATGCGCCCGACGACGGGGCCGCGCTTTGGGTGGAAAAGCGATGTGGGCGAATATCTGACCTGGGTGCGCTTCGCCCAGGAACCGCAATGCCACCCCACGGTCGCGCTGCTCGCCATGGGCGACGCACTGCCCCCCGCGGCGATGGCGCTGTTCAGCCAGTTCGGGCCGATCAGCTCGATGAACTGGACGGTCAACATGCTGACTGCCGCGCCCGCTACCGATGACGGCTGGTGGCTGCTCTCGGCGAAGACCGGCTATGCGCGCCACGGCCTGTCGGTGCAGGACATGATGCTGTGGAACCGCGCGGGCCAGCCGATCCTCAGCGGCAGCCAGGCGATCGCGATCTACGTCTGATTGGGGACGATTGGGGACGTCCGGCTTTGCGACGCCATTTGCATCGAGTGGGAAGGTTCAAAGGCGGTCAAAGTGGTTCTCTTCCCTTCAGGGGCGCGGGCTATGGCGGCTCACCGCCCCTGAACCGGCAACGCGATCACCGCATCGAGCCCGCCGCCCGCGCGGTTCGCAAGTGTCAGCGTTCCTCCCTCGCCCTCCGCAATTTCGCGGGCGATCGACAGGCCCAGGCCAGCACCGCCAGTCGCACGGTTGCGCGACAACTCGCCACGCGCGAAGGGTTCGACCAGCGTACGGATCTGCTCGTCGGTCAGGCCGGGGCCGTCGTCCGACACGATAATCCGCGCCTTGCCGCCCTCTACCATCACCGACAGCCGCGCGCGCACGCCATAGGCGACGGCATTGTCGACGAGGTTGCGCACCGCGCGCTTCAGCAGCATCGGCCGCGCGTGCACCGTCGCCGGGGCCAACGCCCCCGCCGCGACATCCTTGCCGCGCTCGCGATAGTCGGCAATGATTTCGCCGACGAGTTCGTCCAGTGCGAGCGCCCCGACCGCCTCGGTCCCCGCGCCCGACCGCGCCAGCGCCAATATATCGGTCAGCATCGCGGTCATTTCGTCGATGCTGGCGATCATCTTGTCGCGCAGCCGATCATCCTCGACCTGCTCGACGCGGACGCGCAGGCTGGCAAGCGGGGTGCGCAAGTCATGCCCGACCGCGCCGAGCATCCGGTCCTTGTCGGCCAGCATCGCCGCGATGCGCGCGCGATAGGCGTTGAAAGCCGCAATCAGGTCGCGCACGTCCGACGGTCCCGCCTCCGCGAGCGGCACCGCCTCGTGCAGCGCAGGGCTGGCGCGCGCCGCGCGCGTCAGGTCGCGGAGCGGCGCGGCGACGCGCCACGCGATCACGAGGATCGGGATCAGCAGCAAGAGGTAGAGCGACAGCGTCTGCCAGACGAGGAAGCCCTGCAAGCGGCGACCGTCGGGCGCGACGCGGGTGCGTACGCCATAGAAGCGCCCATCCACCTCGGCGACGACGAGCACGGTGCGACCGGGCAGCCGTGTGCGCCCCAGCCGCGGCCGCTGCGGCAAGGCCCACGCGGTGACGGCTGCGGCATCGACCTCGGCCTCGGCGAGCAGGTCGTGCACATAGTCCGCCATCGCCGGCAGCGCGACCGCGCGCTCGGGCACCGGCGGCGCGCTGGCGCCGACCCAGAGTTTCGGGATGCGCGCCCGGCCAGAACGCTGGCGGCGATCGGGCATCGCCGCGATCCGGCCGCTTTCGTGGCGGTCGATCGCATCGATGATCCGCGCCACCGCCATGCCGCCGCCATGCGCGAGCATCTGTTGCTTTTGTCCGCGCACGAGCAGCGCAAAATTGACCGCCTGCGCGACGAACAGCATCACCGCGACCGCGAAGACCAGCTGCCCGATCAGGCTGCGGGGCCAAAGTCGCAGCCTCACGCAGCGGGGCCCAGTCGCTTGACCTCGCACGCGAGCGTATAACCCCCGCCCCAGACGGTCTTGACGATCTGCGGATGCGCGGGATCGGCCTCGATCTTCTTGCGCAGCCGACTGACCAGATTGTCGATCGCGCGATCGAAAATATCGGCCTCGCGCCCGCGCACCAGATCGAGCAGCCGGTCACGGCTCATCACCTGCCGCGGGTGGCGCACCAGCGCGTGGAGCAGGTGATATTCGCCCGACGACAGCGCGACTTCGCTCCCCTTTCCATCGACCAGAACGCGCTCGACTTCGCGAAGCACCCAGTCGCCAAAGGCATAGCAGGTGCCGCCCGCGTCGAGCGAGCGCCCGTTCTGCTGCGTCCGGCGCAGCACCGTGCGGATGCGCGCGACCAGTTCGCGAGGGTTGAAGGGTTTGACGACATAATCGTCGGCGCCGATCTCCAGTCCGATGATCCGTTCGGTATCCTCGGCGCGCGCGGTCAGCAGGATGACCGGGATGCTGCTCGTCTCGCGCAGGTGGCGGGTGAGCGAGAGTCCGTCCTCGCCGGGCATCATGATGTCGCTGACCACAAGGTCGACCGATTTGGCGCGCAGCACCGATCGCGCCTCGGCGGCGCTCGCGGCATCGGTCACGGCAAAGCCCTGCGCGGTCAGATATTCGCCCAGCGGCTCGCGGATCGACGGTTCGTCGTCGATCAGCAGGATGCGCGGCATGTCGCTATCGGTCATCGGGGTTCCGTCACTCAAGCTGGTTCGCCCACCGACCGCGAACGACCGGTGGGCGATAGCTGGCAGGGACCGGCGGCAAAGGCAATGCCGGGAGGGGGGGGAGGAAGCATCGCGCCGCCCGTCGCCCTTGCCAGAATGGCTTACTCGCCGGTCGCGGCGGCCGCGCGTTTGGCGCGCCATTCGGCGCGTTTCGCCTCGCGGGCGGCCTGGCGTTCCTCGGCGGTTACCTGCTTGTCCCTGTTCGCATCGGCGGCGTCGAAACGCGCGAGCGCAGCCGTCTGGAACTCGGCCTGGCTGATCGCCTTGTCGCCGTCGGTATCGGCCCTGGCCATCATCATCGCGTGATGGCCGCCGCGCTTGCCGTGATGGCCGCGCATCGCGTGGCGCCTGCCCTTGCCGTCTTCGCCCGCTGCGGCGCGTTTCTCGCCGCGTTCGGCGCGCTTCGCCGCACGATCGGCGCCATGCTGATCCCATTCGGCGCGGCTGATATTGCCGTCCTTGTCGGCGTCGATCCGCTCGAACATCCTGGCCTGCATTTCGGCGCGCTTGGCGGTGCGGTCGGCGGCGTCGAGCTTACCGTCCTTGTTCGTATCCATCCGCGCGAACGCCCGGGTCGCGTGGGCCTCGGCCTCGGCGCGCGTCAACGTGCCATTACCATCGGCGTCGCCGCGCGGGCCGCCGCCAGCGGCGGCAAAGCCGGGCACCGCGATCAAGGCAGCGCCCAGCGTCAATAGAGCGATCTTTCTGTTCACGTCCAAAACTCCTTCGTGGCGATGCGAGGAAAAGGCCCGCGCTCGCGATGAAGGGTTTTTAGTCGCGATTTGTCCCAACGCCGTGCCGGGTTGCCGAAAAATTGTCGCAAATTGTCGCAATAAGGCGCCGCCATTCATCGCGGTGCAAGGGAAATGGCCAAACGCCGAGCACCCATCTTGATAACTGATGGCGGTGGAGCGGGTAGCGGGAATCGAACCCGCCTAGCTAGCTTGGAAGGCTAGAGCATTACCACTATGCTATACCCGCTCGTCCAAGGTCGGCGGCGATTGCCATTTTGATCGGTCGCCGTCAAGCGCGACGTCACGCGCGCCATTGAGAACATCATGGCAACATGATAGCTTTGCGTTGTGGACGACAGCGACGATCATGGCCTCGACGACGGCGCGGACCCGCCCCCGGTCCGCAAGATCATCCACGTCGACATGGACGCCTTTTACGCTTCGGTCGAACAGCGCGACGATCCCGCGCTCCGCGGCAAGCCGGTTGCGGTCGGCGGATCGTCGCGGCGCGGCGTCGTTGCGGCCGCCTCCTATGAGGCGCGGCGGTTCGGCGTACGCTCGGCAATGCCCAGCATTACCGCGAAGCGCCAGTGCCCCGGCCTCATCTTCGTGCCGCCGCGTTTCGAGGTTTACCGCGAGGTGTCGCATCAGATCCGCGCGATTTTCCGCGATTATGCCGACGAGGTCGAGCCGCTGTCGCTCGACGAGGCCTATCTCGACGTCAGCGCCGACAAGGCGGGACTCGGCAGCGCGACCGCGACCGCGCGGCTGATCCGCCGCCGCATCCGCGAAGAAACCGGGCTCACCGCCTCGGCCGGGGTATCCTATAACAAGTTCATCGCCAAGCTGGCGTCGGACCAGAACAAGCCGGACGGCCTCACCGTCATCCCGCCGGGCAAGGGCGCCGCCTTTGTCCAGACGCTGTCGATCCGTCGTTTCCACGGCATCGGCCCTGTTACCGCGGCAAAAATGGAGGGGCTCGGCGTCTTTTCGGGCGCCGACCTAGCCGCGAAAGATCCGTTGTGGCTCGCCGAGCATTTCGCCAACAGCGCCGAATGGCTCTATAACCTTGCCCGCGGGATCGACCATCGCCGCGTCAAGTCGAACCGGCCGCTCAAATCCTTGGGCGGCGAGCGCACCTTCTTCAACGACCTGATCACCGATACCGAAATCCGCGAGGCGCTGGCGCATGTCTGCACCGTGGTATGGGACCGCGCGGTGAAAAAGGGCGCACGCGGGCGCACGGTGACGCTGAAGTTGCGCTACGCCGATTTCCGCACGATCACGCGCGCGAAGTCGGTGCCTTCGCCGATCCGCGATGGCGCCAGCCTGCTCGCGGTGGGCGAGGCAATCCTGGCTCCCCTGCTGCCCAGCGAACAGGGCATCCGCCTGCTCGGTGTCACGCTGAGCAAGTTCGAGGGCGAAGAGGAGGAGGGGGACGAAGCCCCCGCCCCCGCCGACCTGCTCAGCCTTATTTAGGGTCAGGACCCATTAATTACCCGTTCGAGGCGTCGAAATGGCGAAGATATCGGGCCTTGGCGGGTGCGGCGGGTAGCATCGCTACCCGCAAGGCCGCGAAGGTCCGAGATTGAAGCCATTTCGGCGTCCCTTCGGGATTTGACCGATTTTGCCCATGGCAGCGTCGAAAAGTCTTGAAATATATCTATATTCCTGCGCCTTTTCTCCTCGCCCTGAGCAAAATCGCTTCAAACCTCGAACGGGTAATTAATGGGTCCTGACCCTAGCGAGCGCGGGCGCGAAACGCCGCATCGCGGCCTTCATCTTGGGCGACATCGCCTGATAGGAACAGCGGATCAGCCTCTCATCGGCGACCTGAATCTCGTCGCGAAAAGGCGCGCCGACACGGTAGAGCGCGCGATCGGTGCCGGTCGCCTTGATGCGGAAATAGCCCGCACCGTCAAAGCCGCCGAACTGCATCTGGGTAAAGCCGCCCCCGACCGCGCGCGTCTGGGTGATCGCTTGCAACTCGGCCGCGGGGCCGAGATTGCCCGTCGGCCCGTAATAATAGACCGAGCCCCAACGCCTGCCGTCAAAGATATAGCCATAGCGCGCCGTCGCGCATTGCTGGTCGTCGTTGGTCCAGAACCCGGACGCGATCGGCAATTTGATCGCCGACTGCGCCATTGCCGACGCACTGCCCGCGGCCGCCGCCAGCACCACTATCCATCCGCGCATCGTCACCCCCACCGCCCAACAAAGGTGACGTCATGGTGGCGAAAGTGGCGCGCGTAATCAACCCGCGGGAGCGAAAACCCGTTCCTTCGTCGCGGTGAAGCGGATCGCGGGATTGCGCTGGGTGACATAGCCGACCTCCCACGCATCCTTTGCCATGAACACCGGCGCGCCGTCGCGGTCGATCGCCCCGGCGCCGCGATTGTCAGCCTGGAACGCCTTCAATGCCGCCGGATCGTCGCTCGCGATCCAGCGCGCGGTCTCCCACGGCGACGCCTCGAGCTTCGCCTCGACCTTATATTCGGCCTCCAGCCGGCTGATCAGCACGTCGAGTTGCAGCTGGCCAACGACGCCGACGATCATGTTGGCGCCGATCTGGGGATAGAAGACCTGGATGATCCCCTCCTCGGCCATGTCGTCGAGCGCTTTCCTCAGCTGCTTGGTCTTGGTCGGATCGACCAGCGCGACGCGGCGCAGGATCTCGGGCGCGAAATTGGGCAGGCCAGTGATCATGATGTCGCTGCGTTCGGAGAGCGTATCGCCGACGCGCAGCGTGCCATGGTTCGGAATGCCGATGATGTCGCCGGGATAAGCCTCCTCGGCCATTTCGCGGTCCTGCGCGAGGAACAGCATCGGGCGGCTGATCGCGATCGCCTTGCCGGTCCCGCCCTGCATCAACCGCATCCCGCGCTCGAACTTGCCCGAACAGAGCCGCATGAAAGCGATGCGGTCGCGGTGCGCGGGGTTCATGTTCGCCTGTACCTTGAACACGAAGCCGGTGACGGCATCGTCGTCGGGGCGCACCGGCGCGGGTTCGGCGGGTTGCGGCTGCGGTCCCGGCGCGTGGCTGGCGAGCCCCGCGAGCAGGTCGGTGACGCCGAACTCCTTGAGCGCCGACCCGAAAAACACCGGCGTCAGGTCGCCGCCGCGATAGGCCGCGACGTCGAACGGCGCATAACAGGCCGACGCGAGTTCGGTCTCCTCTTTCAAAAGCGCCAGCCCGTCGGGGCTCAAGCGTTGGGCGAGCCGGGGATCGTCCAGTCCCGCAACCGCGATCCGCTCGCCCTCATACATGCGCGACGCATCGCCGCCGGGCACCATCAGCGCCGGATCGGCCAGGTCGTAAATCCCCTCGAACTGCCCGCCCATGCCGACCGGCCAGTTCATCGGGCAGACGTCGAGCGCGAGCCGGTCGGCGATCTCGTCGAGCAGCTCGAACGGCGTCTGCCCCTCGCGATCGACCTTGTTGATGAAGGTGATGATCGGCACCGAGCGCAGGCGGCACACCTCGAACAGCTTCAGCGTCTGCGGCTCGATGCCCTTGGCGGCGTCGATCACCATCACCGCGCTGTCGACCGCGGTCAGCGTGCGATAGGTATCCTCGCTGAAATCCTCGTGCCCCGGCGTGTCGAGCAGGTTGAAGATCAGCCCGGCATGTTCGAAGGTCATCACCGAAGACGTCACCGAAATGCCGCGCTGCTGCTCGATTTTCATCCAGTCCGACCGCGCGCGCCGTGCCGCGCCGCGCGCCTTCACCTCGCCCGCGATGTGGATCGCGCCGCCCGCGACGAGCAGTTTCTCGGTCAGCGTCGTCTTGCCCGCGTCGGGGTGCGAGATGATGGCGAAGGTGCGGCGTTCGGGGTGCTTGGACATGGCGCGGGCGCCTAGCAGGTGACAGGGCAAGTGGAAAGGGGCTGGCACGGGGCGCACGGGGGCCACCCCTGTCGACCGTTGCAAAGGCTGGTCCTCGATGCGGAAAGATACGAACCTGGAGCGGAGCGGATGTTTCATCCACTAAATGTTCAGTCCCAGCATGGATGGTGCAGGATTGTCATCGTCACAGCGGGAGGGATATGGGCCAGCTTTTACACGGGAGCGCCCGCACGACAGAGGCAGTCCGTCGAGCGATACGATCTGTCACGCTACCGACGACCTGGATTCTTTGTTTTACTTCAAGCTTACCTTTTTATGGTCGAATGTTAATTCTGCCGTCAATAGCGCCCTGAAAGTGTTGTATCCGCCCGTGTTCGGAAAAAACGCATGGAAGAACAACTGCGGCTTACCGTCGAGTCCCGAAGCAACGGATGCGTGCCCCGGCGCCCACCAATCGGGTCTGGACCTGAGCAACGGCTCCGGCTGCTTCTCATATGGTCCCAGCGGGTGGTCGGCAACCGCGACACCGATGCCATAGGCTGGTGTGCCGAAATCGTTTCCGGCGTAAAAAAGCCAGTATCGATTTTCCTGCAACGTAACCCACGGACCCTCGATCAGGTGCCCCTCCCAGTCAAGATCGTTCACAAGAACAACGGTCTTGTCGCCGACCAACTCCCCGGTTTCCGACATTCGCTGAGCGTATATTGGTGTGCTCATGGCCTCACAAATCAGTGATGCATCGGGATAGCTTGCGAGCGTCGCCTTCACATGACGCCAGTTATCAATCACCGCCTCAATCAACGGCTGCATGAAGAAGAAACGTTCCATCGGGCGCCGTGTCTGGGCGAAGGGAAGCAGAGCGGCGGCGACGGCCGCCGTTTTGCGGTCTGCCGGCGCAGAAAACAGCTGCTCGATCAGTTCGGGTCGTTTGCCGATCAATCCGGCTAACGGACGCGGCCAGACGCCGTTGGTGTCCCTTTTCCAGTACAGGTAGCGGTCGCCATTTCGGTCGATGAAGATATGGCTGTCGATGACGCCGCCGCTCATGACCGGCTGTGTGCCGTCTTGGGTCATTCCTGTGGTGTTATAAGCAAAACCGGCAATAAGAGGTCGCCCGAGGTCGCGCCACGGACCTTCAGGATGATTACTTTTGGCCATTCCGATCGCAAGAGCATTGTTGTGCTGGCGAGCGGTATACACCAGCCAGTATTCATCGCCCACTCTGGCCATTTCGGGTGCCCAATAATCCCCGACATGACGACCATGCGCAGTCCATTCGGGCGCATGCCCTTCGGCAAATACAAATCCCTTATGCTCCCAATGTTCGAGATCGGCACTGAACAGAATCGGAAAGGCGTCGGGGGCATCGTTGGACGTGGCGACAAGGTAATAACCTTCGTCCGTCTTGAGCACCGCAGGGTCACCATAGCCGGCGCTGGTCAGCGGGCTCAGATTCTGGGTGATCAGCGGTTTCCAAACGCCCGAGTCGGTCGTTTCTACGCCAGGCCCGTCAAACACATGCGGAGCGCGTGAGCCGATATCGTCTGCCAGCCGGGAAAAAAATGCCTGGTAGTCCGCGTGGCTGCTGCCTGCGATCGTATATTCACGTGTCCGCCCATCGGCTGTGATCGAAAGCCTGACGCCATCGCCTTCGGCCACGGCATCAACGACAATTTGCTGATTCGATTTCATCGCGCCGCATTACCGACTCGCAAAATCCGAGGGAAGGGGCTAAATAAGATTTATATGATTAAATGGCGAAAGGGAGGCGCTGGGTGACCGAGGACCCGCTTTATGAAACCGCTGAGATAATGGCGGGCATATATGGCGATGGCTATATTTCGTTGACCAATGCCTATGAGGTTGCGCTGGTCGACAAGATGCGCGCGAGCATAGAGCTGCTATATGCCGAAGCGCGGCAGACGGATCATGGGATCCTGCCACGGGGGCCGGAAAGATGGTATGTCGAGGTCGCGCCGGAACGAATCGACGCCTTCGCCGACATCGTGTCTCACCCCTGGTTCCTGGCTGTGAATGAGGCGATACTCGGTCCCGAATGGCGAATAGTCGAAGTAGGATTTGACATCCCCTTTCCTGGCGCGACGATGCAACCATGGCATCGCGATTTCAGATCCCCCGAGGCAACCAGCAGAGGACGCCGCATAACGTCGCTCGCGTTCAATCTCACTGCGGTCGACACGACACCGGATATGGGCCCTTTCGAGATCGCGCCCGGAACGCAGTGGGATGCAATCGACGAATGCCCGCACGGCATGTTTCCCGATCGTTCTCGCTGGCCGCGTTATGAAAGACTTGGGGTCGCGAAACTCGCCCAGCGCGGAACGATTTCAGCCCGTTCGGCACTCACCATTCATCGCGGGACGGCAAACCGATCCGACAAAGCGAGGCCGGTGCTCGTCATCGGCGTCGATGGTCCTGACGCTGCCAATTCCGCTCACCATGATTTGCAGATGACCCGCGCCTTCGAAGCAAGTTTGCCGCCAGTCTTGAAAGGCCGGTTCAATGGACGCGTGGTCGAGCAGATTGGTTGCGTACGCCAATACCATGTCATCGACGGATTGATCGAACCGGTGGTCGACGGTTATTGACGAACATATCTACGCTCGATAATAGATAATATAAATACGATAAATTGGGGAGCGGATTTGACCTGTCTTTCGCTGATCGACGTGTGCAAAAGCTACGGTAGCATTCATGTGCTCGACGGCGTGTCGCTTGCAATGGAGCGCAAGGAGTTCATTGCATTTCTGGGACCGTCGGGCAGCGGCAAATCGACTTTGCTGCGCATCATCGCCGGATTGGAAACAGCGGATAGCGGCGAAGTGTGGCTCGATGGCACGCGGATCGACAGGCTGGCTCCGGGTGATCGCGGTGTGGCGCTCGTTTTCCAGCAATATGCGCTGTATCCGCATATGACCGTACGCGAGAATATGGCGTTCGGGCTTCGCAACGCCAAGGTGCCGGCAAATGAAATAACCGACCGAATTGAAACGGTCGCGGCAACGCTCGAGATCGACCGGTTGCTCGACCGAAAGCCTGGCCAGCTTTCGGGCGGCCAGCGTCAGCGGGTGGCAATTGGCCGGGCTATTGTCAAAGCGCCCAAGCTGTTCCTTCTCGACGAGCCGCTGTCCAATCTTGACGCCGCGCTTCGCAACCGCACGCGCGTCGAGCTTTCCCAGTTGCGCCAGCGGGTCGATGCGTCCGTGATCATGGTGACGCACGATCAGGCCGAAGCGATGACGCTGGCTGATCGTATTGTGGTGATGAACGACCGGAGAATCCAGCAGATCGGCACGCCGATGGACATTTACAGCCGCCCCGCCAACCGCTTCGTCGCGCGCTTCGTCGGCTCGCCTGCGATGACCATGCTGCCGGTTTCGCTTGACCCGACCAGCGGCGAGACTGCCATCGTCCGGTTTGCAGACGGCACGAAGGTTGCGACCCTGGTGGCCTGTGACGCTATTCGTGACGATCAAAATATCGAGCTGGGACTGCGGCCCGAATCCGTGACCATTTCCGCGCCTGGCACCGGCACCCTCGACGGCGTGGCGATCATCGTTGAACGGCTGGGCGACCGCACCCTTGTTTACGCACAGCTCGCCGACGGGTCGGAAATCACTGCCGTCGATCGGGGCGACAGCATGATACGGATGGGCGACCGCATCGGCCTGCTGATCGATGGCGCCAGTGCGCATCTGTTCGCACAGGATGGCACGGGTCATCATGCAGGCACGCCTGCATGACGGCGCGCGACCGGCTCGGGGGTTATGCCTTCGTCCTGCCGTTCGTGGCGGCGTACAGCTTCCTGCTGATCGTCCCCTTTATCATGGGCGCGTGGATCAGTTTCCACCGCGCCGATCTTTTCGGGGCGCGCCAATGGATCGGATTGGATAACTACGCCCGCCTCTTCGGCGACCCGGTCTTCTACCAGGCGATGGGAACGACATTCCTGCTGGCCCTGATGATCGTGCCGGCGCTGACGATCATCACCTTGATGCTTGCGCTGGCGCTGAACCGGGCAACGCGTGCGGCGGCAATATTTCGGGGGTTGTTCTTCTCCTCGTCGGTGCTTTCGGTCACGATCGTCACCCTGATCTGGCGCTTTGTCCTGACCCCGGACGCCGGGTTGATCGCGAAGCTGCTAACCGCATTGGGGATGGAGCCGCTGCCATTTCTCAGTCACCCCGATCTGGTCGTCCCTGCGATCGCGCTCACCACGATCTGGTGGGGCCTGGGGCTGCCAATGATGTTGTTTCTGGCAGGCTTGCAGCAGATTCCGCAGGACATGTACGAGGCGGCGGCGCTGGATCGCGCCAGTCGATGGACCGTGTTTCGCCGGATCACGCTTCCCTCGCTTCGCCGCACCACGATTTTGGTGGTCATGTTGCAGACCGCTGCCCAGCTACAGATATTCGGGCAGGCGCAGTTGCTTACATCGGGCGGACCAAGCGGCAGTTCGCGGCCGATCGTTCTCTACATCTATGAAATTGCGTTCGGCCGATGGGAACTTGGCTACGCCGTCGCCGCCGCCGAAGTCCTGTTCGTGCTGGTTCTCGCGCTGACACTGGGACAATATTGGTTCGGCACGCGCGATGAAGGGGCGTCTCGATGAGCGCGGCGAACGATCGCAATCGCCTCCCATGGCCCGCTTTGGTCGGCGTGTTGCTGGGCGCAGCCATCATGGTTGCGCCGCTGGTTTGGACGCTGCTGCTGTCGCTCAAGAGCAACAGCGATCTCATGCGCGACAGTGCATCCGCCCTGTCCCTGCCCTACACGCTCGACAATTACCGCGACATAATGACCGGGTCTGATGTGCCGCGCTGGTTGCTCAACAGCCTGATCGTTTCGACTGGCACAACTGTCGGCGTATTGATGCTTTGCTCGCTGGCCGGGTACGGCTTTGCGCGCCTCGACTTTCCCTTTCGCCGGACGCTGTTCATATTTGTGTTGCTGGGGCTTGCCATCCCCGAACAGGCGGTGATCCTTCCGCGCCACCAGTTATTTGCGGCGCTCGGTTGGCACAACAGCTATCCCGGCCTGATTTTTCCAGGGCTGGCCGCGCCCTTCGGGGTGTTTTTCATGACCCAGTATTTCCGTGCGATTCCCAGGGATCTCGATGAGGCGGCAATGCTCGACGGGGCTTCGCGGATCGCGATTTTCTGGAAGGTTCTGCTGCCTCTGTCGTTTCCGGCACAGGCGACGCTGGGCGTCTTCACCTTCCTCGGATCCTGGAACGATTACTGGTGGCCGCTCATCTCCGCCACCACCAGCGACAAATACACGCTGACCGTCGGGTTGGCATCGGCGCAGATGAACTATGCGCAAACCAGCGGGCTGGGCTTTCTGATGGCGCAAGCCGTTTTTGCATCCATCCCGATCCTGATCGTTTACATCATTTTTCAGAAACAGATTGTCGGCGCGATGGCCGGGGCGGCGACCCGGTGAGGCGCGCGAATATCGTTCTGGCCGCGCTTGCAGTGCTTCTGACCGGTAGTTGCGGCCAGACCGATGACCGGCCGACGTTGGTCATCCAGCGTTTTTTCGGCGAATGCGGCGCAATCTACGGAACCGCCACCGACGTCGCCAAGGCCGAAACCGAATGCGGGATATTGACCACGATTCTCAACCGGTTCGTGATCGAAAACCCGGACATCCATGTAAAGGTCAACGTCGTTGCCTGGCCGGGTTATCCGCAGTTGGCCGCCCAGATTGCCGCGGGCGATCCGCCCGATCTGGTGACGATGCACCAATCCGTAATCTCCGATTACCAGGCCAGGGGATTGCTCGCACCGATGGACGACCTCTTGGCCGAGGCCAAAATAGACACGGGCACCCTCACCCCGGCGGCGCAACGCGGCGCAATGAAAAACGGCAGATATTATGCGCTGCCATGGGACACTATTGGGCGGCTGTGGCACATCAACACTGGCTTGATGGCAAAGGCCGGCCTTATGGCCGATGGCAGGCCGGTACTGCCCAATACGCCTGCGGAACTGCTCGATCAGGCGCGCAAATTCAAACGGGCTACCGGCAAGCCTTATCTCATTCAGGCGCAGGTGAGCGCACCCGACTATCTCGTAGCAAATCTCTACACCTATTTGCTCGCGCAGGACGCTGTCATTTTTCCCGACAGCCGTCATATCCGACTCAACACGCCGCAGGCGCGCGAGATCGTCGAAATGTATCGCGCACTCAACGCCGAGAAGCTGACGACATCCCAGGATTTTCCCGGAGCGACAGCCAGTTTCCTCAACGGCGAGGGAGGCATCTTCCCGACCGGAACCTGGATGATCGGACCCTATCATGAAGCGTCCAAGGCGCCTGGTTCGCGGCTCGACGGCTATGCCGTGGCTCCGTTCCCGCGGCTTTGGGGAAAGAATGCGGCGTTTGTCGATGGACATGCCTGGGTGGTGCCTGCTGACGAGCGGAGCGTTGCTGAACGCCGTGCAATTGCTCGTTTTCTCGCTTTCATCGCCAAATATAACGGTGACTGGGTTCGCACCGGTCATCTTCCCGCATTTCGCGACGTGCTCGTTTCGCCTTCGTTTACGTCACAACCGCATCGCAGGGACATTGCGGCAATGGCCGCGACCGGCCAGCAATTGCCCGATTTCGTGCAGCGCCAGTCCGCAATCCAAGGGCTGATCGGAGAGGAACTCGAAGCGGCGGTGGCGGGAACCAAGCCGGTGAGCGTTGCACTGGCCCATGCCGAGCGACGGGTAAACGAACTCCTGGCGGAAATGCAGGAGATCAACCGGCGAACGGTAGTTCGGCAACGCCCCGGACACCCGGACGAACGGTAAATAGTCCGCCTGCGTTCGCCTGACCCGCCAGCTCTGCTTCGGTCAGATCCCGCGATGCCGTGCTTATAAAGATCTGGTCGAGCTGCGCGCCACCGAAGGCAACGCTCGTGGGCCTCGCCACAGGAACCGGAATCTCGGCGAGAAGTTTGCCATCTGGCGAGAACCGACGGATACACCAGCCATCCCAAAAGGCGATCCAGAGACAATCCTCGGCGTCAATCGTCATGCCGTCAGGATATCCGTCGTGATGACTGAACTGCAGGAATGTCTCGCGTTCGGCTGCATTGCCCTCGGCATCGATCGCAAAGCGGTAAACTTTCTGCATCGCGCTATCGGTATGATACATCGTCCGGCCATCAACGCTGAATGCCGGGCCATTGGTGACGCGATAGCCGGTGTCGATTGCTTTCCAGCTGAGATCGAAATCGACCCGATATAACGTGCCGCTGGGATGCACTTCCTTGCTGTCCATCGTCCCGGCCCAGAAGCGGCCGGCGCGGTCAACCTTGCCGTCGTTGAAGCGGTTATCGGTCAGATCAGCTTCGGGATTGCCGACGGGCGTTGCGACAAATTTCGCGTCGATCGCGAGCAAGCCATTATATCCAGCGCCAAAATATCCGCCGGAGGCGCGCGGAACGATCGAACAAATTCGCTCCGTCATCGGCAGGCGCGTGACGCCCTCGGCTTCGTTCCAGCGGAAAAGACAGGGTTGGTTGATATCAGTCCAAAAAAGGCTTTGCTCGCGCACAACCCAGCAAGGGCCCTCGCCCAGAATGGCGCCCACATTGGCAGCGCAGCGCATCTATCCGTTTCTTTCGGCTTCGGCGATCAGCACCATGACATCTGCAATCAGCGCTGCCATGGCCGCCTTGGCTTCGGACGGTCTGCGATTGGCGATCGCGTCAAGCACGGCTTTGTGCTGCGGCAGACTTGCGGTTCGCCCTTTGAACCGGTTGGTGAACCGGATCGACGTTCGAAGCGCCGTGGTGACGACATCGCGAAACTGCGCGTAGAAGGGATTGGCCGAAGCTTGCAAAATCGCGACATGGAACGCGATGTCCGCCTCCAGAGGGTCGTCTTCGTTCCGCTCCGCGGCTTCCATTCGCGCGTAACCGGCCTCGATTGCCGCAAGACCTTCCGGAGAATGCGCGCTCGACGCGAGCGCCGCAGCAGCCGGTTCAATGGCCTCGCGCAATTCCGAGAATTGCCGCAAGAGGCTGAGCGAGAACTTCCGGTCCAGCAGCCAGCGCAGCACATCGATATCGAACAGGTTCCAGCGGTCGGTCGACTGGATTGTCGTTCCCTTGCGCGGCCGCGCCGTGAGCAGTCCTTTTGCACCCAGCATCTTCACCGCTTCGCGAACGACCGAACGGCTCACGTCATATTGCTTCGCCAGTTCGGCTTCGGTCGGAAAGACCCTGTCGTCATATTGGCCGGTTACGATCGCTTTACCCAGCAGATCCAGCATGCCGTAGGTCAGGTTTCGACCCATCGCCGACGACGTGTTCAATCCCGTTTGCTCAGTCACTCAACTGCCCTCCAGCTCTTCGCGGACATGCATACAACCGAAAACATTGAAAGGGAGGGCCAATTTCAGGCAAAATCGTCCCCCGCATTTCGTTCGGCGGCCAGAAAGCAGTCAGCAACGATACGCAGCGGATCCCGATCGATCTTGCTGCACCGGCGACGCACGACGTCGGCGAAATCCTCATAGATGGCGCGATATTCGCTGCGCGGCGGCAAACTTCGCGGCGCGCCGTCGATCTCGAGTTGAGCGCCCCCTTCCATCAGGCGAACCGACTTGCCCG
The DNA here is from genome assembly GCF_000013985.1 of Sphingopyxis alaskensis RB2256. Lineage (GTDB taxonomy): Bacteria > Pseudomonadota > Alphaproteobacteria > Sphingomonadales > Sphingomonadaceae > Sphingopyxis > Sphingopyxis alaskensis. The sequence goes on along the minus strand of NC_008048.1, from coordinate 753,045 downwards.
ACGCCGTTTCAATCTGGATCTTCCATTCATCTTCATCCCCGCCACGCCAGTCCAGTATGGCTTTGCGATCGTCTCCATGGAAAAGAACTTCGGCCGAAATGGGCGTTTGCCGGTTTGCCGGGAACAGCATCGATACCCGGTTGACCAGGAGCGGCTCGTCCAGGATGTTGTTGAGGATCGAAAAACCATTGATCGCGGGATCGAACACGCCAAACCCTCCTGGCTGCCATATCCATTGCTGTCCGGGATGATATTTGCGGACATCTTCGCGCCACAGCATTGTAAGACTTGTAACGGCCTCCCCTTTCAGGGCCCGCGCGGCGACCGGCACGCCGGCTGCATATTGCGAATGCCAAGCTGTAAAGATCGGAACGTTTCGCAAGCGGGCAAGCGCAATCAGATAGTCGAGTTCCCCCAGGGTGGCGGTGGGCGGCTTTTCGAACAGCACGGGGAGACCCGCAGTGATGACCTCGCACGCAATTGCAAAGCGCGGAACTGGCGGGGTGCAAATGGCGACGGCGTCGATGCCCCCTGGCAGGCCCGCAAACATGTCGCCAACCGTGGAAAAGACGGGACATCGAATATGGCTGGGACGGTTGAGCGAAACGATCGCCGCGAGTTCGAAATCGGGGTTGGCAGCGATGGCCGGGAGATGCTGGTCTTCCGCGATTTTGCCGAAGCCGATCAGCGCAATGCGGAGGGTCACTGGCGCGCCCCCGGTTTGAGCGTAGCCACAAACCGGGCCGCGCGTTGATGAACCTGAGTCACTGTGTCGCCCGCGCGATAGAGAGCACCGCCAAGGCCAAAGCCGTCAGCGCCTGCCGCCAGCCATCGGCCAAAGTCGTCCGCGGTCACGCCGCCGACGACGAGCAGCGGCACATCGTTCGGCAATACCGCACGCTGCGCCTTCACCACCGCGGGCGTGGCAGCCTCGGCCGGAAATAATTTGATGCCGTGCGCGCCAGCGGCAATGGCCGCAAACGCTTCCGACGGCGTGAAATAACCGGGGACGGACACCAGTCCGGCAACAACAGTCTTTTTGATCACGGCCGCATCGGTGTTGGGTGACACGACGAGCCGCCCCCCTGCTTCCTCCACACGCGCGACCTGATCGACGTCCAGCACCGTTCCCGCACCCACCAGACCTTGGCCACCCACTGATTTTGAAAGGCGTCGAATGCTCTCGAACGGATCGGGCGAATTCAAGGGTATCTCGATAATCCGGATTCCAGCGGAAAGGAGGGCCTCGCCGACCCGAACAACCTCGTCCGGCGCAATGCCGCGCAAAATGGCAATGATGGGGCATTCAACGCGGTAACGATGGAATGCTTCGACGGCTGGGCTCACGAAATTCGCTCCTTTTCAAGATACGGGACAATGGCCGCGATACCGGCCAGGAAGGCCCGATCGCCATCGATGAGCCGGTATCCATGTCCTGCCGATTCGATGGCCAGAGCATAGAGACGGGTCAGGTCGGCACGCCCGATGAGGGCGATTTCTTCGCCGGGGCTGGCCTGAGCCAGACCGGCTCTTACGTCACTGCCAATAAGCAGCCCGCTGGCATAGGAGGCGCCGTCGCCCGGCCTATTCGACAACAGATATTGCGCGCGCACGGTGAAGAGGGCCGACGACAGCGATGCTCCGCTGAACGCTGCGTCCAAGCCTGCTCGAAACGGATCCCCGTCTACGGCCTCCGACTGCATTTGCGGTGACAATATGCTGCCCGTCCGGAGCAGATTGAATAACTCGCCGGTCATCATCGTCGTGAATCCGGCTATTTGCCCACGCTCCAACCGGATCCATTTCGCATGGGTTCCCGGATGACAGATGTAAGCGTCCGGCGACACAAGGCTGCCGTTCACAGCACCGATTGCCTGCACCTCTTCGCCCCGCATCACGTCCGGATGGCCGGAAGTCTGGCAGACACCCGGCACGATTCCGCTGCGATTGTCGTCGATCCAGACGATATTGTCGGCGAGCATCTTCGCGCTCGCCGGACAGGCGACATAAGGCGCCTGCTGCCAGCCCTGATCCGAACCCACCATCCCCGCGAGCAACATCGGCCAGGGTCCGAGTTGTTGCCGGATATCGGCCGCGGCGGCCTCGAAGCCGCCAGGTGGAACCGCCATTAACCCCAAATTGTCCGCGAACCGGGCAGAGACATTGCCGCTAGGGTCGACGAGCCACGCGCGCCTGTTGGTCGTCCCCCAGTCGACCGCGATATATTTTTCATTCCAGTCCAAGCGACCTGCTCCATTTCATTCGTTAGAGATCGCGTTCGATGTCGCCGCCGTCGCTGGCACGAAATCCCGATATCTATTGCGCTATATGTATTATCATATAAATGTGCAATCCGCGTTTGTCGTGATGGAAGCGAGCCCGTCTTTATGAAAATTGCCCGAATAGAAACATTTCATGTCCCGCCACGCTGGCTGTTTGTACGAATTGAAGCCGACAACGGCACAATCGGATGGGGCGAAGCCAGCCTGGAAGGCCATGCCGAAGCCGTGGACGGCGCACTTGACGCGATGCGGGATCGATTCATCGGCGCGGATCCCCGGAAAATAGAGGATATCTGGCAAGTCGCGTATCGGGGAGGCTTTTATCGGGGTGGGCCGGTCCTGATGTCGGCGCTCGCTGGCCTTGATCAGGCTTTGTGGGATCTAAAGGGACGACATTACGGGCTTCCGGCGTGGGAGATGCTTGGCGGCAAGGTTCGCGACAAGGTGCGCGCATATGCGTGGATCGGCGGCGATCGACCCGATGATATCGCCAACGCGGCCAAGGCTCGGCGACAACAGGGATTCACGGCAATAAAAATGAACGCCACGTCCGAGATCGATTATCTGACCGCGCCCAAACTCGATGACGTGGTGGAGCGTGTTCGTGCGGCCCAGAATGAAGGGCTCGACGTGGGCGTGGATTTTCATGGTCGGGTCCACAGACCCATGGCCAAGCAGCTCGCAAAACTGCTCGAACCGCTTGGACTTCTGTTCATCGAGGAGCCCATATTATCCGAGAATCCCGAGGCGCTCTCGCAGCTGGCCGGACTTGTGAGTACCCCGATCGCGGTGGGCGAACGCCTTTATTCGCGCTGGGACTTCAAACCTTTCCTCGCGAGTGGCGCTGTCGATATCATCCAGCCCGACCTGAGCCATGCCGGTGGTTTGACCGAATGCCGCAAGATTGCGGCAATGGCCGAGTCTTACGACGTGGCGGTGGCCCCGCATTGCCCGCTTGGTCCTCTTGCGCTCGGAGCATGCCTTCAGCTCGCGGCCTGCACGCCCAACGTCATCATCCAGGAAATGTCGTTGGGCATCCACTATAATGAAACGCACGACCTGCTCAGCTTTTGCGCAAATCCGGACGTTCTGACGCCAGAAGAGGGCTTCCTGGCTATTCCGGAAGGACCGGGCCTCGGCATTGAAATCGACGAGATAAAAGTGCGCGAAGCCGCCAAAAACCGTCATCGCTGGCGGAATCCAATCTGGCGGCATGCAGATGGCAGCGTGGCAGAATGGTGACAGTCGCCTCAAAAATTGACCTTGGATAATATAAATCATACAAATGACTTGCTGATAGGCGGATCGATCGATTATAGCCTTCGCAAGAGCCGGGAATGCGGCCCAAACTTTTGGGGGAGAAGATATATGCGCTACAGGACAATCGCTCGCTGCACGGCATCGCTGGCAGTGATGTCTTTGTGTGCGACTGTCGCCTCGGCGCAGGACGCCCCTCCCGTGCAGGATTCTGCCGACAGCGAAGGGGACGCTATCGTCGTCACCGGTTTCCGCGCTTCGCTTCAGTCGGCGCAGAGCACAAAGCAACGCTCCGACAAAATTGTCGACTCGATCGTGGCCGAAGATATTGGCAAATTGCCGGATATCGCAGTTTCTGACACCGCCGCGCGCATTCCAGGTGTCCAGGTGGAGCGCCGGGGCGGCGAGGCCAATCGCGTGCTCGTTCGCGGACTTGACCGCTTCAACTACACGACAACCTATAATGGTCGCGAGATCTTCACCGCCGAAACACGGTCGGTCGCGCTGCAGGATTTCCCGGCGGGCGGGATAAGTGCGATCGACGTTTTCAAGACATCGAGTGCCGAGCTTGTCGAGCCGGGCATCGCCGGTTTGGTCAACGTGCGCTCACGACGGCCTTTCGATTTCGCCGACTCCGAAATTGCAGGCTCGGTATGGGGCGTATATCCGGATAAGTCTCGCGATCTCGAGCCCAATGCCCAGCTGCTTCTTTCAGATCGCTGGGACGTCGGCGAGGGCGAGATCGGGGCTTTGATCAATTTCTCCTACACACGCATGCACTATCGTGACTCGGTGCGGCGTCACGGCTTCTTCATTGCCGACCTCGCCGGGGCGCGTTCGCCTGACTGGCCTGAAATCCAGTATGCCGAAGCGGAGAGATGGCGACCCTCGATAAATGGCGCCCTCCAGTGGCGTCCCTCGCCCGACCTCGAAATCTATGTCGAAGGTCTTTGGCAAGGCTTTCGCGAACGGGCGACCGACCGGATGTGGGCACAGCCGCTCTGGGGCGGCGCGTCTTACGAGAATATCGTCCTCGATGGTAACCAGATCATCAGCGGTACCGTCAATCGGCCAACGGCATGCTGTGGCGGCAATCAGACGTGGGGTTTCCAGGGCGCGACCAAGCGCGACACGAACACGTACCAGTTCGCCGTCGGCGGTCGCTGGGATGTGGGGCCGCTGCGGATCACCGCTGATGTCGCCCGCACCGACAGTACATTCGATCTCCGGACCGAAAGTGTTGATTACGAGATCAATACTAATGATTACTCGGTCGACTGGTTCACCGGCAAGCCGGGTGGTTCCGGACTGACCTTCCAGGTTCGAGGGATCGATCCAACCAATCCCGGTATCTACAACTACCGGGGTTTCTACGAAGATCATCTGACCGCAAGCGGTGACGACTGGCAGGCACGGCTGGATTTTCAGTATGAGCCGACCGGTATCAGTTTCATTCCCGCGCTCCACTGGGGCGTTCGCTTCGTCGACCGCGACGCGTCCGCGCGGGCGGGCGACTTTTACTGGAACCTGCGCGACCGCGGCATTCCGATTAGCGCCGTACCGCTCGATTATGTGCTTCAGCCCCGCGGTTTCCGTGGTGACAAGAATGCGCCCTTCCCGGTCAGCTGGTTTGGCCCGACATTTGCCAGCGTGCACGATAACCTGATCGAACTTCGCCAGTTCAACATCGACCTTACCGGCGCTGGTTCGGTTGACGGTCCCCCAATAGATGCTGGCAGAACGTTCGACATAAACGAAAAATCCTACGCCGGTTATGTCAGTGCCAATTACGAACTCGCGCTGGGAGAAACGACGATCGACGGTCAGATCGGCCTGCGCGCCGTCCGCACCGAAACGAAAACCTCCGGCACGCTTTTCACCACAGCGGGGCCCGTCCCCGTCAACTTCAAAAATGCCTATACCGACTGGCTGCCGAGCGCCAACCTGCGGGTTCAATTTTCACCCGAGGTGCAGGCGCGCTTCGCCTTTACGCAAACGCGCACCCGGCCAAGCTTCGCGCAGCTCAATCCGGCGCTCAGGCTTTCGCCCGCAACGCCTTGCGCCCCGGGCCAGACCGACTGCATTCGCACCGGGTCGGGCGGGAACCCGTTCCTGAAACCGCTCGACTCCGACAATTATGACGCAAGCCTCGAATATTATTTCTCGCGGACCGGATTCGCCTCGATCGGCGTATTTCGCCGCGATATGCAGGGCTTCATTGCCAATCGCGCCTTCGAATTTCCCGAGCCAGACCCTGAAACCGGCCGCACTCTGGTCATTTCGGGACCGGTCAACACACGCAATGCGCGGATCAAGGGTGTCGAGGCGCAGATTTCAGGCTTCTTCGATTTTCTGCCCGGCGCGCTGAGCGGATTGGGAGCGCAGGCGAACGTCACTTATCTCGACGCCAAGGCGGACTTCGGTTTCTTCTGTCCCACGACCGCCAATGCGGATTGCGTGGCAGGGCCGGGAGCGCCCAATGCGGCCACATTGCGGACACGAATCCCCGATGTGTCGAAATGGACATATAATCTCGTTGGCTTGTACGAGCGTGGCGGGCTCTCTGTGCGCCTGGCCTATAATTACCGCAGCAGCTTCCCCGAAGCGGATCGCGCCGAGCGCGATGGCTTCTTCACGCTGCAAGGTCGAGGCAACTCGGTATCGCGACTGGATTTGTCGAGCAGCTACGCCTTTACGGACAATTTCACCGTATTTTTCGACTGGACCAATATCCTCGACAACCCATTCCAGTCCGACATCGTTCGGATCAATTATCCGGGTGGCATTCCAAGCGACCCGGAGATTTTTCCGATGGTAACCCGGTTTGAGGAGTCGGTATTGTCGGGTGGGGTCCGGTTTCGGTTCTGAGCGAAGCGGCCGGGCCGCGACTTCGCCAATGACCGACGAAATCGCCGATGCATTTCGGGCCGTGGCCGGGAACTGAGGGCATGTCTGACCACGCCATTCGCAAAATCGTCATAGTCGGCGGCGGAACCGCGGGATGGATGGCGGCCTCGGCATTTTCAGCTTTGCTGGAGCGATCGATCGAAATCATCCTGGTCGAATCCGACGAGATCGGCACGGTCGGGGTCGGCGAGGCGACCATTCCGCCGCTGATTGCATTCAACTCCATGCTCGGTATCAACGAGGATGAATTTCTCTCCGCGACGCGCGATACGTTCAAGCTCGGTATTGAGTTCGTCGACTGGGGCGCGGTCGGAGAACGCTATTTCCATCCGTTCGGCCCCCATGGCCAGGATTTTCGCGGTGTTGCATTCCACCAACTTTACCTGCGCGAGACGGCGAGGCAGCCCCTGCCCGACATTCGGCACTGGTCGATGAGTGCGACCGCGGCAGAGCTTGGTCGCTTTGCCCGCCCCGGACCCACTGCGCGCCCTCCCCTCTCGCAGCTGGCCTACGCCTTCCATTTCGACGCCGGTCTCTATGCGCGATTTCTGCGCAGCTATGCGGAAAAGAACGGGGTGATCCGTATCGAGGGAAAGCTGGTTGACGCATCACTGAATCCCGAAAGCGGGCACGTCAGGTCGGTCAAACTGGCCAATGGAAACGATATCGCAGGCGATCTGTTCATCGATTGCTCCGGATTTCGCGGCCTCCTGATCGAGGAGCAACTCGGTACGGGCTATGAAGACTGGAGCCACTGGCTGCCCTGCGATCGCGCCGTCGCCGTACCATGCGGCCTGGCAAGCCCTCCCGAGCCGTTTACCCGCTCCACCGCGCGATCGGCCGGCTGGCAGTGGCGCATCCCCCTTCAGCACCGCATGGGCAATGGTCTCGTCTATTCGAGCGCACATCTGGAGCGCCGCGCAGCCGAGGATCTGCTCGTCGCCAACCTTGAAGGCAAAGGTCTTGCCGATCCAAAACATCTGTCCTTCACCGCCGGACGGCGCCGCAAGGCCTGGAACGCCAATGTCGTTTCCCTGGGATTGTCGAGCGGCTTTGTCGAACCGCTTGAATCAACCAGCATCCATTTCATTCAGAGCGGAATCGCCAAGCTGCTTGCCCTGTTTCCCGACCGGCGCTTCGATCCCGTCGAAAGGAACGAATATAACCGTCAGATGGCCGATGTATTCGAAGACGCCCGCGACTTCATAATCCTGCATTACAAGGCGACCCGGCGTGACGATTCCGATTTCTGGAACGATTGCCGGACGATGGATGTCCCCGATGGTCTGGCTGCAAAGTTCGGGCTTTGGCAATCGAAAGGGCGCCTGTTTCGCGAAGGGAGAGAATTGTTCGGAACCGCCAGTTGGGTTGCCGTGCTGTTGGGACAAGGCATACGTCCCGCCGAAACCGACCCGGCGGTGAATGCGATCGATCCCGACATTGCACGCGACATGCTTGACAAAATGCGATCAAGCTATCGACAAATGGCCGAGCATATGCCGCCGCATTGGGATTTTATTTCGCGCGCTTGCCTTGCACCGGAGGCGATCTCAGGCTGACGCCGAGCTGCGGCTTGCCATCCCCCCACAGCAGCGGCGCGATATACATATAACGTTTGTTATCAAACTTGCGGCAACCGCTGGTGGCCGCCCACGCGTGAAACGACACAAACGAACGATCACCCACATCGAACACCGACTGATGACCCGGACCGCTTAAACAGCCTGCCCTTTTGTCATGAAAGCTGTTCAGGATCGGGTTGTTGGGTGCATCGGTGCAGGGGCCCATCGGGCCCTCGCATGTGGCATAGCCAACCGCATAGGGGGACAGGCGCTGGTTCGGTTCCCAGCCAAAATGATTGGCCGAAAAGAAAAGTGTGTAGCTTCCATCTTTCCGAACCATCGTCGGCGCTTCGATGACATGCGCCTCCCAGGGCGTATCGTTTCGCAGCAGCCTGACGGCTTCGCCCGTAACGTTAAGCCCATCGGCGGTAAGCCGCTGGACGTAGATGTCGGTCGGCTTTCCGAACTGCGGGTTGTTGCCGTCATTCTTGTAGTAAAGATATAACTGCCCGTCGTCGTCGCGAAAGGCGTGGGAGTCGATCGTGCCGCCCAAGTCGGTCTGGCACACAAGCGGCTCTTTCGCCGTCGAGACAAACGGGCCCAGAGGGTTGGCGCTGAATGCGGCCCCCAAACATTGAAGGTCACTCCTTTTGTCCCGCGCGGTAAAATGCAGCACAAAACCTGCGTCGGTTTTCAACACTTCGGGCGCCCATGTAAATCCTGAGCGTGCCCAGTCGGGCATTGTCGGCATGGCGTCGTGCAATTTGCTGCCGTCCGAAATCTGGACCCAGTCGACAAGGTTGGTTGATCGCGCCATCTGGACATTGGCGCGGTCACCCGTGGCGTTCGTGGCGTAGGCCAGAAATTCGTTGCCGTTCTGCAATATGAACGGGTCGGGAAAATCAACCGTAAGAACCGGGACGAAAAGCGGCTCGCTCGCGTCGGCCGCTTGCGCGAAAAGCGAAAACAGTCCGGCGGCCAGAAACCCGAGCTTTTTCATCGTCCATCCTTCATCGCGGCGGTCTGTGGTTCGACAGCCACCACCCCCAATCCCGCCTGTTGTCTGCCTCGATCGTTTATCATATAAATCATCTCAATTGGAAAGGGGTTAGTTTGCACCACAGCACAGCAACCGAGACCGAGTTCGGAACGCTCGACAATGGGGACATTGTGAAGCGCATCAAGCTCGCAAATGAAAGCGGCATGTCGGTAGGAATCATCACCTACGGCGCGTCCCTGCAATCGGTCTGCGTTCCCGACCGATATGGTGTATTTGCCGATGTCGCAGCGGGTTATGCCACGCTCGACGACTATCTCCGCAAGCCGCAGTATTTCGGATCGACCGTCGGGCGGGTCGCCAATCGGCTCGCGAAGGCCCGTTTCACATTGAACGGCAAAGATTATGTGGTTTCGGCCAATGATGGCTCCAATTCGCTCCATGGCGGAGCACGGGGATTCGACAAGGTCAACTGGACCGTGACCCACAGGAGCGATCGGTCGGTCACCATGCAATATGTCAGTCCCGACGGCGATCAGGGCTATCCCGGCACCTTGACCGTCGGCGCAACCTATGCACTTGGCGCAGACAATGAATTGAGCGTCCACTACCGCGCCACCACCGACGCGACCACCCTGGTTAACCTGTCAAACCATGTTTACTGGAATCTGGGCGGGGAAGGCGCGGCCTATAGCGCGATGGGCCACCGTCTGACGATCCACGCGGATCATTTTCTCCCCGTTGATTCCGAGCTGATCCCGACCGGTGAAATGCGTCATGTCGAAGACAGTCTGTTCGATTTTCGCATGGGCAAGGTCATCGGCGACGATGTTGGCAGGATGGACGATGAGCAACTCGGCTTCGGTCTGGGTTATGATCATAATTGGGTCGTCGGCGACGAAGTTGCCGCCGCGCCGCGGCCGGTGGCAAAGCTGATTGATCCCCGTTCGGGGCGAGCCATGACTTTGCTGTCCAACCAACCCGGCCTGCAATTCTACTCGGGCAACTTCTTTGACGGCACGACGCGGGGCAAGGCGGGAAAGTCCTATTGCCGCGGCGATGCCATCGCACTCGAGCCGCAACAATTTCCCGATGCGCCCAACCAGCCTGGCTTCGGCTCAATAGCACTTCAACCCGGCCAAACCTATTCCAACATGATTATCTGGCGATTTGAATTGTCGGAGGAGCGATCATGAGGGCAGAAAAATCGGCATTATTTCTCGCGCTCATGGTGCTGGGCGGCTGTGCAACGGCGCCTGGGAGGCCGACTATAAGCAATCCTGTCATCGACGAAAATTTTCCCGATCCGGCCGTGCTCAAAGCGCCCGACGGCTATTATTATGCCTACGCCACCCAGGGCGAAGTCGGGGGGCGCATGCAGAATATTCAGGTGGCGCGTTCGCGCACCCTCGCGCAATGGGAGCGGGTCGGCGATGCGTTGCCGGTGAAGCCGAAGTGGGCAAGCCGGACTCAAGATTTTTGGGCGCCCCACGTCTCGCTGCATGATGGCCGTTATTATCTTTACTACTCGGCGAAACCCGACGCTGCGCTGGTCGACGGCAAAAGCGGATTGTGTCTCGCGGTAGCAACGGCGAGCAGGCCGGAGGGGCCATTTACCGACATCGGCAATCCGCTGCAGTGCGGCGAAGGTTTCATCAATATCGATCCGATGGCCTATGATGATCCGGCGACCGGCAAGCGCCTGCTTTATTGGGGATCGGGGTTCGCGCCCATCAAGGTCCAGGAGTTGGCCGTTGATCGCATGTCTTTCGCGCAAGGGAGCAAGCCGACAGAGTTGGTCCGCGTCATCCCGGATGCAAGCAAGGAGAATTACCAGCGCCTCGTCGAGGGGGCCTGGGTGACGAAGTATGGCGATTATTATTATATGTTCTACTCGGGCGATAATTGCTGTGGTCCGGACGCTCATTATGCGGTCATGGTCGCGCGCTCGGCGAGCGCAACAGGCCCATTCGAGACGCTTGCGCACGCGACGGGAACGCCGAACAGCGTGATTGTGGAAGCGGACAGTCGCTGGATTGCTCCGGGTCATAACGCGATCGTTCAAGATGATGAGGATCGCTATTGGATATTGTTTCACGCCGTCGATGTCAGGAAATCGCGCGAAAAAGACAGCGATGCCGTCAATTCGCGTCGGGTGATGCTTGTCGAGGAAATCGAATGGGTCGATGGCTGGCCACGTATCAAGCGGGCGAGCAATGAAGAAGAGTGACGCAGCTTCGCATTGCCGCGCATGCTCTGTTGCCAATGCGCGGACATCAAGATTTGTCATGGTTACCCCTTGCATCTCGATGGGTGTCCGGGGCCACCGGCGACCCGAAGGACGACCGGGAGCCCCACCGGCGGCGGCCCCGGACGGGCTCAACCGGTCGGCAACAGCCGATCGCGGCCGGCCGTTCTGATTGCTTCGGCAACATTGGCCCGCATCCGGTTCTTTGTTGACGCATGTGCCGCCATATTCAGGCCCGCGAGGTGCCCAATGGTTTGGTCCAGTGCCGTTTCGACCCGTTCCGGAGGCACCAGCATATCGAGGAAACCGGCTTCGACCGCCTCTTGGGGATTCAGCATGCGACCAAGCGCGACCACTCGGTGAAGCCACGTCGGGGCCACACGATATCCAGCAAGATGCAAGGCGAAATCGGGCACGGCGATACCGATCGCCACCTCATTCATCCCGACCCGATATTCCCCATGAACTCCGATCCGTGCGTCCGAGGCGAGCAGCAGAAATGCCCCCATGGGGTAAGCATGTCCTGCACAAAGGCTGACTACCGGATAGGGATACTCCAGAAGTGCAAGGATCGCATTGATCCCTGCTTGCAGAAGAGCGCGACTTGCCTCTGCATCCCGGCTGGTCAGTGGCTTGACGTCGAAGCCTGCGGAGAAGATCTTCTCCCGACCTGACCGGAGCAGGATCATCGACCGATCGTCCCTGGCCTGGGTGATTGAACGGCACAGTTCATCCAGCAAGTCTGTCGTCATGACATTCACCTTGCCGTCATCGATCGTGATCGTGGCAACGCCATTCTCGTGAAAGTAGCTTACTGCGCCTGTCATCGAATCCACTCCTTCGAGAGGCTGTCTTCCTGAGACTATTAAATAGACCAGTCAATATAATTTTTGGAACCCGAGGCTTGACGGATGCCGGGTTGAGGGTCACGCATGGTCGGCGGGCGAGATCAGAGGAACGAGCAAATGGCCGCCAAGCTTAAACACAGGCAACCGATAATCGATGCCGCAGTGCAGCTATTTCGCCAACGCGGATATGCCGCTACCGGTCTGAACGATCTGGTATTGGCGAGCGGCTCGCCCAAGGGTTCGATGTATTACTATTTCCCCGATGGCAAGCCGACGATTGCGGCCGCCGCGGTGGAAGAAGCCGGGCGCCGGGTGATGGAGACGATCGAGGACATCGCCGCCAGGACCGGCTCAACCGCCGATCTGCTGGTCGAGCATGCACGACTGCTTGGCCAATGGATGGAAAAGTCCGGCTTCCGCGATGGCTGCCCGATGACAACCGTCCTGCTGGAACTGGCACCGGACGACCGCATCGTGACCGAAGCTGGCCGCCGTGCCTTTGCCGCCCGCTTGCGGATTCTGGGGGACAAGCTGATCGAAGACGGCTTCGAGGCGAGGGAGGCGGAGGCGATGGCGCTCCTCTGCACAAATGCTTTGCAAGGAAGCCTCGTGATGGCGCGGGTCGAATGCAGCCGCGCACCGATCGAGCAGACCGCCGCCCAACTGGCCGCGATCCTCAAGGTCAAAAGCGAAGCACGCCGCTCTAACGCCATTCAGGACTGAACGGTCGAACGGAAGTTGCAACGCGCCACCTTCATCGCGCTCTAAGGGGTCAAACGGAACGCCGGTGATGCCGGGCGATTGCTGAAGCGGAAGATGAAAACCAAACGCCAGCTAAATCATTGAAAACTGGTGCCCCGCGCAGGATAAACATGACGAATATGAGTCGCCGATTTCACTACTTTAGGGTCCAAACTCAATCAGCCTCTTGAAAATCGGCGCGCACATTGATTCACGGGTTCTCCGCTGAAGCAGGAGGCCTTTGGAAATGTCGCGTTCGTTGTTCTGGCTGTCAGATGAAGCATGGCGGGCGATCGAGCCCCACCTGCCGAGGAACCAGCCCGGAGCGCGGCGGGTCGATGATCGCAGGGTAATCTCCGGCATCATTCACATGCTCAAGTGCGGCGGCCGCTGGGCGGATTGCCCGCCTGAATACGGCCCATCGACAACGGTCTATAATCGCTGGAACCGGTGGAGCAGGCGGGGCATCTGGACCCGCATCCTGGCGGCGCTGACCGAGGAGGGCTGGATCGCGGAAACCGGCCAGATCGACAGCAGCTACATCAAGGCCCACCGCTCTGCCGGTGGCGCAAAGTTGAGCGCATGCCAATGATCCGGGGGATCATTGGACCGCGAAACGGGCGCGGGCCAATGCCATTGGCATCTCGCGTGGCGGCCGGACGACCAAGATCCATGCGCTTGTCGATGTCCTTGGGCGACCGCTCCGCCTCGTCCTGACGCCCGGCAACACGTCCGACGTGAAAGGCGCGGACCTGCTGATCGGCGAAACCGTCGGAATGAAGCGGGTGATCGCCGACCGTGGCTACGACGCCAACCGCATCAGGGCTGCCTTGCGCGAACAGGGCACCATCCCTGTCATCCCCGGCCGACGCAACCGCAAGCGCCCGATCCAGTATGACGAACGACGCTATAAAGATCGCTGGCGGGTCGAGGCCATGTTCTGCCGCCTCAAGGACTTCCGCCGCATCGCTACCCGCTACGATAAACTCGCCAGGAATTTCCTGTCAGCCGTAAGCCTCGCAGCCGCCGTGGCCTTCTGGCTGTGATTGAGTCTCGACCCTAGCCTCCATCCCATGCACGCCGACTTTCAGCCCTGCGCCTATATCATGGCGAGCGCGCGGCACGGCACGCTCTACACCGGCGTCACGTCGCACCTGATCCAGCGCATCTGCCAGCACCGCGACGGCAGTTTCGACGGCTTCACCAAACGCTATGGCGTCAAGACGCTCGTCTGGTTCGAACTCGCCGGGACGATGCACGCCGCGATCACGCGCGAAAAGCAAATCAAGAATTGGCAGCGCAAGTGGAAGATCGAACTGATCGAGGCGGCGAACCCCGATTGGCGCGACTTGGCGGAGGAATTGGGGTTGCCGCCGCTGGGGGCGTAGCCCTGCGCCCCCACACCTGCCCTTCCTTCGTCATGCCGGACTTGATCCGGCATCCATTCTACGGCCGTTGCATGGACCCCGGATCAAGTCCGGGGTGACGAAAGCGCGGGCTGCTTCGCGTTCTCGCGCTGTCGCGTGAAACAGACGATCCCGCCTCCCAACCCCCTCACACGCCCACTTTGGCACCGCGCCGAATGTTAACGCGGTTGACCGGCCGCGCATTTCCTGATTTGCACGGCGCACGGCGAGCAGGGGGCTTGCTGGTTTGGGGGTTGTTTTCATGAAATCCAATTTGCTCGTGGGCGCCGTTGCGCTCGCGCTCGTCGCGCATGCTTTCGGTCCGGCCACCGCGCAGAACGCGCCCGTCGTTCCAGCGTCGGCCGACGCCGCGCCGGCGCTTGTCGCGATGCCCGTCGCCGCTCCGACCACGAATCCCGTGCGCATGCTGCCCGCCAATACCGAAGTGTTGCTCAGCATGAACGAGGAACTATCGACCAAGAAGAATGGGGAGGGCGACACCTTCTACATGACCGTCCTTCATAATGTGGTGCAGGACGGCTTCATCGTGATTCCGAAGGGCGCGCGCGCGACCGGCGAAGTCACATGGAAGACCGGCAAGGGCGCCTTCGGTAAGTCGGGCAAAATGGAAATCGAGGTGCGCTACGTCGATGTCGGCGGAAATCGCATCCCGTTAATTGGCACCTTCCGCCAGGAAGGCGAAGGCAACACCGTCGCGACGGTGGCCGCTGTCGCCCTCGTTTGGGTCGCCGCGCCCTTTATCACCGGCAAGACCGGCCGAATCCCGGCGGGTCGCGAACTTAGCGTCCGCACCAAGGAAGAGCTCGCCTTTGCGGTTCCCGCGGGCGCAGCGGCGGCGAAGCCCGCACTGATGGCGGTCGCGGTCGAAGCCGCGCCGGTTGCCGCCATTCCTGTCGCAGCGCCTCCGCCAGTGCCTGCCGCAGTTCCGACGTCGAGCCCAGACACAACGCCAGCGACCGAGGGCCGATGATCCGGCGGGTTCGGGCGCATTTGTCGGAGCCCGAACCCCGCCAAAAAAAAAAACGCTTTCCTACATGTTCCTTTTATGTTCCAAACTGTCCAATGAGCAACACCCTCCCCTCGCCCGCCCCCGAACCCGCCGCCACCCCCGCGCTCGACGCGCACGGGCACGACCCCGCCGCCTATGACTGGGTGCCCGTCCTCAAAAAGCCCCGCAAGGATGGCTGGTCGCCCGCCAGGCAGCGCGCCTTTATCGAGGCGCTGGCCGATTGCGGCTCGGTCGTCACCGCGGCGCAAGCCGTCGGCATGTCCGAAGCCTCGGCCTATCGCCTGCGCCGCTCACCCGGCGCCGAAGCGTTCGACCGCGCCTGGTCCGCGGCGATCGATGCTGCGGCCAAGAAATTGCTCGACGCCGCGTTCGAACGCGCGCTCGTCGGCACCGACGAGCCGGTGTTCGACCGCGACGGCAACCGCGTCGGCCGCCGCCTGCGCCAGAGCGACCGGCTGCTGATGTTCCTGTTGCGCGCCTATGGCCCCGAACGCTTCGGCGAGCGCGCCGCGACGCCCGCGCCCGCCGTCACCCCCGTTGCCGAGGCGCTAATCCACCTCGAACCCGCACCCCCCGCCGCGCCCGCGGCGCTGATGGCGCCGGACGATCTTGCGATGTCGCTCGACATCGCCGACCAATGCGACGGCCAATTGCCGCCCTGGTATCGTGAGGATCGCGACGATCCGGTCGCGGTGCCCGCCGCGCCGCCCCTCGCGTCGCCGCACGGTGAGGCTGACCTTTGCTGACTTTTGGCGAACCGGGGCCGCCGCAGGGCTGATATTTAGTGACCTTTGGAGAAAAGGGGGCCGCCGCGGGGCTGACCTTTACTGACCTTTGACACCCCGGACGCGCCGCCGCCGGCTCAGTTCAGCGCCGACCCCGCCGGAAACCCGCGCACGCCCGCCACCGCGAACATCACCCCGCCGCGCACCGCCTCGGGCGCGTCCGCGAGCAGGTACAGCTTCACCAGCTCGCGCGTCACCTCGCTGTCGTCGTCGACGACCAGCCGCAACGATGCGATGCCGAGTTCGCCCTTCGATACCACCACATCGCGGATCAGCGGCAGCGGCCAGCTTTCCGACGGACCACGATACAGCCGCGCGCCGTCGTGCCAGATGAAGGCATCGCGCCGTCGCCACGCACGAAAAAAGGCGGCGAAGCCGAACAGTGCGAGCACAATTCCCGCGCTCAGCAGCAGATCGCCGAACAGCAGCATCCGCAGCACCACGCCCGCGCCGTCGCCCCAGGCGACGCTCACCTGCCGCACGAACAGCGCCGCGGCCGCGATCGCGCACAGCAATTGCCCCGCCAGCAACGGCTTGGCCTTCAGCCGGCCGATGACAATTTTTCTGCTCGCCCCTCCGGTCATCGGCGCAGGATAAGGGCGGGCGGCCCGTCGCGCCACCCTCTGTGTGCGACCGGCCCTGCCCGATGCGCGATGGACGGTTGGCCCCGACTCGCGCCGCCATGCTATGCTGGCCGCCGAAAGGAGAAAGCCCATGCAGGCCGTAACCGAAGGCGACCGCCGCAAGGAGGTGCGCGTGCTCCTGAACCAGATTCAGGCGCATCCCGAACGCGACTGGACCGAAGCGCGCCGCCGCCTCGCGACGCTCAACAAGCTGATCGCCGGACCGCCGCGCCCGCGCGCGCACTGATCTGCACGGTCAACGTCCGGGGAAATGGGGGCCCGCGGTGACGTCGATCGCCGTCTCGCCGCCGGTCGGGATCACCGTGCGCCCGAACCAGACGAAGCGCGCCGTCGGCTGCGTCAGGTCGCGGTCATAGCGCGCGGTGACCGCCGCCGCGTCATATCCCATCCAGATCAGCGTTGCCGGGAAAATCTGGCTCACCGAATGGCCCGCGCGCGGCGCATCGCCGTAGCGCGCGGCGAGCCGCGGCGGCAGAAAGGCGAGCAGCGGCACGCGAAACTCGTCGGCGACGGGCGCGCGGCTGCAATGCGGCAGCGCGCCGGGCGTCAGATTCTGCCCATGGTCCGACGTATAGACGATCGCGACGCCCGCGCGGTCGACCCCGGCGAGCAGCCGCGAGAAAAAGCGTGCCTTCGACCATCGGAGCGCCGTCGCATATTGCAGCGCGACGGGAGCATCGGCCGGAAGGGTGCCCGCGGGATAATGATCGCGATACTGGAAATGGACCCCGCGCAGCACGGCATAGGTAAATGTCCTTTCGTCCCTTTTCAGGCCTTGATTGATCGCGTCGGCCATCGTCAGGTCGGTGTCGATTCCGCCGGGCATCGCGCGATAGGCGTCGATGAGCGCCCGTTCGGGCGGCAGCAGGAGGTTCTGCGGGGCGCCCGTCGTCTGCCCGTCGATCATCACCGTGCGATAGCCCGCCGCCTTGGCATAGGCCCAGATCGATGGCGTGCGGCGCAGGTCGGTGTCCGTATCGACGCGGCGCACATCGATGCCCGAGCGCAGCGCGACCTGCGCCGGCGCGCTGCAATGCCCCATCGCCGCCGCGACCCCGAAGTCGAGGTGCGGCGTGTCCGCCAGCGTCGGCGCGATCAGCCGCCGGAAAGGCGCTTCGGCGACACTCTCGTCGATCACCCACACGATATGCCGCGGCGCGTCCGGCGGCGCGCGCGGCGCCAGCTCGACCGCGCCGCGCGGCGGCGGCGGCGGCGCACCCGCAAGGTCGATAGCCAGCCCATAGAGGCTGCGCTCGGCGCCCTCGGGCCACAGCGCGGCGTGGCGATAGGCGATGCTCGGCACGATGAGCAGCGCGAGCGTCGCCGCCGCCCAGCCGCCGCCCCACGGCCAGTGCGCCGCGCGCCGCGCCAGCCGCCGTGCGGCGACGAACAACGCCAGCGCCGCCGCGACCTGTACCGCGACCCAAGGCAATTCGCCGCCGAACTCGCCCGCGGCATTGCCCGCCTGCCGCGCTTCGGCCCACAGCCATGCGAGCGACCCCGCGTCGAGCAGCTCGGCGACAAGCTGCGCATAACCGGTGTTGACGAGGATCGAGGCGCCCGCGAGCACCAGCAGCACCGCCGCCCAGCGCCGCGGAAAAAGCACCAGCGCCGCCAGGAAGACAGCCGCCTGAAAGGCAAGGAAAAGCAGGGCCGTCGCGGCGCTGGGCACATCGCCCGCGGCAAGGCGATAGGCGACGCTGTGGATCAGCTGGAAACGGTTCGCGACGGCATAGCCGCCGCCGAACAGCAGAACGGCCGCCACGAGCCGCACGAATGCGGGGGCGCCACCCGCCCTCCATCGCTTCGCCCCGATTAGCCTCATCCGCCCCGCCTTAGGGCGCAGTCCTTGAAAAATCCCGAAGAAATGGACTCTTCCCCTCACGGGGTGCGGGCCATGCAAGACACGTCACGCAGCGGGCGCGAGCACCTTCTTCTCGATCACGCGGATGAACACCTCGGGGTCCTGCGCCCCCGGCACCAGCATCTGCCCGCCGAGGATGAAAGCGGGCACCCCGGTGATGTTGCGGTCGGCCCACCAGCTCTCTTCGGTCCGCACCATCGCGCCGAACTCGTCCGAGGCCAATATGGCGGCTGCGCGCGCGCGGTCGAGTCCGACCGACGCCGCGACATCGGCGAGCACATCATGGTCGCTGACATCGCGATTGTCGGTGAAATGCGCCCTGAACAACGCCAGCTTGAGCGCGGTCTGCACACCGGTCGGCGCCGCCTGGTCCGGCACCTCGCTGGCGCCCGCCCAGGTCAGCAGACGGTGCGCGTCGAAACTGTTGCGCATCCGGAAACCCGGTCCGCGGTTGAAGGCGAAACCCAGTTCGCCGGCAATGGCGGCGAGCCGGCCCGTATTGGCGCGGCTCTGTTCGGCGCTGATGCCATATTTGCGCATGACATGCGCGGCGGCATCCTCGCCTTCGGGCGGCATATCGGGGTTGAGCTCGAAGGGATGCCACTGGACGCGGAAATCGAGCCGCCCGTCGAAATGATCCATCACCCGCTCGAACTTCAACCAGCCGATGATGCACCAGGGGCACATGACGTCGGACACGATATCGACGCTCAGGCGCGGCGTCCGCATCTCGGCCATGTCATTTCTCCCGTCGGCGCCCGCTGCTTCCGCGCTCAATCGCCCGATCGGCGGTCCTTGTCTGTGCGCCGGTCGCCCTTGCGACGCTCCGGCCCCTTGAAATCGGGATCGTCGGCGACGCGGCGATCGCCCGCCCGTCGTTCGGTCTTCGCCCGCTTGTCCCCGTCATTCGCCATGCGCTTCCCCCCGTCAATAAGGATGATGAAGCAACCCGCCGCCAATAGTTCATAAAATGGTCATTATGGCAAGCTGTGGCTGCACAAGGCGGTCCGTCGAGGGGGGGAACGCGGGCCCGCTGCGCCGCCCGCGCGCGGGCGCGTCAAAGCCGCGCTTCGAGCCGGGCCAGCAACTGCTGCACGGGCGTCGCCGCGGGGGCGTTCCAGCCCGCCTCGATCAGCGCGATCCGCTCGAACAGGCGCTCGCTCGCGCCGATGATGCGGCGAAGCGACGCATCGAAACTGGCGCAGACTGCCCAGTCGGCCACCACCGGTTCGCCAATCCGCGCCGCACTGTCACCGGGGCCAGCGCCGGGATCCCCCGCCAGCATCGCGCGGCGGTGGAGCAACCAGGCGATGATGTGCATCAGCCGCGTTGTCGTCTTCAGCGATTCGCACGCCAATGAAATCTGCGCCAGCGCATCGCCTTTCCGCGCGCCATCCTCGCCAAGGCCCAGGTCGCGCTGCGCGGCAAAGGCCGCGTGCGCCTCGTCGGCGAGCAACATCGCCTCGACATAGAGATTTTCGACCTGGGCGCGCTGCACGGAGCTGCTCCGCGTCATCAGGCCCGTTCGTTCGTCGTCCATGACGGTGGAAATGCCACGCCGAACATGGATCGGGCAATGGCGCTAACCATGAAATCTGAAACCGCGGCTGTCCCGCTTTGACCGATGCGTTCAGGCGATGATGTCGGGGAGCAGCTGATCCTCGCACCAGGCGATCTCGTCGCGCAGCTTAAGCTTGCGTTTCTTGAGCCGCGCGAGCTGGAGCTGGTCGGAAACCGCCGCGCTGGCGAGCGCGATGATCGCGGCGTCGAGGTCGCGGTGCTCGATGCGCAGAAGTTCGAGGCGCTGGCTGATCTCTTCGGGGCTCACGCGGCAACCCTGCCACGTTCACCATTGGTCCGCAACGGGGACCGACTGGCCGAATCGTAACGACATTCCGGCCGATTCATGATTTACTCGGCTCTGCCCATCGAGTCGAAAAAGGAGAATGCCAAATGAGCAGGTCGCACCTTTCCACCCTGAAATCCCGCCATGCGGACCTCGATGCGAAAATTGCGAATGAAGAACGCCGCCCCGCCCCCGATACCGGCGTACTGGCGCAGCTCAAGAAGCAAAAACTGAAACTCAAGGAAGAGATGCTCGCGATCGGATGATCGCCAGCGCTATCGCCGACTGACGCCGCCCGCCACGGGACGCATCAGCGCCGGCGATGGAAGGGGTCGCCGACCGCCCCTCGTTGCCGCAGATGGGGCGGCAGGTCGGACCCCGACACCAGTTGACGACGCACCGCCCGCGGATCGACCAGCCGGTCGAACGCGATTCCGAACTTGCCCTCGCCGACCCAGATCACGCGGCCTGCAACCGGGCCGATGTTGCGCAGATCCACCTCAACCGCTGCGCCTTGCTCGACCGCCACCATGGCTTCGGCAAGCATCCCGCCCGGCGACAGGTTGCGTACGCGCACCGTGGTGCGTCCGGGCCGCCCGCCGAGCGCCATCTCGGCCTGCATGAACAAGCTGTCGCGATCGGCACTGCGCGATAGCGCCGCGACCTCTTCGTCCAATGTTGCTGGCCGTTGCGAATCCATGGCTGCGCCCCATTTCCGTGTCGTTGCGGCACGGAATCTAGGGTAGCGCAGTTGCTGAAACGTAAATGGGCGGCGCGGATGCGCGCGATCAATCCTCGCGCGAAATGCGTTCGTTGCGCTCGTGGCGCTCCTGCGCCTCCAGCGTCATCGTCGCGATCGGCCGCGCCTGCAGCCGCGCCAGCGAGATCGGTTCGCCGGTCACCGCGCAATAGCCATATTCGCCCTCGTCGATACGGCGGATCGCCGCGTCGATCTTGGCGATCAGCTTGCGCTGGCGGTCGCGGGTGCGAAGTTCGATCGCCCAGTCGGTCTCGCTCGACGCGCGGTCGGCAAGGTCGGGCTCGCGCAGCGGACCGTCCTGCAAATGCGCCAGCGTCGATTCGGCTTCGCTGAGAATCGACTTTTTCCATGCGATGAGCAGGCCACGGAAATATTCCTGCTGCCGCTCGTTCATAAACTCTTCGTCGTCGCTCGGGACATAGTCCGAATCGAGATTGGATTTGGCTTCGCGAAGCGCGTCAGCGCCAACATCGGCAATCTTGGTCGGCATGAGGGGCTCTCGCGTCCTTTCCTGTCACCGGCGCGCCGCCAAAGCGGCTCGGGGAGTGGCGCGCCTATAACCAGCCGCTTGCCACGATACAAGCACCGAAGCCGCCGATAACGATATGGCGTGAAGCCGCGATGAACCGGCGGCGATTCTCGCGCCACGTCGCGCCGCCCCGTACCGTCGCGGCGACCGTGATTTAGGTCCGAAGATTAACCAATCGCATAGAATCATTGCCTTTTACGTTCCGTTTTGGGACAGATGTGGCAATTCTGGTTGATTTCGCCCTCCCTTTCCCACTGTCGGACAGGCAAACGCGGTTAACGCGATTGCCGCGTTCACAAAGCTTTGGCCTTTCTGCTTCTAGCGAAAGCCGATCGGGGGTGCCGGATCGCTGGCGCTTCGCACCTGTAACGGGAAAGAGAGAAGAACCTATGTCTGTCCGGATGGCCCTCGCCAAGCTTTGTGCCTGCACCTGCGGCGGCGCGATTATCGGCAGCGGCGCGATGCAGGTCGCCGATGTTCCCTCGGCGCGCGCGCAGACGGTCAAATGTTCGCCATGCACCGGCAAGAAGGTGGTGCGCAAGCGTCACGCCGCACGCAAGCCGGTAAAGCGCGTGCGCCGCGTCGTGACGACAAAAAGGGTGATCCGCACCGAAACCCCGCAGCAGCAGGTCGTCACGCAGACGATCCCGCTGCCTCCAATCCCCTATGCCCCGTTCCCGCAGGCGAGCTGGGAAGGCGGCGGCAGCGGCGGCGGCGTCACGGTGATCGGCGGCGGATTCGGCGGCGGATTCGGTGGTGGGTTTTTCGGCGGATTCTTCGGCGGCAGTTCGGGCGGCAGCAGC
Source organism: Sphingopyxis alaskensis RB2256 (assembly GCF_000013985.1). Taxonomy (GTDB): domain Bacteria; phylum Pseudomonadota; class Alphaproteobacteria; order Sphingomonadales; family Sphingomonadaceae; genus Sphingopyxis; species Sphingopyxis alaskensis. The sequence continues at coordinate 730,536 of NC_008048.1, read as the reverse complement.
GGCAGCATCGTCGTCACCTCGACGACGACAGGCGGGCTCAGCACGACGAGCAGCAGCACCTCTGGCGGCGTGTCGACCTCGACGGGCGGCGTCAGCACATCGACGTCGACGGGTGGCGTTTCGACCTCGACGGGCGGTGTAAGCACCTCGACATCGACCGGCGGCGTCTCGACCTCGACCGGCGGCGTCAGCACATCCACCGGGGGCGTCAGCACCTCAACCGGCGGCGTCTCGACGTCAACCGGCGGAGTCTCGACCTCAACCGGCGGCGTGTCGACCTCGACGGGCGGCGTGTCGACCTCGACCGGGGGCGTCAGCACCTCATCGTCGAGCAGCAGCTCGTCGTCGAGTTCATCGTCCTCTTCCTCTTCGAGTTCCTCCTCCTCGTCGGGCGGTAGCTCGTCAAAGGGCAGCTCAAGCTGGGGCGGATCGTCGTCGCACGGCAGTTCGGGCGGCTCGAACGGGTCGAGCGGCAGCTCGTCGGGCGGATCGGGCAGCTCCTCGTCGAGCAGCAGTTCCTCATCTTCCTCCTCGTCGAGCAGCAGCACGTCGAGCGGCGCGACCTCGTCAGGTGCCACGGGCGGCAGCAGCAGCTGGGGTTCGACCGGCAGCACCGGCTCCTCCTCGTCGAGCAGCAGCAGCTCGTCGTCCAGCTCCTCCTCGTCGTCGAGCTCGGGCGGCAGCACCAGCAGTTCGTCGGGCGACCCCACGCCGGTTCCGGCGCCACCGATGCTGCTGTTGTTCGGCGCCGCGGCCGCGGCGCTCGTCGCGCGCCGCCGCGCGGCGAATCGCAACGACGCCGCGGCCGACGACAACGCCGACGCGGCCTGATCCGAATCCACTGGCGGTCAGGGGGCAAACCCGGACCACCGAACTGAGGGCCGCTCTTCGGGGCGGCCCTTTTTTACGCCCGCGACGCCGGTGCAACGGGGTTGCGCGCGCCCGGCGGTAACGCCATAGCGCGCTCATGCACGACATCCGCCTGATCCGCGACAACCCGCACGCCTTCGACGCCGGCCTCGCGCGCCGCGGCCTTGCGCCGCTGTCCGCCGAAATCCTCGCCGCCGATGCCGAACTTCGCGCGCTGCAAACCGACATCCAGGCCGCACTCGCGCGCCGCAACGAAGCCTCGAAACTCATCGGGCAGGCGATGGCCGCCGGCGACAAGGACAAGGCGGAGGCGCTGAAGGCCGAGGTCGCCGCGCTGAAGGCCGCCCTCCCGGCCAGGGAAGAGGCCGAGCGCGCGCAGCTCGCGGCGCTCCACGACCGCCTCGCCGCGCTCCCCAACCTCCCCGCCGACGACGTGCCCGATGGCGAGGACGAGGCGGGCAATGTCGAACTGTCGCGCTGGGGCACGCCGCGCAGCTTCGATTTCACGCCGCTGGAACATGCCGATTTCGCCCCCGCGCTCGGTCTCGATTTCGAAACGGCGGCGAAGATGTCGGGCGCACGCTTCGCCTTTCTCAAAGGCCCGATGGCGCGGCTCGAACGCGCGCTCGGCCAGTTCATGCTCGACAGGCAGACGATCGAGGCGGGATACACCGAATGTGCGACGCCGCTGCTCGTCCGCGACGACGCCGCTTTCGGAACGACGCAGCTTCCCAAGTTCCGCGAGGATCTGTTCCAGACCACCGACGGCCTCTGGCTCATCTCGACCTCCGAAATGAGCCTCACAAATGCGGTACGCGAGCAGATATTGGCCGAGGCCGATCTGCCGATCCGCATGACCGCGCTCACCCCCTGCTTCCGTTCCGAAGCGGGGTCGGCGGGGCGCGACACGCGCGGCTATATCCGCCAGCACCAGTTCTGGAAGGTCGAGCTGGTCTCGATCACCCGCCCCGAAGACAGCGACGCCGAACTCGAACGCAAGACGCGCGCCGCCGAGAGCATCCTCGAAGCGCTCGAATTGCCCTATCGCAAGATGCTGCTCTGCGCCGGCGACATGGGCTTTGCCGCACGCAAGACCTACGATCTCGAAGTCTGGCTGCCCGGCCAGAACGCCTATCGCGAGATTTCGAGCTGTTCGAACTGCGGCGATTTCCAGGCACGCCGCATGAACGCGCGCTTCCGGCGAGAGGGCGGCAAGGGCAATGAGTTCGTCCACACATTGAACGGCTCGGGTCTTGCGGTCGGGCGCACGCTCGTCGCGATCCTCGAAAATTACCAGCAGGCCGACGGCAGCGTCGACATTCCGGCGGCGCTGCTGCCCTATATGGGCGGGATCACCCGGCTGACGCCCCTGGGTTGACAAGGTTAAACTGACTCCACTTTCCCGTTCGTGTCGAGCGAAGTCGAGACACCCAACGGCCTTGCGCCATGCCGATGGGCATCTCGACTTCGCTCAATGCGAACGGAACCGAGAAAGAGAAAATGATGCGCATCCTCCTCACCAACGACGACGGTTATCACGCCCCCGGCATGGCGGTGCTCGAAGCGATCGCGCGTCAGCTGTCGGACGACATCTGGGTCTGCGCCCCCGCCGAAGAGCAATCGGGCGCCGGCCATTCGCTCACCCTCTCGCGCCCTGTGCGCATCCGCGAACATGGGCCGCGGCGCTGGTCGTGCAGCGGCACGCCGACCGATTCGGTGATGATGGCGATCGGCAAGCTGATGCCCGAAAAGCCCGACCTCATCCTCTCGGGCGTCAACCGCGGCGCCAATCTGGGCGACGATATCACCTATTCGGGCACCGTCTCGGCGGCAATCGAAGGCGCGCTCGCAGGCATCCGCTCGATTGCGCTGAGTCAGGTTTATGCGCGCGAAGGCATGGGCGACAGCGTCCCGTTCGAGGCCGCCGAACAATGGGGCGCCCGGGTGCTCGCGCCGCTGATGACGATGGACATGGCGCCGCGCACGCTGATCAACATCAACTTCCCCGCGATCCCCGCCGCCGAGGTGCAGGGAATCCGCGTCACGCGCCAGGGCTTTCACGATTATGGTCGCGGCTCGATCGTCGAGGGCACGGACCCGCGCGGCTATCCCTATTACTGGTTCGGCCTCCACGGCATCGAGCACAGCCTCGGTCACGACAGCGATCTGGAAGCGATCGACGATCGCTTCATCTCGGTCACCCCGCTCCAGCTCGACCTGACGCACGACCCCTCGCTCGCCGCACTCCGCGCGGCCTATGCTGGCTAGCATCGTCGCCCCCGCGAAGGCGGGGCCGCTGTCGGTTCACGCAGCGTCGAAGCAAAATGTCGCTAGCGGCCCCCGCCTTCGCGGGGGCGACGTGCATTGGCCGATTGCAATCAGCCGCTAGTCACGACCTCTCGGCTTTGGCACAAGAGCCGCGATGAGCAAAAGGACCAACTCCCGGCTTCATATCCAGGGCAGCATCAACCTGCTCAAACGCGCGAGCAAATGGCCGATCTGGGCCGACGTCGTCACGCGTCTCAGCATCGCCTTCGCCCTGATCGGCGTTGTCGTGCTCGTTCACTGGATCGACCGCGACGGATTGATCGACCATCATGATGGCCACATCAGCTTCCTCGACGTCGTCTATTTCACGATGATTTCGGTCACGACGACGGGGTTCGGCGACATCGCGCCGATCTCCGACCGCTCGCGGCTGATCGAAGCGGTGATCGTCACGCCGATCCGCATCGCGGTGCTCTTCATCTTCGTCGGCACCGCCTATAATTTCGTCATCAAGCGCACATGGGAAAAATGGCGTATGGCCCGCATCCAGTCCAGGCTCACCAATCATATCGTCGTGCTCGGCTATGGCGTCAGCGGCGCCGAGGCGGTGCATGAGCTGATCCAGCGTGGCACCGACCCGTCGTGCATCGTCGTCATCGACCAGTCGCCCGCGCGCATCGGTGCCGCCGAGGCGGCGGGATGCAATGTACTCGCGGGCGATGCCTCGAACGACGAAACGCTCGTCGCGGTGCGCGTGGCCGAGGCGCAGTCGGTGCTCGTCTCCGCGGGACGCGACGACACCTCGATCCTGATCGTTCTTACCGTGCGTCACCTTGCCCCCAAGGTGCCGATCAGCGTCGTCATCCGCGCGCAGGACAATGAGCTGCTCGCACGCCAGGCGGGCGCGAACAATGTCATCAACCCGGTCAGCTTTACCGGGCTGCTGCTCGCCGGATCGGCGCAGGGGGCGCATGTCGCCGAATATATGGCCGACCTGGCCAGCATCGGGGGGCGCGTCCAGCTGCGCGAACGGCCGGTCGCCGCCGAAGAGGTAGGCCGCAGCCTCGACCAGCTTGCGAGCGGCGGGCGCGGGCTGCGTGTCTATCGCGCCGGCACACCCCATGGCTTCTGGGAGCCCGAAGCGCAGCGGCTTGAACATGGCGACCTGATCGTCGAAGTCGTCCGCTGCGAAGACGATGAGGCGGCGGCTTCCGCCGGTTGAAGCCGCCGGGCGGAACGATCAGCCGAGGAGGACGAACACCGCGCCCATCGCCGCATAGAAGAGCAGCCAATATCCTGCGTCGATCGCGAACAGCTTGCCGCTCGCGCGGCTGAACAGATAGTTGGTGCCGACTGCCGGGACGATAAAGCCGAGCGCGACGCCGACCGAAATCATCATCGTCGAGCGCGCGCTCATCGCGCCGAAATGCGCGAGCAAATGCCCCAGAAAGATCGCCGACACGATGCTGAGCAAAAAGGTCGCGCCATAGATCAGCGCGAAATTGCCCTGCTTCAAATCCTCCTCGGTAAAACCATGTTCCTTCATCCACGCCTTGCCGAATAGCGGCCCGTACCAGATGCCGCCGACGACAAAACCCGCCGCCGCCGCGACGATGATTGCGATCCAGTCCAGATTTGCCATTTGTCCTCCCCTTTTGCCACGCAACATGCTCCGTCTCGCCGCGCGTGACAAGTGGCGCGAAATCGACTATGCGCGCCGCCGATCATGACAACCAAGATTCTTCCTTCCCAGCCGAAGGTCGGCATGGTGTCGCTCGGCTGCCCCAAGGCGCTCGTCGACAGCGAACGGATTCTGACCAAGCTGCGCGCCGATGGCTATGGCCTTTCGCCCGACTATGCGGGCGCCGATGTCGTGCTCGTCAACACCTGCGGCTTCCTCGACTCGGCGAAGGAAGAAAGCCTTGAGGCGATCGGCGAGGCGATGGCCGAAAACGGCCGCGTCATCGTCACCGGCTGCATGGGCAAGGAGGCCGACGTCATCCGCGCGCGATTCCCGAACGTGCTCGCGGTCACCGGCGCGCATCAGTACGAACAGGTCGTCGAAGCCGTCCACGACGCCGCGCCGCCGACGCAGGGCCCGTTCGTCGACCTCGTTCCCGAGGGCGGGCTGAAACTCACCCCGCGCCACTACAGCTATCTGAAGATCTCCGAAGGCTGCAACCACAGCTGCGCCTTCTGCATCATCCCAGATCTGCGCGGCAAACTCGTCAGCCGCCGTATCGACGCGGTGCTGCGCGAGGCTGAAAAGCTCGTCGCCGCGGGGACGAAGGAATTGCTCGTCATCAGCCAGGACACGTCGGCTTACGGCGTCGATATCCGCCACGACCCGCGCCAGTGGCACGGCCGCGAAATCCGCGCGCACATGACCGACCTCGCGCGCGAACTCGGGCAGCTTCGGACCAGCGAAGGCCGCGCGCCGTGGGTGCGCCTCCACTATGTCTATCCCTACCCGCACGTCGATGCGGTCATCCCGCTGATGGCCGAGGGACTGCTGACGCCCTATCTCGACATCCCCTTCCAGCACGCGAGCCCCAGCGTCCTCAAGCGCATGAAGCGCCCCGCGAACGAAGCGAAGGTGCTCGAACGGCTGAAGAGCTGGCGCGCCATCGCCCCCGACATCGCGATCCGTTCGAGCTTCGTCGTCGGCTTCCCCGGCGAGACCGAAGCCGATTTCCAGTATCTCCTCGACTGGCTCGAAGAAGCGCAGCTCGACCGCGTCGGCGCCTTCCGCTTCGAACCCGTCGCCGGCGCGCAGGCCAACGCCCTGCCCGAGCCGGTCCCCGACGAGGTCAAGGAAGAACGCTATCAGCGCATCATGGCGAAAACCGCCGCGATCAGCGCCGCGAAGCTTGAAGCCAAGATCGGCCGCACGCTACCGGTGATCATCGACGAAGTCGGCGAGGCGGACGAAGACGGTAGCATCGGCGCGACCGGCCGGTCACAGGCCGACGCCCCCGAAATCGACGGCCACGTCTATCTGCGCGACGTCGCGGCGACACTGAAAGCCGGCGACATCGTCGATGTCGAAATCGAGGACGCCGACGAGCATGACCTGTTCGGCGTGGTAACCTGAACGCAGACCCGCCGAAAATCGCTGTTCTGCCTGGCGGGGGTCGCATAGCCCTGTGGAATGGCGCCTGCACGCTCCACGATACAGCGAGTTCAGAGTGAAGTTCTGATAATCAAGCCATTTTTGTTTGGCCTGCAGTCGCTCAGAACAGCCGCGTCAGCGCATAGAAGACCGCCGCCACCGCTGCACTTGCGGGAATGGTGATAAACCAGGCCGCGATGACATTGCCCGCCACGCCCCAGCGCACCGCGCTCGTCCGCCGCGCGACGCCGGCGCCGATGATGCTGCCGGTAATCGTGTGCGTCGTCGATACCGGGATGCCGAGCAGGCTGGCGGTGAACACCATGATCGACCCGCCCGTCGAGGCGGCGAAGCCCTGATGGTGCGACAATTTGGTGATGCGGCCGCCCATCGTCTCGATGATCTTCCACCCGCCCGACAGCGTGCCGAGCGCGATCGCGATATAGCAGGCGAACGCGACCCAGTGCGGCACATGGAACTCGCCCGACAGATAACCGGTCGAATAGAGCAGCACCGCGATGATCCCCATCGTCTTTTGCGCATCGTTGAGCCCGTGGCTCAGCGAATAGGCGGCGGACGAAAAGAGGTGGAGCGTGCGAAAGCTCGATTCGGCGAATTTCGCGGTCGCGCGGTGCAGCGCCCAGCTGCTCGCCAGCATCACCAGCATCGCGAGGAACATGCCGAGCATCGGCGACAGGAAGATCGCAATGACCGTCTTGTTGAGCCCGCTCCACTGGATACCCTCGAACCCCGCATGGGCGACGCCTGCGCCGACGATGCCGCCCACCAGCGCATGGCTCGACGAGGATGGAATGCCCTTCAGCCAGGTCACGACGTTCCAGACCATCGCGCCGACCAGCGCGCCGAACACGACCGCGGGAGTGACCAGATCCTTGTCGATCAACCCCGCCCCGATCGTCTCGGCAACCTTGTGCAGCGCCGGAAAGGCGAGGCTCAGGAAATAGGCGGCGAAGTTGAAGAAAGCCGCGAACACCACCGCCTGAACCGGGCGCAGCAATCGCGTCGCGACAACCGTCGCGATGCTGTTCGCCGCGTCGTGCAGCCCGTTCAGGAAATCGAACGCCAGCGCAAGGATGACGAGGCCGACGAGGAGCGGGAAAGCGAGTTCGTGCATGGACCTATCTTCCCGACCGCAGAAACCCGCTCGTGTCGAGCGAAGTCGAGACACCCTTCTGGCCAGCGCCATGCGGATGGGCATCTCGACTTCCGGCTTCAGCCGGAAGTTTATCCTGAGCGCCTGCAAGGCAGCCGAAGGGCTCGATGCGAACGGATTGGTGGGCGTACATCTGCAATTGTCCGCCTAGGCGTGGTCGATGACCAGGCCGTCGATTTCGTTCGCGACATCCTCGAAACTGTCGGTGACGCGCTCGAGGTGGCGAAACAGTTCGCGCGCGATCAGAAAGCGCGTCGGGTTCGTCTCGCCATGCTCGCGGAACAGCCGCTTGAGGCCCGAGGCATGGATTTCGTCGGCATGGCCCTCCATTCGCACCAGCCGCTCGGTCAGCTCGTGAAGACGCGGGCCGTTGGCGCCGATGTTGCGGAGCAACGGCAGCGCTTCTGCGGTCAGGCGCGCCGCATCGACGATGATGCCCGCAATGTCGCGCATCTCGGGCTCGAACTCGGTGACATCATACAGGTCGACCGCGCCCGCAGTCTTCTGCATCTCGTCGATCGCATCGTCCATCGAAGCGATAAGGTCGGTGATCGCGCCGCGGTCGAAAGGCGTCAGGAAGGTGCGGCGGACCGTCTGGAGCACCTCGCGCGTGATCGCGTCGGCGTCATGCTCGCGCTCGATGATCTCGCGCACATGATCGGCCATGCCCTCACCGCCCTGCAACATGCGCGACAGTGCATTGGCGCCCGCCACCAGCGTGGCTGCGTGGCTTTCGAACAATTCGAAAAAATTGCCCTGCCGCGGCAGCAGCCGCTGGAACCAAGCGAACATCCGGCTTACCCCTGTCTTGTCGTCACTGTTCGGGACCGCCCCGCGCGGCTGCGCCACGGCGCGAAAGCCGCCATCGCCAAAGGAGCGGATCAGCGCCTGCAGATCGGCCTCGTCGACCGCCGCCGCCGCGTCGCGGAACGAGAACCAACGGCGTTCGCGCTCGTGCATTTCCTTCCATTCATCGAGCTCGTTGGTCACCGCGAGCGGGAAGACTTCGACATGATACATGATCGACGCGCCATTCGCGCGGCGCTTGCGATATTCGTAACTGCCGATCGGAGTGGGGCAGACGGCGCCGATCACCCCCGCCTCCTCTTCGGCCTCGACCGCCGCGGCGGCGTGGCGCTCCATGCCGGTCAGCGGGTTGCCCTTGGGAATGACCCAGCGCTTCGTCTCGCGCGAGGTGATCAGCAGGATTTCGGTCGGACCATCCTGCGCCGGGCCACCGAATCGATAGGGAAGGACGGCGATTTGACGCATAGGGCTCCATCCTTTCCAGGGGTTGGCGTGGCCGGGCGGCCAAAAGATGACAGAAGGGTTTCGCGCCTATGACATTTTTATGACAGCCACAAGCCGAGCCGCACCAACTCGTCGCAGTTTCCGTAAACGTCAATTCGATTGCAAAATGCAACGCGGTGCGTAAGCTGCCCGCATAAGACGACTGGGAGATGACATGATGGCGAACACGGCGAGTCCCGTGGATCAGGATGTGCTGATCGTCGGCGCAGGCATTTCGGGGATCGGCATGGCGGTCCATCTTCAGATGCATTGCCCCGACCGCAGCTTCGCACTCGTCGAGCGCCGCGCGCAGCTCGGCGGCACCTGGGATCTGTTCCGCTACCCCGGCATCCGGTCGGACAGCGACATGCATACGCTGGGCTTCATCTTCGAACCGTGGAAGCATGAAAAGTCGATCGCCGACGGTCCAGCGATCCTCGAATATCTCAATCGCATCGTCGACGAGCGCCACATCCGCGAACACATCCGCTTCGACCGCAAGGTCGTTGGCGCCGATTGGGACAGCGCCGCCGCGTGCTGGACGGTGACGATGGAGGACGGCGAGGGCCGGACCTCGACGACGACCGCGCGCTGGCTCTACCTCGGCGCGGGCTATTATGATTATGACGAGCCGTTCGACGCCAATTTCGCGGGGCGCGAGGATTTCAAGGGCCGGATCGTTCATCCGCAATTCTGGCCCAAGGATCTCGATTACAAGGACAAAAGGGTCGTCGTGATCGGATCGGGCGCCACCGCAGTTACCATCGTGCCCTCGATGCAGGAGGCCGCGCATGTCACGATGCTCCAGCGCACGCCGACCTGGTATTTCATCCGCCCCGCGAAGGACGGTTTGGCCAATTTCCTGCGCAAGATCCTGCCTGAAAAGCTGGCGTACAAGATCACGCGCTACAAGAATGTCCGGCTTCAGGACATCGCCTTCCGCCGCGCGCGCGAAAAGCCCGAGAAGGTCAAGGAGTTCCTGACCAGAAAACTGAAGGCCAGCCTGGGCGACCATTATGACGCGGAGGCCTTCACTCCGCCTTACAACCCGTGGGAGCAGCGGCTCTGCCTCGTCCCTGACGCTGATTTCTTCGAGGCGATGAAGGCGGGCAAGGCGTCGGTCGTTACCGATCATGTCGAGCGGTTCGACGCGACGGGCATCCAGCTCAAATCGGGCAAACATCTCGACGCCGACATCATCATCACCGCGACCGGATTGAAGCTGGCGGTGGCGGGCAAGATTCCGGTGCGCATCGACGGCGAGCGCGTCGATTGGCACGAGCATTTCTATTACAAGGCGTGCATGTTCTCGAACGTCCCGAACTTCTCGGCGGTGTTCGGCTATCTCAACGCCAGCTGGACGCTGCGCGCCGACATCGTGTCCGAATATGTGTGCCGCGTGCTCAATCATATGAAGGCGACGAACACGCTGGTCGCGACCCCCGTGCTTGCCGATCCGTCGAGCCTGGAGGAAGAAAATGTCTTCGATTTCTCGTCGGGCTATATCCAGCGGTCGCTGCACATCATGCCCAAAAGCACGGCGTCGCTGCCGTGGCGGCTCAGCCAGAATTATGTGCAGGATCGCATCGACATGCGCACCGGCGCGATCGACGACGGCATATTGACCTTCACCAATGCGAAGGCAAAGGCCCCGGCCGCGCCAACCGAACTCGAAGCCGCCGAGTGAGGGTCAATCGACGTGATCGGGCTTGCCTTTGGTCGAGCCCCTGGCGAAATCTTCGAGCTGTTTTTCGGTCATGCTTTCGGCCATTTCTTTCGATGCGCCTTTCAGTTTCGATTTCGGCATCTCACCACGCCTGGCGCTGAGTGCGGCACCCGCCGCTTTCTGCTGGGCTTTCGATCTGGCGGGCATAATGTGTCTCCCTTCCTGTGTCGTGTTGGTTCGCTAGGGTTGGTTTATCGGCATGATATTGCGCGCAAACTCGTCCTTCACGACCTTCGCGACCGCGCCGGTGATCGGCACGTTGATCCGATAGCTGCCCTCGGCATAGGGGCCGACTTCATAAGGAGCGATCGCGATCGTCAGGCGGTCGAGATAGCGCCCGTCGGACGAGCCGATCCACACCGTCTGCGCCGACGCCGGCGGGCATTTGGCAAAGGGGCTGTCGGGCGCCTCCGCCGCCGCGATGCCCTTCGCGGCTTTCGCACGCTTGATCCCCGCGCAGAAGGCCTCACGGACTGCGGCGTCGAAGGCGGCGCTGCTCTCGAACAGGTCGAGCGGTTTCATCCGCTTGCGGCGGCCCCGGTCCCACAGCAGCGTGTCGAACACCTCCATCCCGTGTGCGCCACCCGTATAGGTATCGATCTCCGCCGACAGGCTGAGAAAGCGCGGCGTGTTGGTGACGCGCTGCCAGGTCTGGCGATGGCTGTGCGGGCGATAGGGATGGTCGTTCTTTTCGGCCGCGGCCTTGGCGCGCTCCGCCGCTGCGATGAGCGCCGCGCGCTTCGCGGCGCGATCGCTGTCCAATGCCTCGGCGAGTTCGGGAATCCGCGCGGCGTCGGCGGGATAGCTATAGGTGAACTCGATCAAGTCGCTGCTTTCGCTGACCTTCGATGCCGAAGCATTTTTGGCCGCTTCGTCGGCGGCGGCGGTGGGCGGCGCGCCGGGGACGGCGGCGGCCACCATCTTTTCCACCTGTGTCGGCCGGTCTTCGGAACAGCCCGCCAGCAACAGCGCACCGGCAAGCAACGAAACGGCGTTTCGCCAGGGTCTTTTGTTCGTCATGCAGGCATAACGCCGGGAATCGACAAAATATCCCGATCGGCCTAGCACGGCGGGCATGATCGACTATTCCGACTTGATCCAGCCCGATAAGGGGCAGGATGCGCGCACAATCCATCTCGTCGACAAGAAAAGCCATGACGAGTGGCTGAAGGGGCGCAGCCCGCGCGAACGCGCGCATCTGGCCGCGATCGACTTCAAACCCGATGCCTATGCCCACGCCATCCTGCCCGGCGACGATCCTGACAAATGGTCGGTCGTCACGACGGTGGCCGATGTCGAAAAGCTGTCCGCATGGTGCCTCGCCAAGCTGGGGCAGATCCTCCCCGAAGGCCGCTACCGTCTCGACGGACATCAGCCCGGACAGGCGATGTTCGGCTGGATGAGCGCGCAATATCGCTTTGATGCCTATAAATCGGAAACGACCGCGAAAGGACCGCGCGTCCTGCTCACCAGCGACGTCGCGGCGATCGCACCCATGATAGCCGAGGCGCGCGCGGTGGCGCTCGTGCGCGATCTCGTCAACACGCCCGCCGCCGATATGGGTCCGGCTGCCATCGAAAAGACCGCCGAGCGCATCGCCAGGGCGCACGGCGGCAAGCTGACCGTCACCAAGGGCGAGGCGCTCGAACAGGGCTATCCCATGATCCACGCGGTCGGCCGCGCCGCCGCCAAGCACCACGCGCCGCGCCTGATCGAGATCGAATGGGGCAAGGCGGATCATCCCCGCGTCGCGCTCGTCGGCAAGGGGATCAGCTTCGACAGCGGCGGCCTCGATATCAAGCCGGCGGCGGGAATGCGGCTGATGAAAAAGGATATGGGCGGGGCCGCGCACGTGCTGGCGCTGGCCGAACTGGTGATGGCAAGCGGACTGCCCGTGCGGCTGCATTGTCTTGTCGCGGCGGCCGAAAACGCCATTTCGTCCGATGCCTTTCGTCCCGGCGACGTGCTCAAAAGCCGGAAGGGTTTGACCGTCGAAATCGGCAACACTGACGCCGAAGGCCGCCTCGTGCTCGGCGATGCGTTGACGAAAGCCGGGGAATCAAAGCCCGAGTTGATCGTCGATTTCGCGACGCTGACGGGTGCCGCGCGCGTCGCGCTCGGGCCCGACCTGCCGCCGCTCTTCGCCAATGACGACGCGCTCGCCGAAGCGATGCTGGTGGGCGGCATCGCGCGCGACGACCCGCTGTGGCGGATGCCGCTGTGGGACGGCTATGCCGACCTCCTCGAAACCGACATCGCCGACCTGGGCAATGCGGGCAGTTCGCCGTTCGCCGGCGCGATCACTGCGGCCCTGTTCCTGAAGCGCTTTGTTCCCGATGGCGCCGCCTGGGCGCATATCGACACCTTCGCCTGGCGTCCGTCGGCGAAACCCGGCCGACCAAAAGGAGGCGCGGCGCTGGGGCTGCGCGCCGCATGGGCGATGCTGCAGACGCGCTACGACCGCCGCGGCAAGGCTTGATAAAGCCTCGGTCGCTGGTCTAATGGCCCGCGATTGTCCGCACTCGACGGACCCCGGTTGCAACAGGACGGCACGTGAAAGCAGAGAGCGGTGACAATATGACGGCAAGCCGCGTGCGGATGGGGCGCCCCGGCACCGTCGGCGCGGGCCGCGATCGCTTTGGCCTGACCGGCACGTCGCAGGCCTTCGATCCGCGTCTCGTCGCGATCCGCCCCGATCTGGCCGATATTGCGGTCGCCGGCACCTATTTCGCGCCGCATTATGCCGCCCCGATGATGCGGAGCGCCGTGCTGCCCGCCGCGGCGCTGCGCGCGGCGCCGTCGCTCGACGCCGAACAGACGAGCGAGTTGCTGTTCGGCGAAGGCTTTGCGCTGCTCGACCTGACCGGCGGCTGGGCATGGGGTTATTGCCTGGCTGACCATTATGTCGGCTATCTCGCGGCCGAAGCACTGGGCGCGCCGATCGCCCCTACGCACCGTGTTCAGATGGTCGAAGCCATGCTCCACAGCGCGCCCGATGCGGCGAGCGGCGGGCCCGGTGTGCTGCCGCGCGGGGCGCTCGTGATGGGCGAACCCCAAGGCGAGTGGCTCGTGACCTCGCACGGTTATCTGCCGCTCGCCGCCCTTGCAGAGGTCGGCCTGACCGAGAGCGACCCTGCCGGTCTCGCCGAAGATATGATCGGCGCACCCTATCTCTGGGGAGGTCGCACGACCAAAGGCATCGATTGTTCAGGACTGGTCCAACTGGCCTGGACCGCGGCCGGCATCCAGCTGCCGCGCGACACCGACCTGCAACTTGCCGCGCTCGGACCCGACAAGGATGTCGATGTCGACGAACTGAAACGCGGCGACCTTGTCTTTTTTCCCGGTCATGTCGGGATCATGGCCGACGAACGAACGATCGTTCACGCAAGCCAGCACTGGAACGAGGTGCGCGCCGAACCGCTTGCCGACCTGATCGCTCGGACGAGAGCCGAGGGGCACGAGGAGCCGGTGAGCGGCGCAAAGCGGCTTCACTAGCCATGGTCCAGAGCATCTTCATCGACGGCGCCGCGGGGACGACGGGCCTTGAAATTGCCGAGCGGCTCGCAGGGCGACGTGAATTCGCGCTGATCGCGCTCGACGCGGCCCGCCGCAAGGATGCCGCGGCGCGGCGCGAAGCCCTGAACGACGCCGATTTCGTGATCCTCTGCCTGCCCGACGATGCGGCGCGCGAGGCGGTGGCGATGATCGACAACGACCGGACCCGCGTGATCGACGCTTCGACCGCGCACCGCGTCGCGCCGGGCTGGACCTATGGTTTTCCCGAAGTCGTCGGGCATGATGCGGTGGCTGCGGCGGCACGCGTGTCAAACCCCGGCTGCTATTCGACCGGGTTCATCGCGCTCGTCGCGCCGCTGGTGCGCGCAGGCCTTCTGCCCGCCGACTGGCCCTATATCTGCCACGCGGTCAGCGGCTATTCGGGCGGCGGCAAGGCGCTGATCGAACGCTTTGAGGGTGACCGCGACATCGCCTGGCGCGGCTATGCGCTTGCCCTCGGTCACAAGCATGTGCCCGAAATGCAGATGCACTGCGGCCTGTCGGTTGCGCCGCTCTTTTCGCCCGCGGTGATCCCGGCGCATCGCGGGATGGTGGTCGAAGTGCCGCTGCCGCTCGGTGCCATGCCCCGCGCCGCCGCACCCGATGCGCTGCGCGCCGCGCTCGCCGACTTTTACGGCGCGAGCCCAATCGTCGCCATGGGCGATATGCCTGCGGACGGCGAAATGCTGCTGCGCGCGTCGGATGCGCGGGATGACCGCATCGAACTATTCGTCTTCTCCAATGCTGACGCCGACCAGGCGCGGCTCGTCGCGCGGCTCGACAATCTGGGCAAGGGCGCCAGCGGCGCGTGCGTCCAGAACCTCAATATCATGGCCGGATTGCCCGAAACCGCGGGGCTGCGGATTCAGGCTCAGTGAACTGTGTCGAGGACGTCGTCGACCGACAGATAGGTGATCAGCCGCTCGATCTGCCGCCAGCGCGCGAAATGGACATGGTTGCCCAACGCCCGATATTGTTCGGCGCGCGCCGCTGCCGCAAATCCGGCCTCTTCACCATGCAGGCTGATAAGCGCATTCGCGTCCTCGACCGCGGTGCGGTCGCTGAGAAAAGGGGCTGGCAGGTGCATCGGCTTCCTGGTCCGTGACTGGAACGCCTGCTCTACGCCCTGCCCCTCACCGCGCCGTTCCCAACCGTGATGAACGGCCGGGTAAGGTTAATCGACCGCGATGCAGGCTTGACCGCCCTCGCCGACCGCGCTTCGTTTCGCCCCTTTGCCGCCGCGCCTTGCCCGTGTAGACACGAGCCATGCGCAAGATCCTGAAATATGTCGGCCTCACCCTTCTGCTGCTGCTGCTCGTCGGTAGCGTCACCCTTTATATCATGTCGCGGCCCGATGTCGCACGCTTCTCGACCGCCGAGCTCAGCGGCCGCGTGCCGGTCATGGCCTCGCAGCGCACCGAGACTTTCCCGACGATCAACGTGCCCGAAGCGACGAGCTGGCCCGCCGGACAGGCGCCGAGCGCCGCCGAGGGGCTGACCGTCGGGCGCTTTGCCGAAGGACTCGACCATCCGCGTACGATTCTCGTGCTGCCCAACGGCGATGTTCTCACCGCCGAATCGCAAAGCCCGCCGCGCAAGGACGGCGGTGTGCAGGGCGCGGTGATGAAAAATCTGATGGGCAAGGCGGGCGCGGGCCGAAAGCCGTCGGCGAACCGAATCACGCTGCTCCGCGACGCCGACGGCGACGGCAAGGCCGAGCTGAAGAGCACCTATATCAGCGGACTTAATTCGCCTTATGGCATGGCGCTGGTCGGCGATACGCTTTACGTCGCGAACACCGACGCGCTGCTCGCCTTTCCCTATGTCGAGGGTGAGACGAAGATGAGCGGCAAACCTGTCAAGATCGTCGATCTGCCCGCCAAAGGCACCAACCGTCACTGGACCAAGAGCCTGACCGCGGCGCCGAACGGATGGTTGTATATCGGCGTCGGCGCCGATTCGAACATCGGAGAAGCGGGGATGAACCGCGAGTTTCGCCGCGCCAGCGTTCTCGAAGTGCGGCCCGAGAGCAAATATATCCGCACCTTCGCCGCGGGTATCCGCAACCCCGTCGGGCTCGCCTTCTATCCGGGCAGCGAGCAGCTGTGGACCGTGGTGAACGAACGCGACATGCTGGGCAGCGACCTGGTTCCCGATTATCTGACCGACGTCGACGAGGGCGATTTCTATGGCTGGCCCTGGTATTATTGGGGCGGTTTCATCGACCCGCGCGTCGAACCCGAGACCGAGGATCGGCGCCAATATGTCAAACGGCCCGCATATGGGCTGGGCGCTCACACCGCGCCGCTGGGCTTCACCTTCACCGAAGGCCTCGCACTGGGCGAGCGCTGGGCGAACGGGGCGCTGATCGCCCGGCACGGGTCGTGGAACCGCGATCCCGTCGCCGGCTATGACGTCGTGTTCGTCAAGTTCGGCGCGAACGGCAAGCCGCTCGATGCGCTGCCGATCACGCTGCTCGACCGCTTCCTTGCCGCCGACGGCAAAACCACCCGCGGCCGCCCGGCCGACGTCAAGGTCGCGAAGGACGGCAGCGCGCTGGTCGCCGACGATACCGGCGGGGTGATCTGGCGGGTTGCGAAGGCGGGGTAAGCCTGGCTTCATTTTCGTCATTGCGAACGAAGCGAAGCAATCCAGAGCGGTTTAAGCGACTCTGGATTGCTTCGCTTCGTTCGCAATGACGGGCTTGTTACGCGATCAGACCCGCATCGGCATCAGCACGTAAAGCGCCGGGCTTTTTTCGCTCTCGCGGATCAGCGTAGGGGCGTTGGCGTCGGCGAGGTGAAGTTCGACGCTGTCGCCATCGACCTGTCCCAAAATGTCGCTGAGGTAGCGGGCGTTGAAGCCGATCTCCATCGCGTCGCTGTCGTAGGCGGCGGCGAGTTCTTCGGCGGCGGTGCCGTTTTCGGGGCTGGTGACGCTGAGCGTGATCCGGTCCTTGTCGAGCCCGACCTTGACCGCGCGCGTCTTTTCGCTGGCGATCGTCGACACGCGGTCGACGCCCTGGAACAGGCTTTTCGGATCGACTTTCAGCAGCTTGTCATTCGCGGTCGGAATGACGCGGCTGTAGTCGGGGAAGGTGCCGTCGATCAGCTTCGACGTCAGGACCGCGTTGCCGAGCTGGAAGCGGATCTTGCTCGCCGACAGGCTGATTTCGACATTACCCTCCGCCTCGTCGAGCAGCTTGCGGATTTCGCCAACGCATTTGCGCGGAACGATCACGTCGGGCATCCCGGCCGCACCGTCGGGGCGCGTCACCGTGTAGCGCGCGAGGCGGTGGCCGTCGGTCGCCGCCGCCTTCAGCACCGGCCCCGTCGCATCCTCGGCAACGTGCAGGAAGATGCCGTTCAGATAATAGCGCGTTTCCTCGGTCGAGATGGCGAAGCGCGTCTTGTCGATGATCTGGATGAGCTCGGCGACGGGCAGTTCGAAATTGGTCGGCAGGTCGCCCTCGGCGATCACCGGGAAATCGTCGCGCGGCAAGGTCGGCAGGTTGAAGTTCGAGCGGCCGGCCTTGACCTGCACCTTGCCCTCGGCGGCGGCGAGGCTGACTTCCGATCCTTCGGGCAGCTTGCGCGCGATCTCGAACAGGGTGTGCGCCGATACGGTGGTCGTACCCGGCGTTTCGACCTTGGCGGCAATCGTTTCGACCACCTGCAGATCAAGGTCGGTCGCCATCAGCCTGAGTTGGCCCGTGCCGTCGGCTTCGATGAGGACGTTCGACAGGATCGGGATCGTATTGCGCCGTTCGACCACCGATTGAACGTGGCCGAGGCTTTTCAACAAGACTGCGCGTTCGATCGTCGCTTTCATTCTTAATCCGCCATCCTGTGTGCTTCGCGGGAGAAGTCCCTTGGGGGCAGAGCATCGGAGGCGATTCGTGCCCCGATTCCGGCCCCTGAAAATGCCCACCTTCCTTAACGCACGCCACGCGCCGTGCAAGCCATGCTTGCAAAGCATCGACAATCGCGCGAACGAGGTCGCAATGCGGCACTGGCCCCTTTCCCTGTTGATGCTGCTGGCAATGCCCGTCGCGGCCGCCGCTGCAACGGCGCCGGTCGCGCTCGGCATCTTCGATGGCTGGGGCGCCTTTCGCGACGCGACGCGGGCGCGCTGCTATGCGATTGCCGCGCCCTCGGCGACGATCGGGCAGCCCCAGGTCAAACCCTATGCCAGCGTCGGTTACTGGCCGAAATCGGGCATCCGCGGCCAATTCTACGTCCGGCTGTCGAAGGCGCGCGCAGAGGGACGCGACCTGCGCCTGACGATCGGCAGCCGCCGCTTCATCCTGACCGGCAAGGGCGTCCACGGCTGGGCGAGCGACGCGCGGATGGACGCCGCGATCCTCGCCGCGATGCGATCGGCGCCGAGCATGAGCGTCGAAAGCCGCGCGGCGGCGGGCGGCGCGATCGCCGACACCTATCGCCTGCGCGGCGCGGCGACCGCGATCGACGCGGCGGCGCTGGGCTGTGCGCGGATGAAATAGTTAATCGCGCGCCAGTCTGGTCAATTCCCTCGCCAGGAAATCGAGCACCAGCCGCACGCGCGGGACATGGCGCAGCCGTTCGTGGGTGAGCAGCCACAGCCCCGTGGTGTCGTCGCTCCTGGGCGGCAGACAACGGATGAGATCGGGTTCGCGGTCGGCAAGATAGGCGGGCAGCACCGACAGTCCCATCCCCGCGCGCACGCCCGACAGCAGGCCGGTCGCCGTGTCATATTGCATGACCACCGATTCCTCGAGCCCATATTGGCGCAGCCACGCGCGATAGGGCTCCCAGACGCCGCCGCCGCCACCGATGAAGGGATGCTTCGCGAGTTCCTCGCGCGTGTGCGGGACACCGTGGCGGTCGGCATAGTCGCAGCTGCAATAGACGGTCCACGCATTGTCGGCGATACGCCGCCCGACAAGGCCCGCGCCCGACGGCTGCTTGCTGCTGCGGATCGCGATGTCGGCGGCGCCGGCGGCGAGGTCGCGCGCTTCGTCGGACGTGTCGAGCTGGATATGGATGGCGGGATGTTCGGCGCGCAGGTCGCGCAGGATCGGCGGCAGGATCGTCACCGCGATGATTTCCATGACCGTCAGGCTGACCGTTCCGCCCGCATCGCGCGAGCGCGCGCTCGCGGCCTCGCCAAAGCGATCCGCGGCATCGCGGACCGCCACCGCGCTCGCCAGCATCGCCTCCCCCACCGGGGTGAGCGCATAGCCCGCCTGCCGCCGTTCGAAGAGCGTGACCCCGGTGGCCGCTTCGAGCGCGGCGATACGCCGCGCAACGGTCGTCTGGCTGACGCGCATCGCCTGGGCGGCGGCGAGCGTGCTGCCCGTTTCGGCGACGGCCAGAAAGGCCTTGAGATCGTTCCAATCGTACATGGCGCCTTGTGCATCATAATCGCCGCGCGCCCATTCTGCAATTTTGCAGAATGGGCGCGCAACATCGTTGCTCCCGCGGCAGCGGCGGCGGCTGGTATAAGAGCGTTACCGGCTTCCTCCCCTCCCTTAGCCGGCCGAAGGAGACAAAAGATGACAAAGCTTCTGATCCTCGCCACCGCCGCTGCCGCGCTCGTCGGCCAGCCCGCATCGGCCGAGCCCGCCCCCACAAGCCCCAGCGTCGCGGTCGCGCACGACGATCTCGACCTGTCCACCGATGCCGGGGTCAAGGCGCTCGACCGCCGGATCTGGCGAGCCGTCGTCGCGGTGTGCGGCGAAGCCCCCGGCTATGACCTCGCCGGCAAGAATGACGTCCGCCAGTGCCGCCGCGACACGCGCGCCCTGGCGTCGGCGCAGGCCGACGTTGTGATAGCGGGCGCCACCCGCAATCAGGCGATCCGGGTCAGCTCGATCCGCAACTGACCGCGAACCGAAGTTGCACGGTTCGTCAGCACCGGGGCCGCGATCAGGGCACGATCGCGGCCCCGGCTTGCTGCGGGTCCGGCGGGGTCTGATCCTGTCAGTGTGCGATGGGGCGGTTTTGGGGCGGTGAGTTGCCGTTCCTCCCCGTTCCGGGGAGGAGCGCAACGGCCGCAACCGACCGTTTCCGGACCTTGCAGGTTACGATCCTCCCCATCGCTTCGCGACAGGGAGGATTCTCGCGCGCAATTGCGCTTTTCTCCCTTCCCCACTATATCGCGCCGCATCATGCAGATTCCCGGCCATATCGACCCCGTCACGACGGGCACCGTCCCGCTGCGCGGGGGCAATCGTATCGACCTGGTCGGGCTCAGCCGCGATGCGATCGGCGGTGTGCTGGTCGAGGCAGGACTCGACGCGAAGGCGGCGAAGCTGCGCGCCAAGCAGATCTGGCACTGGATCTATCATCGCGGCGTCACCGATTTCATGGGCATGACCGACATCGCCAAGGCGATGCGCCCCTGGCTGACCGACCGTTTCATCATCGGTCGCCCGACAGTGCGCGAGGCGCAGGTGTCGAGCGACGGCACGCGCAAATGGCTGCTCGCCGCCGCCGACGGGCAGGAATATGAAATGGTGTTCATCCCCGACGCCGACCGGGGAACCTTGTGCGTGTCGAGCCAGGTCGGGTGCACATTGAACTGCCGTTTCTGCCACACCGGCACGATGCGCCTCGTCCGCAACCTGGGCGCGGGCGAAATCGTCGGGCAGGTGCTGCTGGCGCGCGACGCGCTCGGCGAATGGCCCAAGGGCAATATGGCGGGTTTTGGGGCCGGCTCCGACGCCGACCCGGAGGACGACGACGCCGACGACGATGCGGTCGGCCATTACACCGCCGACGGGCGGATGCTCACCAACATCGTGATGATGGGCATGGGCGAGCCGCTCTACAATTTCGACGAGGTCAAGGCCGCGCTGAAGATCGTTATGGACGGCGACGGGCTGGCCCTGTCGAAGCGACGCATTACGCTGTCGACCAGCGGCGTCGTGCCGATGATGGCGCGCGCGGGCGAGGAGATCGGGGTCAATCTGGCGGTCTCGCTGCACGCGGTGAGCAAGGAAATCCGCGACGAGATTGTGCCGCTCAACCGCAAATATGGCATCGAGGAATTGCTGCAGGCGTGCGCCGATTATCCGGGCGCGAACAATGCGCGGCGCATCACCTTTGAATATGTGATGCTGAAGGACAAGAATGACCGCGACGAGGATGCGCGCGAACTGGTGCGGCTGATCAAGCAGTATAAGCTCCCTGCAAAGGTCAACCTGATTCCCTTCAACCCCTGGCCCGGCGCGCCTTATGAATGTTCGACGCCCGAGCGGGTGCGCGCGTTCAGCAACCTGATTTTCAAGGCGGGAATCTCCGCGCCGATCCGCACCCCGCGCGGGCGCGACATCATGGCGGCGTGCGGGCAATTGAAGAGCGCCGCGACCAGGCCGACGCGCGCCGAACTCGACCGCATCGCCGAGGAAAAGCAGGCAGCGCTGGGCTGAACGCCCGCTCCTTCATCAACATACCTCCAGCAAGAACGTCGCTTTTCCAAGGGATTGGCCGCAACGTCCCTGCATAGCCATTCTATACCGTGTGGTAAAAATAACACAGATAAGAAAATTGTCACATTCTGAACGATCCGTTCATTGACGCGACAGGCGCCGACGCCATTTAGGGGCCGGGCCGCGACCCAAAGGGCGTGGTCCTGTCAAGAATGAAGGAACGAAAAATGAAAAAATTCGCAGTTGCAGCCGCTCTCCTCTCGGCCGCCCTCGCCTCCCCCGCCCTTGCGGCCCCCGGCGGCGAAGGCCGCGTGGAAGTTCGCGGCGGCCTGATCACCGGCAATGGCCAGGACGAAGCCACGCTCGGCGCCGCCGCCGGTTATGACTTCGACCTCGGCAGCTCGACCTTCCTCGGCGCCGAAATCGCGGGCGACAAGGTGCTCGTCGACGGCGCGAACGTCCAGTTCTCGGCCGGCGCGCGCGCCGGTGCCAAGATCGGCGCCAACGGCAAGCTCTACGCCACCGGCGGCTACACCTTCGGCGACATCGACGATCCCTATGTCGGCGCAGGCTACCAGCACAAGCTGGGCCAGAACCTGTACGCCAAGGGGGAGTATCGCCACCAGTTCATCGAGAACTTCGGCGACTTCGACAGCTTCGTCGTCGGCGTCGGTTTCGCTTTCTGATCCGTTCGGAAAGCGCCCGACACAGGAAGGGGCGGCCCGCGGGTCGCCCCTTTTCATTTGCGCAGCGCCGGGGCACGGTGCCGCGCATGACGGCTTTTGCATATATCGGCGCGGCGCTGGCGGAGATCGCGGGCTGCTTCGCCTTCTGGGCGTGGCTCAGGATGGACAAGTCGGTGTGGTGGGTGGTGCCGGGGATCGCCTCGCTCGCGCTGTTCGCTTACCTGCTCACACTGGTCGAGGCCGATCATGCGGGGCGCACTTATGCTGCCTATGGCGGCGTTTATATCGCCGCGGCGCTGCTCTGGCTGTGGGCGGTCGAGGGGGCGAAGCCCGACCGCTGGGATTTGATCGGCGCCGCGGTGTGCCTGGGCGGCGCGGCGATCATCCTGTTCGGGCCGCGGGGAGGTTGAGGCTCTGATCCTCCCTGTGGCGAAGCCATGGGGAGGATTTATTCCGCGTCAGGCAGCGCCTGCTCGACGAGCGGCGCGAGGGCGTCGGCCACGACCTTCACGCCCTTGGCATTGGGATGGAGATTGTCGCCGAGCATCAGCGCCTTATTGGTGACGACATTGTCGAGGATGAAGGGATAGAAGCTTACGTCATATTTCGCGGCGAGATCGGGAAAGATGGCGTTAAACTTGTCCGCATAGTCGCTGCCAAGGTTCGGCGCCGCCATCATGCCGGTGAGCAGTACGGGAATGTCGCGCCTTTGAAGCTCGGCGAGCATGGCGTCGAGATTGGCGCGCGTCTGGTCGGGGCCGATGCCACGCAGCATGTCGTTGCCGCCGAGCCCCAGCACGATGAGCGTCGGCTTCACCTTCGCATTGTCGAGCACATAGGTCAGCCGCTGGCGGCCCGCGGCGCTCGTATCGCCCGACACGCCGGCATTCTGAACGCGCGCAACGACGCCGTCGGCGGCGAGCGCGGCCTGAAGCTGCGGCGCCAGTCCTTCTTTGGGCCCAAGCTGGTAACCGGCGTAGAGGCTGTCGCCGAACGCAATGACGAGCGGTGCGTCGGCGGGAATCGCGGGGACGGCTTTCGCCGCCTTTCCGTCGTTCGTCGATGCCGGTGGCGCCTCCGCCGAGCCGCAGGCGGCAAGCGGTTGGCAAAGCGCGAAGACGCAACCATATATCAAGGCAGACCGCCATCCGGCCGTTTTCATTTCCAAAGGGTTCCTTCTTGACCGACGTTTCCCGACCTTCGCCGGATCTGGCGATTGCCGCTCATAATGTGACGCTGACCCTGGGGAGCGACAAGGCCCCCGTCGAAATTTTGCGCGGGGTCGACCTCGAGGTCGCCGCGGGCACGTCGGTCGCGCTGCTCGGTCCGTCGGGGTCGGGCAAAAGCTCGCTGATGGCGGTGCTCGCGGGGCTCGAACGCGCGAACGGCGGCTCGATCAAGGTCGCGGGGCTCGATTTCGCGGCGATGGACGAGGACGCGCTGGCGCGCGCGCGCCGCGGTCGCATCGGCATCGTGCTCCAGGCCTTTCACCTGCTGCCGACGATGACCGCGCTGGAAAATGTCGCGGTGCCGCTGGAACTGGCAGGAATCCCCGATCCGTTCGGCCGCGCCGCCGCCGAACTCGAAGCGGTCGGGCTCGGTCATCGCCTCGCCCATTATCCTGCGCAACTGTCGGGCGGCGAACAACAACGCGTCGCAATCGCACGCGCGATGGCGAGCGAACCCGCGATCATCTTTGCCGACGAGCCGACGGGCAACCTCGACACCGCGACGGGTCATGCGATCATCGAGCTGATCTTTGCGCGCCGCGCGGCGCTGGGCGCGACCCTGCTGATCATCACCCACGACCCCGAACTGGCCGAACATTGCGACCGGGTGGTGGTGATGCATGACGGCAAGATCGAGGAACGGGCGGCGTGACAACCGTCCCATTCCGCTCGCATCGAGCGAAGTCGAGATGCCCCTCGACCTTGCTCCGTTTCGATGGGTGTCTCGACTTCGCTCGACACGAACGGGCTGAGAGGGCGCAGCTCTGATGCTACCCCTCGCCTCACTCTGGCGCATCGCCCGCCGCGACCTTGCCGCGCGCATTCGCGGGCTGCGCCTGCTCGCCGTCTGCCTGTTCCTCGGCGTCGCAACGCTCGCGGCGATCGGCAGCCTGACGCGCGGCATCACCAGCGAACTTGAAGTGCGCGGGCAAACGATCCTGGGCGGCGACGTCGAGTTCAGCCTGCCGCAACGCGAAGCCACATCGGAGGAAATGGCCGCCTTTCGCCGCGTCGGCACACCGTCGGCCACCGTGCGGATGCGCGCGATGGCGAACGATCCCGACGGCGATGCGCTGCTGTCCGAACTGAAAGCGGTCGATAGCGCCTATCCGCTCTATGGCGCGCTGCGGCTCGAAAGCGGTGTGCGGCAGGGACCGCCGCCGCCGGGCGCGATCTGGATCGGCAAGGACATGGCCTCGCGCCTTGATCTCAAGGTTGGCGGGCAGGTCAAGTTCGGCGACAAATCTTTCCTGATCGACGGCATCATTGCCGAGGAGCCTGACCGGCTGGGCGAAGGCTTTACGCTGGGCCCGGTCGCGATCATCGGCCTTGACGACCTGCCTGCGACGCGGCTGATCCAGCCGGGCAGCCTATATGAAAGCAAATATCGCCTGCGCCTGCCCGCGAGCGCCGATCCCGAAGCGGTTGGCGAAGCGTTGACCGAACAATTTCCGGACGCCGGCTGGGACATCACCGATCGCAGCAACGGCGCGCCGGGCACGCGGCGCTTTATCGAACGCATGGGGCAATTCCTGTCGCTGGTCGGCCTCGCCGCGCTGGTGATCGCCGGGATCGGCGTTGGCAATGGCGTCGCCAGCTATCTTGCGGGCAAACGGCCGGGCCTCGCGACATTGAAAGTGCTCGGCGCCGACAGCGCGACGGTGCTGCGCATCTATGGGTTGCAGATACTGGCGGTCGCGACGGTATCGATCGTCGCAGGGCTGGCGGTCGGCGCACTTGCGCCCGCCGCGATCGGCTGGATCGCAGGCGACGTGCTGCCGGTGCGGCCTGGGTTCGCGCTCTATCCGCTGCCGCTTGGCGTCAGTGCCGCCTATGGCCTGCTCATCGCCATCGCCTTTGCCTTGCCGCCGCTTGCGGCGACGAAGCATGTGCCCGCGGCAGGGCTGTATCGCGCGACGGTCGACCGCGCGGCGCGGATCGACCGGCCCGCGCTCATTGCCGTTGCCGTGGCCTTTGTGGCAATCGTCGCGCTCGCGGTCGGCACCGCGCGCGAGCCGCTGTTTGCGCTGGGCTTCGTCGGGGCAGCGACCGGCCTGCTCCTGATTCTCGTTGTGCTCGGCTGGCTGGTGCGCCGCATCGCGAGCCGCCTGCCGCGTCCGCGCCGCCCGCTGCTGCGCCTCGCGCTTGCGAACCTGCACCGCCCCGGCGCCGCGACCGGCGCGCTTGTCGTCGCGCTCGGCCTGGGCCTCACCCTCTTCGTGACGCTCGCGGCGATCCAGACGAGCATCACCGCCGAAATCGCCCGCACCGTGCCGCAGCGCGCGCCGAGCTTCTTCGTGCTCGACGTGCCGCGCAGCGATGCGGCGCGCTTCCGCTCCATCGTGACGGAGGCCGACCCAAAGGCCGAAATCAACATGATACCCGCGCTGCGCGGCAGCATCACCGAGTTTGCGGGCAGCCGTGTCGACGAACTCGCCGAACTGCCCGAAGGCGCGTGGGTGCTGCGCGGCGACCGCGGGCTGACCTACAGCGCCAACTTGCCGAACGGCAGCGAGCTGGTCGGCGGCAGCTGGTGGGCGGCGGATTATGCGGGGCCGCCGCTGGTCAGCGTCGAGCAGGAGGTGGCGACCTCACTCGGCCTGAAACTCGGCGATACGCTGTCGGTCAATGTGCTGGGGGTCGAGGTCCAGGCAAAGGTCGCATCGTTCCGCACCGTCAATTGGGACAATTTCGGGCTGAACTATGTGCTGGTCTTTTCGCCGGGCACGTTCGATGCGGCGCCGCACAATATGGTCGCGACCATCGCCGTTGACGGCGCGGCCGAAGAAGATCTGGCGCGTCGCATCCCGCGCGCCTTCCCCTCCGCCTCGCTGATCGCGGTGCGCGATGTCGTCAGCCAGGTCACATTGCTCCTCACCCAGATGAGCCAGGCGATCGCCGCGGCGGCGAGCATCGCGATCCTCGCCGGCATCGCGGTGCTGATCGGTGCGATCGCCGCGAGCCGCGAACGGCGCGTCTATGACAGCGTGATCCTGAAGCTGCTCGGCGCCACAAGAGGCCAGATTCTCGGCGCGCAGGCGATGGAATATGCGGCGCTCGCGGCGGTGCTGGCGGTACTGGCCTTGGGGCTTGGCCTGATCGCGGCGCGCTATGTCGTCGTCAGCCTGTTCGAGTTCGGCTTCGCGCCCGACCCGCTGATCGTCGGTGCGACGCTGATCGGCGGCGCGGGCCTGTCCTTCCTGATCGGCATCGCGGGAAGCTGGCCCTTGCTGTCGGTGAAACCGGCGCAGGCGCTGCGGAGTCTTTGATCCTTATACGCGAGGTGGCGTCAGGGTCGATAAAGAAGGCCGAGCCGTTCCGCCTGTTCCGCGAGCCGCCGATCGCTCGTCCAGAGCCGTGCGGCGCCCAGCTCGGCGGTCGATGCCAACAGATGCGCATCGACCATGCCGAGTCCGGTGCCGAACAGGCGGTGGTTCGTTATGAAGTCGAGCAATCTTGCGCTTTCGACCACTGGCGCGGGCGAAAGCAAGCCGAGCATCGCGACGAACCGGTCGCGGCTCGCCAGCGAGCCGAGCGCCAGCTCGGCGGTGACGAATGGGTGCTGAACGATGCGGCCTTCGGCAAGCGCCAGCGCAAGCCCCGCATTGGCGCTGCGCAGATGATCGATCCAGACCGAACTGTCGATCAGGATCACGCGCCGGATCGCTCGCGCGGCGCCGCTGTCGCGCCGGGGTCGCTACCGCCCATCAACGCCAGCTTTCGTGCCGCCTCGCGCTGGATAAGCGCGCTGGCAGCCGCCCGCTCCAGCTCGCCGCGATCCCTGATGCCGGTGATACGCGCGGCTTCGGCCCACAAATCGGCCGCCGGTTGCTGAGCCGCCTGTCCCTGCGACCGCACCCGCTCGAACCCGATGCGCTCGCGTTTCTGATCGACGTCGCGCGTTTCCCATCCGGCTTTCACCCACGCCGCGGCCTGGCTGTGATTACCGCCGCTGTGATTGGCCCACCAGGCGCGGTGCTCGCGCGCG
Organism: Sphingopyxis alaskensis RB2256; assembly: GCF_000013985.1. Classification (GTDB taxonomy): domain Bacteria; phylum Pseudomonadota; class Alphaproteobacteria; order Sphingomonadales; family Sphingomonadaceae; genus Sphingopyxis; species Sphingopyxis alaskensis. Next base: position 703,221 of record NC_008048.1, on the reverse strand, counting down.
CTACTCGGCAAACGGAAGCCCAAAATGCGCTCGATCTCGGCAAAACTCGCATTCCATCGATCGCCGGGTAGCGCCCGAAGATGCTCGCCGAGCGGGTCATATTTGCCCATGACTCGCTCCTTTCGGATAGGAACATATACTATATCTACGCTGTGTCCATACAAAATATAGTAATGTTACTATATCAAGCGCACTACCGCCGAAACCGCCGCGACCCCCAGCACGAGGGCGACCATTGCCTGCCAGATGTGCGGGGGCACGCGGCCGAAGTGGCGAGCGCCGACGCGGTTGCCGAGCCACATCGGCGCGAAGAGGATCAGCGACACGAGCAAAAGCCGCCAGTTCGCGATGCCGAGCCAGAGCGCCGCGAGCGTGCCAGCGATTGCGGTCATGAAGAAGATCATCAGCATCGACGCGCGCGCCACCTTCGGCTCGACGCGGCGACGCAGATAGAAGGGCACGACAGGCGGGCCGGGCATGGCGGCGAAGCCGGTGAGGATGCCCGAGGCTATTCCCGTGCCCGCGACCGCGAGCTTGCCGGGCCGGTGCCCCTCCGCCTGTTTGGGAAGCAGCACCGCGACGAAGGCGGCGACCGCGGCGAGCGTGATGAGCAGGCGCGCGAGGTCGGCGGGCGTATGGTCGAGCGCGACCATGCCGAGCGGCGTCAGCGCCATCGCGAGCAGGCCGATCGGCCAGGCGGTCGCGCGATCGGCGTCGGCGACGATCATGCCTATCCCGACCGGGCCGATCAGGAGTTGCAGCAAAATGCCCATAACCACCGCCTCGCCCGGCGGCATGATGAGGCCGAGCAGCGGCACGAGGATGATCGCCATGCCGAACCCGGTGAGCCCGCGGACATAGGCGGCGCCAAAGGTCATCGCGGCGGCGCCCGCGAGCGTCAGCGGCGCGAAGCCGACAAGGTGGGTCAGGCTGGTCATCGCGCGGCCGATACCGCAGCGAACGGGTCCCGGCTAGTCCCTCAGCCGAGCGGCCAGAGCGCGTCAACCGGTCGTTCGAGCACCTGCGCCGCGATCGCGTGAAGCCGCGGCGGATCGAAACGGCCCGCGCGCACCGCGTCCGCCAGCCATGCTTCGATCGAACCGCCGCTTTCCACCCAGCGATCCTGCCGCAGCATTCCATAAATCGCACCGGCGAGCACATGGATGCCGTCGTCGGCCTTGCGCCAGCGGTCGGCGGGATTGCGCGCGACGCCCAAAGCCTCGCTGATAAGCTGATCGAGCGCCTGCGCCATATCCTCGTTCAGCATCCCTTCGAGCGTCGTATAGCCCCATTTGGGATCATGGTCGGCGACGATGCGCGGGATCAACGGGTCCTTGCCAAGCAGCGCGAGCGCTGCGGTTGCCGCGGGCCCGTCCATCGGGATCGGCGGGTGCAGCATCTCGTGCGCGGCGTTGCGCACGGTGATCGGCACGCCCCAGTCGGTCGCCTGCAGGAACGTCTGCCCCTGCACCTTGATCCCGTGCGGTTTGCAGAATTGCAGCAGCACGACCTCGATCTGCGGGTCGAACCCGCGCCCCGTGAGCTTTTCGTGCCAGCGGATCACGTCATAATCGCCGAGGCTGCGCGTCAGCTCTGCGATGCGCGCGTCGATATCGCCGATACGGCGTTGGCGAAACGCGGCAAAGCCCGCCGTCTGCATCGCCTCGAACACGGCGCGCAGCCGCGGCGCCGCACCGACGAACCAGCGCCAGTCGGCCTCGGCCCAATAGGGGCTGGCCCGATAGGCGGGCAGCAGTCGCGCCTCCGGGTCGGCGGCCCCTGCGATCAGCGCCGCGAGATCGCCATCATTGCCGTTCGAGAAGATTACCGAGAGGTTCGGGCCGAGCAGCCCAAACTGCGCGCGCTCGGCCTCTTTCCACAGCGCCGCGATCTCGGCGTGCGCGGCGGCAGGCAGCTCCGCGGCGAAGACGTCGGCGTCAGCCTTGTAATAGGGAAGGTAAAGCTCGCCGCCCGCCAGCGGACCGAGGAAGGCGAGCGCATCGAAGCCTTCGGAGGCGCGAACTTTCCACCGCGTGCGCATCGGCGGGCGTTGCGGCTGCGCGAGGGCGGGGACGGACGGCAGGAGCGAAAGGGCGGGTGCGGCGAGCGCGGCGGCGAGGAGGTGTCGGCGATGCATGCCCACTGCCTAGCCGCGCGGCACCCCGCTGGCTTGAACGGACTTTGCCCGCAGGCGCACGGGCGGAAGGCCGGTCATCGCCGCGACCGCGCGAGCGAGATGCGCCTGGTCGGCGAAACCCTGGTCGGCCGCGAGATCGGCGAGCGTACCGCGCCAGCCGGGCAGCGCGGCAAGGGCGCGGCGCGTTCGCGCTTCGAGGCGGAAGCGCTTGGGGCTGGTGCCATAGGCGCGCGCGAAACCGCGGCTGACCGACGCCGGATCGAGGCCGACGGCGCGCGCCCATGGCGTGATCGCAAGGTCGGGATCGGCGCCGAGCGCCGCGGCGAGCCGGTCGGGCCAGTCGGTGTGTCGATCGTCGCTCGCGCAGAACCACTCCGCAACGAACGCCGCCGCGGCGCGCGGGTCGCGCTCGGCCAGCCGCGCCGCCGTGTCGGGATCGTCGATCGTGCCGACACCGGGCGCCAGTCCCGGCACTAAGGGCAGGTTGAGCACCTCCGCCCCACGCGCGCCGAAGCGGTCGAGATGCGCGGTCCAGCACCCGTGGACGACGACCATGCCCGGCCGCACCGCAAACCGCCCCTCGTCGCCCGCTTCTTCATATCCGCCGCCGAGCACGACCGCGATATAGCCATGGGCATGGCGATGCCGCGGCAGCCGCTCGTCCGCCGCGTGGCGACCGAAGCCGACCGCGCTCACCGGACCTTGAGGTCCGGCGGGGTCGCCTGGGTCTTCAGCATCGCGATCGCTTCGGCGAGCGGCATGATGCGCTGGCCGTCCTGCCCCAGCGTGCGGATCGCGACGGTGCCTTCCTCGGCCTCGCGCTTGCCGACGACGAGCAGGTGGGGGACTTTGGCGAGGCTGTGTTCGCGCACCTTGTAGTTGATCTTTTCGTTGCGCAGATCGCTCTCGGTGCGGATGCCCGCGGCGACGAGCCGTGCGGTCGCGGCCTTCGCATAATCGTCGGCGTCGCTGACGATCGTCGCGACGACTGCCTGCACCGGCGCGAGCCAGGTCGGGAAGCGGCCGACGAAATGCTCGATCAAAATGCCGATAAAGCGTTCATAGCTGCCGAAGATCGCGCGGTGGAGCATCACCGGGCGATGCCGCTCGCCATCCTCGCCAATATAGGAGGCGTCGAGCCGGTCGGGGAGCACGCGGTCGGACTGGATCGTGCCGACCTGCCACGTCCGGCCGATCGCGTCGGTCAGATGCCATTCGAGCTTGGGCGCATAGAAGGCGCCTTCGCCGGGCAGTTCCTCCCAGCCATATTGCTCGGTCGCAAGCCCCGCCTCGATCACCGCGTTGCGCAGCTCATCCTCGGACTTGTCCCACATCGCGTCGCTGCCGAAGCGCTTTTCGGGACGCAGCGCCAGCTTGATCGCATAGGTGAAGCCGAAATCCTTGTAGATGCGGTCGGCGAGCGCGCAGAAATTGCGGACTTCCTCGACGATCTGATCTTCGCGGCAGAAGATATGCGCGTCGTCCTGGGTGAACTGGCGCACGCGCATCAGCCCGTGCAGCGCACCGTGGGGTTCGTTGCGGTGGCAGCAGCCATTTTCGTAAAGCCGCAGCGGCAGGTCGCGATAGCTTTTCATGCCCTGGCGGAAGATCAGCACATGCGCCGGGCAATTCATCGGCTTCAGCGCCATCCACTCGGCATCGTCGGAGACGATCGGGCCTTCATCCTCGGTGTTCGGCACCTCGTCGGGGATGACGAACATATTTTCGCGATATTTGCCCCAGTGGCCCGACTGTTCCCACTGGCGCGCGTCCATCACCTGCGGCGTCTTGACCTCGCGATAGCCCGCGGCGTCGATCGCGCGGCGCATATAGGCCTCGAGCTCGCGCCACACGACGAAGCCATTGGGATGCCAGAAGACCGAACCATGCGCCTCCTGTTGCAGGTGGAACAGGTCCATCTCCTGCCCCAGCCGACGATGGTCGCGCTTGGCCGCTTCCTCCAGCCGGACAAGATGCTCGGCGAGCTGCTTCCTGTTCAGCCAGCCGGTGCCATAGATGCGCGAAAGCTGCGCATTTTTCTGGTCGCCGCGCCAATAGGCGCCCGAAACCCGCGTGAGCTTGAACGCCGCCGGGTCGAGCTTGCCCGTCGACGCCAGATGCGGCCCGCGGCACATGTCCATCCAGTCGTCGCCCGACCAGTAAACGCTGATCTCCTCGCCCGCGGGCAGCTCGGCCGCCCATTCGGCCTTGAACGTCTCGCCGTCCTTCTTCCAGCGGGCGATCAGCGCGTCGCGGTCCCACACCTCGCGGCGCAGCGGCTTGTCGGCGGCGATGATGCGGCGCATCTCCTCCTCGATCAGCGGCAGTTCCTCGTCGCGGAATGGGCCATGTTCAGCGGTCGGCGCGAAGTCGTAATAAAAGCCGTCGCTCGTCGCGGGACCAAAGGTGATCTGCGTGCCCGGAAACAGCGTCTGCACCGCTTCGGCGAGGACATGCGCATAATCGTGGCGCGCGAGTTCGAGCGCATCGGCCTCGTCGCGGCTGGTGACCAGCGCCAGGTTCGTGTCTTCCTCCAGCGGTCGCATGATGTCGCGCAGTTCGCCGTCGATTTTTGCCGCCAGCGCCGCCTTGGCAAGGCCGGGGCCGATGGCGGCCGCGATCTCGGCCGGGGTGGTCCCGCGCGCGACTTCACGGGCAGAGCCATCGGGAAGGGTGACGCGGATCATGTCGGACATCGAAAAAACGGCCTTTCTTGCGCAAAAGTGCGGCGCCCCTTTGCCAGCAAGCGATAGGAGCGGCAAGGGCGGGATTCGCAACGGGGGTTGCAATGATACTATGTATCATTATCTGGCGTCGCAATCCCTCCCGCGAAAGACATGTCATGTGCCTCCCCTCGCCGCGCGCCCGGACCGCGGACCTCGCCGGTATCGCCCTGTCGTCCGCCTGCCTCGTCCACTGCCTTGCGCTTCCGCTCGCGCTGCTGGTCGCACCCGCGCTCGGCAGCTGGCTCCACCTGCCCGACGGGGTTCACGCAGCGATATTGATGATTGCGCTCCCGACCGCGGCCATCGCCATCAATGGAGGGCGGCAGCGGCACGGGCACAATGCCCCACCCTCCTCGCGGTCGTCGGCATCAGCTTTCTTGCGGCTGGCCTCGCCGCGCACGAAGGCTGGTTGGCGTTGCCCGACGCGCAAACCGCCGACCGACTGCTGACGTCGCTCGGCGCCGTCATGCTGGCCACCACGCACCTGGTGAACCGGCGTCGGCGTCACGATGTAGGCGAGCATCCGGGCTAGTTCCGGGCCACTCCTTGCGTCCACAGCCGGATGCAATCTGTTTGGCAAGCTTGGCATTTAGTCAATGTTGCTTGACAATTTCGATTCGCTGTGTCAATGTTCCTTTACTTATTAACAAGGGAGCCTGACCAATGCCGCCTTTATTCCGTGCCCTGATCTGGGCTGTTGCCAGTTTCGCCATTGCCCTTGCGTGGATCGCCGACCTCATCCCGGCGTCGGTGGGCAGCGCACTTGTCCTGGCCCTGCCCATCGCCATGGTCGCGACCACGCCGCGCGCGGCCTGCCGGAAGAGCTGAGCGATGGCCTCGATCTCTGCGCGGCGGCGTTATATCGGCCGCATGATTCCGATCTCGATCGCCTATATTGTTACGGTGATGCTGGCGAGCAGGATCATTCCCGACGACGCCGCAGCCACCCCGCTGACTGTCGCGGTGGCGCTGGTTCCGGCCCTCGCGACATCGGGATTCATCTGGGCGATGGCGCGCTATATCACCGAATTGTCAGACGAATATGTCCGGATGCTGGAGATCCGCAAGATGCTCGTCGCAACCGGATTGACGCTGGCGCTCGCGAGCGGCTGGGGGATATTGGAGCTGCTCACCGACGTGCCCAGGGTGCCGCTCTTCTATGTCTTCCCGGTCTGGTGCCTCGGGCTGGCAGCGGGTTCGCTGGTCAACAAGGCGACGATCGGCGATGGCGGACCCTGCCCGTGAAGAACCGCCTCAAAGTCCTGCGCGCCGAGCGCGACTGGAGCCAGCAGGATCTGGCCGACCGACTGGAGGTATCGCGCCAGTCGGTCAACGCGATCGAGACGGGCAAATATGACCCGTCATTGCCGCTCGCCTTTCGCATCGCCGACCTCTTCGGCCTGCCGATCGAAGCCATTTTCCTGAAGGATTGACCGGCTGCCGCCTTGCGACCGCGCTCCTCCCCCGCTAGGGCGTCACCGAGCCGCAGCAAGGGATCGCCATCATGTTCAAACGCCTGTTCGTCGAACATCCCAAAAGCGTCGATGAAAGCTATGTCGAGCATTTCTTTGTTGCCTCGCGTTTCGGGGTGACGATGATCTGGGGCGGGTTGTGCGCACTGGTTCATGCGGTCGTGCCGGGATGGTGCATCACCACGGGCAGCGACACGATCCAGCGGCTCAACAGGATCATGGTCGAGCAGCGCCGCGCCAGGGGACAGGCGGTGGCGCAGATGAGCACCGTCGACTGGGTGATCTGAGCGGCGTGACTGCTCCGAGGGCCGCCCATAATTCCGTTCGCATCGAGCGAAGTCGAGATGCTCATCGGTCATTCACGCCTTCGGGGTGTCTCGACTTCGCTCGACACGAACGGGAATAGGAGGCCCTTTTTGTCCGAACCCTCCGCCACTCATTATCTCGACCGCACAGGCCGCCCACGGCTCGCCTATCGTTTCACGCCCGGCGCGGGGCCGACGATCGTCTTCCTGCCCGGCTATATGTCCGACATGGCGGGGGGCAAGGCGACCGCGCTGTTCGATTGGGCCGCCGCCGAAGCGCGCGCGTGCCTGTTGCTCGACTATGCCGGGTGCGGGCTGTCGGACGGGCTGTTCGCCGAGCAGACCTTGCTCGACTGGCGCGGCGATGTGCTCGACCTGATCGATGCGAAGGTCGATGGCCCCGTCATCCTCGTCGGCTCGTCGATGGGCGGCTGGCTGATGCTGCTCACCGCGCTCGCGATCGTCCGGCGCGACGGGCCGGGCCGCGTCGCGGGGCTGGTCGGCATCGCGGCGGCGCCCGACTTCACCGACTGGGGCTTCACGCCCGAGGAAAAGGCGATCATCCTTGCCGAAGGTGCGCTGGTCGAGGAGACGCCCTATGGCGACCAGCCTTATGTGACGACGCGCGGCTTTTTCCGGTCGGGCGAGGCGAACCGGCTGCTCGACGCCGAAATCCCCCTCACCTGCCCTGTCCGCCTGCTCCACGGGCAGGAGGATGGCGACGTTCCGCCCGACATCAGCCTGCGCCTGGCGGCGGCGCTCGCGAGCGACGATGTGCAGGTCACGCTCGTCAAGGGCGGCGATCACCGCCTGTCGCGCGACACCGACATCGCGCTGCTGATCGACACGGTCGCGCGCTTGGCGGCCGGAAACTAAAGCTTGATTGAAAAAGCCTCGTTCCCCCGCGAAGGCGAGGGCACGGCTTTTCCATTCACCGATGTCCGAGGATGTTCATGGCTCGCAGCGACTTTCGTTTCCACGTCACCAAGCGCGTCCGCTATGCCGAAATCGACGCGCAGGCGGTCGTTTTCAACAGCCGCTACCTCGAGTATTTTGACCTCGGCATCACCGAATACTGGCGCGCGGCGGGGGTCTATGATCGCTGGCCGCTCCGCGACAGCCCCGAGTTCCACGTCGCGCGTGCCGAGGTCGATTACAAGGCGCCGATCCTGCTCGACGAAGAGATCGACATTTGCGTGCGCGCGGCGCGCGTGGGCAAAAGTTCGATGACCTTCCTGTTCGAACTGCACGGCAAGGGCAAGGATGAGCTGCGCGCCGCCGGCACGATCGTCAACGTTCATGTCGAGGAAGCGCAAGGGGCGACAGCGCCAGTGCCCGATGAATTCGTATCTTTGTTCGAAGCGTTTGAAGGTCGGCCACTTCGTGCCTAATAGGGGCGCATGACCAGATATCTTCACACGATGATCCGCGTGTCAGACCCGCAGGCGACGATCGACTTTTTCAGGCTGATCGGGCTGGAGGAAGTGCGCCGCTTCGACAATGAGGCCGGGCGCTTCACGCTGATCTTTCTCGCCGCGCCCGGACAGGAAGGGGTCGCCGAGGTCGAGCTGACCTATAACTGGCCGCCCGCGGACGGCAGCGCGCCCGAACACTATAGCGGCGGCCGCAACTTCGGGCATCTCGCCTACCGGGTCGACGACATTTACGCGACGTGCCAGCGGCTGATGGACGCCGGAGTGACGATCAACCGTCCGCCGCGCGACGGACATATGGCGTTCGTGCGCTCACCCGACGGCATTTCGGTCGAACTGCTCCAGGACGGCTATCTCGAACCCGCCGAACCCTGGGCCTCGATGCCCAACCGGGGAAGCTGGTAGGGCGCAGCGCCACGGGAAGGCGAGACTTTCCGCGGCGACTGTGGCAGAGTGGCGCACCAAGGTCCGCCGGCATCCACTCCGTCTTGTGGGTGCATGAGCTGCAAAGGAGGCATGGTGGCTGCACTCGAAATCGTCCGGATCCCGGTCCTCAGCGACAATTATGTCTGGCTGGTCCACGAGCCCGCCAGCGGCGCGACGATGGTGGTCGACCCGGCGGTCGCCGATCCGGTGCTCGACGCGGCGAAGGCGCGCGGCTGGGCGATCACCGACATCTGGAACACCCACTGGCACCCTGACCATACGGGCGGCAATGCCGCGATCAAGGAAGCGGCCAAGGCATGGGGCGGCTGCACGATCACCGGCCCCGCGGCCGAACATGAACGCATCCCGACACTCGACGTGCTGGTAAAGGGCGGCGACACGGTGCGGCTGGGCGACCATGTCGCGGATGTCTGGGACGTCCCCGCGCACACCGCGGGCCATATCGCCTATCATTTTGCGGATGACGCCGCGATCTTCGTCGGCGACACGATGTTCGCCATGGGGTGCGGCCGCCTGTTCGAGGGGACGGCCGAGCAGATGTTCGCCAATATGCAGAAGCTCAGGGCGCTCGACGATGCAACGCGCGTTTATTGTGCGCACGAATATACGCTGTCCAACGCGCGTTTCGCGATCACCGTCGATCCGGCCAATGAGGCGCTGGCGGCGCGGCTTGCCGCGGTCGAGGCTGCCCGCGCGGCGGGCGAGGCGACGGTGCCGACGAGCATCGGCGCCGAGCGCGCGACAAACCCCTTTTTCCGCGCGCCCGACGCCGCGGAACTCGCGCGCATCCGCGCGCTCAAGGATGCGGCGTGATACGCGGGCGGCTTCAGCACCGGTTCATCGGCCACGGCTATTCTGGCTGGTCGCAAGGAGCAATGTCATGGCCAAGCTGAATCCGATGGCGGTCGCGCTGGCGATTGCTGCGGCGCCGCTCGCCGCAAGTTGCGCCCCCGCCGGAACCGGCGAACCCGGCGCCGCGGCGCTCACCCCGAAACAGGCCGAGAGGCTGGAGAAGCAGCTTGCGGGCAAGGTGCCCGGCACGCCGATCAGCTGCCTGCCCAATTACCGCACCAACGACACGATCCGCGTGTCCGACAGCATCCTTCTGTACCGCGCGAGCGGCAACCTCGTCTATCGCAACGATCTCAAGGGCAGTTGCCCCGGCCTCGCGCGCGACAGCGACATCATGGTCGTGCGCCAGTTCGGATCATCGACCTGCAGCGGCGATTTCTTTCACCTGGTCGACCGGACGAGCGGCATCCGTGGCCCGACCTGCGTTTTCGGCGAGTTCGTTCCCTATCGCAAACCGGCAGGGAACGAAGGCTGAGCCCCACGGGTTCGGTCGCGGGCGGGGACCGGTTTGCACCGATCTCTTCGGGTCGCACCCCGCCTGCAATTGTCAAGCGTCGCCCCCGCGAAGGCGACGATTATGCCTTGTACAAGGCCGCAATCTTGTCCGCATAAATCTCCCGCAGCACGTGGCGGCGGATTTTCATCGACGGCGTCATCTGTTCATTCTCGATGGTGAAGGCTTCGTCGGCGAAGTCGAACTTGCGCACCTTTTCGATCACCGAAAGCTGCCCGTTGACGCGGTCGACCGCGGCGCGGATCGCCGCACGGAACTTTTCATGTTCGCGCAGCAGCGGCATCTCTTTCGGCAGCCCTTCGGCCTCCGCCCATTCGGCCGCCCATTCGGGATCGGGCACCAGGATGCCGACGAGGTGCGGGCGCTTGTCGCCATAGACCATCGCCTGCAATATCTCGGGTTGCAGCGTCAGCATCCCCTCGACGCGCTGCGGCGAGACATTGTCGCCCTTGTCGTTGACGATCAGGTCCTTCTTGCGGTCGGTGATGACGATGCGCCCCGCTTCGTCGATATGGCCGATGTCGCCGGTGTGGAGCCAATCGTCGATCAGCACGCGCTCGGTTTCGGCGGGATTGCGCCAATAACCCTTCATCACCAGTTCGCCGCGCACACAGATTTCGCCGTCGTCGGCGATGCGCACCTCGGTGTTCATCAGCGGGGGACCGACGGTATCCATCTTGAGGCCCGTTTTCGGCCGGTTGCAACTGATGACCGGTCCCGCCTCGGTCTGACCATAGCCTTGCAGCAGCGTCAGCCCGATCGAATGGAAAAAGACGCCGATCTCCGGGTTGAGCGGCGCGCCGCCCGATACCAGGGCCTTCATCCGGCCGCCGAACCTTTTCCGGATCTTGGGACGGAACAGCCGGTTGAGCAATATATCGACCGGCCGGTCGAGCACGCCCATGCGCCGCGCATAATCCTTTTCGCCGACGCGCAGCGCCTGGGCCAGCATCCAGTTCGCGAGCTTGCCCTGCTTTTCAACCGCCTTGATCATTCGCGCGCGGATCACCTCGAACAGCCGCGGAACGACGACCATGATCGTCGGGCGCGTCTCCTCGATGTTCGAGACGAGCTTTTCGAGCCCCTCGCTGTAATAGATTTGCGCGCCGACCATGATCGGCAGGAACTGCCCGCCCGAATGTTCATAGGCGTGACTGAGCGGCAGGAAGGAGAGGAACACTTCCTCGTCGCCGATCCCGAAATCATTGACCAGGATTTCGGCGGCGCCCGCGGCGTTGTGCAGGATCGCGCCATGATGCTGCATCACGCCGCGCGGCGCCCCGCCCGTGCCGCTGGTATAGATGAGGCAGGCGGTGTCCTCGCGCTTGACGCCGAGGCCGCGCGCCTTTGCCTCCTCGACCCATGCGGCGCCGCCTGCAACCAGCGGCGCCCAGTCGTGGACCGACACGTCGCCCTGTTGCCCGACGCGCAGACTTTCCATGGAAATGACAATATGCGCGTCGGAGCGCATCACCGCGGGCATCAGCACGCGCGCGAGCTTTGCGGTCGACACGATCACCGCGCGCGCGCCGCTGTTGTCGAGGATATGCTGATGATCGCGTTCGGTGTTGGTCGTATAGGTCGGGACTGTGATGCACCCCGCGGCCATGATGCCAAGGTCGGCGATGCACCATTCGGGACGGTTCTCGCTCACCAGCACCACCCGGTCGCCCTCTTTCAGCCCCAGCTTGCGCAGATTGTGCGCGAGCGCCGCGACCTGTTCGGCGACCTCGCGCCAGCTCAGCGCCTGCCAGGCGCGGTCGGCCTTGTGCCACAGAAAGGGATCCTCGCCGCCGCGCGCCGCGCGGTCGAAGAACATCGCGACCAGGCTGGGGAAATGGTCGAGATGGGGGTTTTCCAGCTTCATGCCTCTCGCTCTCCTCGGGAGGATATTATTTCGTTGCCCCCGTTCTTAGGGTCATTCGCTGTACGTTAGAAGCCATAACCCGATGCGCATTCGGGCAAGTGCGGCGCATTCACCCCTGCGGCGGCGCGCCATCGACGGCCGAGGTGCCGGGACCGCGCGGATCGGCAGCGCCGCGCATTCCCTCCGCCGTGCGTTCGATCGCGTTGAGTTTCGATCCAAGGTCGGTGGGGGTGAAGCTGTAGCCGAAAGGCTGCATTTTGGCGGCAATCGCCTGCCCCGCCTCACTATCCTCGATCAGCACGCCCTGGCGGCCGAAAAAGAGGTTGGGAAGCGCAATCGCCTCTTTCGCATCAAGGCCCCAGTCGAGCACGCCGATCAGCGTCTTGGTGACGTGCATGATGATACGCTTGCCGCCCGCCGAACCAACCGCGAGCACGACCTTGCCGTCGGGGCCGTAAACGATCGTCGGCGACATCGAGGACAGCGGCCGCTTGCCCGGCTGCACCCGGTTCGCGGTCGGAACCCCGTCCCTGGCGGGCACAAAATCGAAATCGGTAAGCTCATTGTTGAGGAAATAGCCGTTCGCAATCAGCTGGCTGCCGAAGATGCTTTCGACCGTCGAGGTCATCGAGACGACATTGCCCGCAGCGTCGGCGGCGACGAAATGTGTCGTCCCCTGCTCGTCGACCGGCGGCGCCGCGGCTCGCGGGGTCGCCCCCGGCGGCGTGCCCGGTTCGTAACGGCCCGCCGCGCCATAGGGCGAGATCAGCCGACGGCGCTCGGCGAGATAGGATTTGTCGAGCAGCCCTTTGACCGGCACATCGACAAAGTCGGCGTCGCCAAGATAGGCGGCACGATCGGCATAGGCGAGCTGCATCGCTTCGGCGAGCAGATGCCAGCTCATCGGATTGTCCTTGCCCATCGCCTTCATGTCCCAGCCTTCGAGCATCCCCAATATGCCGAAGACGGTGGTGGCGCCCGACGAGGGCGGACCCATGCCGCAGACCTTGTAGATGCGATAGCTGGTGCAGACGGCGGGGCGTTCCCTGGCCCGATAGGAGGCGAGATCCTGAAGCGTCAGCGTCGCGGGATTGCGCGGCGCGCGGGCCACCGCATCGCGGATCGCGCGCGCATTGGCGCCCCTGTAAAAAGCATCGGGGCCGCGCGCCGCGATGTCGCGAAGCAGCGCGGCATAGGCCGGGTTGCGGAGCCGCGTGCCGACCGGCGCGGGCTTGCCATCGACATGATAGATCGCACGCGCCGCGGGAAAATCCTTCCAGACGGGCTCGAACCGGACGAGCCAGTTGTGGAGCGCGGGCGTGACCTCGAAACCCCCTTCGGCAAGGTCGATCGCCGGCTGGAACAGCGCCTTCCATTCGAGCTTGCCCCATTTTTTGTGCGCCATTTCCATCAGGCGGATATTGCCCGGAACCCCGACCGAAAGCCCGCCCGGTACCACGTCCATAAAGCCGCGCGGCTTGCCGTCGGGTCCGAGGAAGCGGTCGGGGGTCGCCGCGGCGGGTGCGGTTTCGCGGCCGTCGATCGTCGATATGCCGCCGTCGCCCGCATTGTGATGGAGCATGAAGCCGCCACCGCCGATCCCGCTCGATTGCGGCTCGACGAGCGTGAGCACCGCGACCATGGCAATGGCAGCGTCGGCGGCGCTGCCCCCCTGATGCAGGATGACGCGCCCCGCCTCGGTCGCGCGCGGATCGGCGGAGGAGGTGACGCCCTGAGCGGCGGCGAGCGTGGGACAGGCAAGCGAGACGAAGGCGACGAGCGCGAGGAGACGGTTCAGCATGCACGCGACATTGGCGCGGAGACAGAGGGAGTGCAAGGGCGCTTGATCGCTCTCTCCGCTGCGGGGGGAGAGCGCATGGGCTCAGGCGCCCGCCCCCACCGCGTCGCTCACCCGCGCAAACCCGTCGCGCGCCGCCAGCGTCTCCAGCCCGCGTGCGATGCGGCTCGCAAGACCCGGCCCTTCAAAGACCATCGCCGAATAGACCTGCACCAGGCTTGCTCCCGCGCGAATGCGTTCCCAGGCCTGTTCGGCAGAGGCGATCCCGCCCGCGGCGATCAGCGGCAGCCTGCCGCCGCTCGCGGCGCGGAAATCCTGCACGCACTGAAGCGCGAGCTGCGCGAGCGGCGCGCCCGACAGGCCACCGGCTTCGACGGCGTGGCGCGAGGCCAGCGGCGGCCGGGCTACGGTCGTGTTCGACACGATCACCGCCGCGAGCCCCCTATCGAGCGCCACCGCCACAATGTCGTCGATGTCGGCGGGTTCGAGGTCGGGTGCGACCTTCAGGAAGACGGGCTTCGCCGCCCCCGCCGGCTGCGCCGCGGCGACGCCGTCGAGCAGCGCCTCGAGCGCCCCCCTGTCCTGCAGCGCGCGCAGTCCGGGCGTGTTCGGCGAGCTGATATTGACGGTAAGATAATCGGCGAGCGGCGCCATCGCCGCCGTGCCCTTCGCATAGTCGGCGATGCGGTCGGCGCTGTCCTTGTTCGCGCCGATATTGATGCCGAGCGGCACCGGCAGCCCATGGCGGCGCAGGCAGGCGATGCGCTCGGCGGCGGCGACCTGTCCGCCATTGTTGAAGCCCATGCGGTTGATGATCGCGCGATCCTCGACCAGCCGGAACAGCCGTGGGCGCGGATTGCCCTCCTGCGGCAGCGGGGTGAGCGTGCCGACCTCGACAAAGCCGAAGCCGAAATGCGGCATCGCATGCGCGACGCGCGCGTCCTTGTCGAAACCGGGGGCCAGCCCGACCGGGTTGGGGAAGCGCAGTCCGGCAAGCTCGGTCGCGAGCATCGGGCTGGTCAGGGCATGGCGCGCGCGCGGCAGCGGCTGGAGCGCGGCGAGCGTCAGATTATGCGCGGCCTCGCCATCGGTGGCGTGGACGAGCGGGCGGGCGAGCGCATAGGCGGCGTCGGTGAGCGAAGCGAAAAGCGACATGGCCCGCCATTGCGCGCCCGGCGGCGCTATGGCAAGCCCCCGCCATATCCGCAAAAACCGGGAGAAAATCGTGTCGCACCTTCGCACCCTCGCTCGTCTGTCCACCGGCCTTGTCCTGCTTGCCACGGCGGGCTGTGCGTCCATGACCGGGCAGGGCGGCCCCGTGGCGAGCACGCCGCCCCCGGCGGCGGCGGTGCCGGCTGGCGCCGATCTTGCGCAATTCTTTGAAAATTACGACGCCGCGCTGCTGTCGCTGGCGCCGCAGAGCAAGGCCTATCGCGGCATTCGCGACGCCGACTATGGCCGCTGGGACGACGTCAGCGACGAAGCCGCGGTCGCGCGCCACAAATTGCAGCAGGCCAGCGCCGCGGCAATGCGCGCGAGCTTCGACCCCGCGACGCTGTCCGCCGAAGAAGCCCTGTCGTTCGAGCTGTTCAACGCCGCAGCGGCGCGCGCCGAACGGCTGTTCCCTTACCGCAATCACGACTATATCTTCGACCAGATGAACGGCGCGCAAAGCCAGCTGCCCGCCTTTCTCATCAACATCCATCGCGTCGCCAACGTCGCCGAAGCCGAAGCCTATGTGTCGCGCATCCGCGGGCTCGGTCCGCTGCTCGATGCGCTGTCGGCGCAGTCGGCCGAACGTGCCGCGCGGGGAATCCAGCCGCCGAAATGGGTCTATGCCTATCTGATTTCCGACATCGGCAATCTGCTCGGCCCCGACAATGCGGTGATCGAGGACATTACGGCGAAGGTCGGCAAGCTCGGCGTCAGCGACGCCGAAAAGGCGCGGCTGGTCGCCGCGGCCAAGGCGGCCTGGACCGAAAGCGCCGGTCCGGCCTATGCCCGCCTGCTCGCCGAAATGAAGCGGCAGCAGGCGGTGGCGCCGACCGCCGACGGCATCTGGCGCCTGCCCGATGGCAAGGCCTATTATGAAGCGCTGCTCGCCAATTACACGACGACCGACATGACCGCTTCGCAGATCCACGAACTCGGCCTCGCCGAAGTCGCGCGGATCCATGGCGAGATGCGGGCGATCATGACGAAGGTCGGTTTCAAGGGCAGTTTGCAGGAGTTTTTCGTCCATCTGCGCACAAGCCCGCAATTTTATCACACGACGCGCGAAGCCTATCTGGCCGATGTCGACAAATATGTGAAAGCGATGGAGGCACGGCTCCCCGCCTTTTTCAACACGCTGCCGAAGGCGCCGCTGGTGGTCAAACCCGTCGAGGCGTTCCGCGAAAAGTCGGCGGGCAAGGCCTTTTACCAGTCGCCCTCGCCCGACGGATCGCGGCCGGGCACCTATTATGTCAACCTCTATGACCTCAACGACATGTCGAAGACCGAGCTCGAGGCGCTCGCCTATCATGAGGGCGTGCCGGGCCATCACCTCCAGCGCGCGGTGCAGACCGAGCTCACCGGCCTGCCACCCTTCCGCCGCTTTGGCGGCGTCACCGCCTATACCGAGGGGTGGGGGCTGTATTCGGAGGAACTCGCCAAGGACATGGGCTTCTATACCGATCCGTACAGCGATTTCGGCCGGCTGGGCATGGAGCTGTGGCGCGCGTGCCGCCTCGTCGTCGACACCGGCATCCACGACAAGCGCTGGAGCCGCGAACAGGCGATTCAGTATCTGAAGGACAATACCCCCAATCCGCAAGGCGATATTGAAAAGGCGATCGAGCGTTATATCGTCTATCCGGGGCAGGCGACCGCCTACCTCATCGGCAAGCTCAAGATCATGGAGCTGCGCGGGCGCGCGCAGGCGGCGCTTGGCGAACGCTTCGATTTCCGCCGCTTCCACGATGTCGTGCTGGAATCGGGGCCGGTGCCGCTCGATATCCTCGAACGGCGGGTCGATGCGTGGATCGCGGCTGAAAAAGGTTAAGGCGGTTGACGAATGCGCTTGACGCACACCCCGGAAAAGCAAATGATTTGATTCAGATAAGCAGGCGGCCGGGGAAAGGCCGTCGGGGGTCTGGGTCTGTCATGTCGCACATATCATCCTCGCCAGCGGGCGTGGGCGGCAGCGCGCCGTTCGAGCTTCATTATTTTCCGCCCGATCCCGATCTGGCGGAGATGGTGTCGAGCTTTTACGTCGCGCGCATCAATGTGCCGCGGTTCGACGAATATGAACGCGCCGACCGCCCGCAATTCCGTTTCATGACCGTCGCCGACGGCGAATATGTCTTTGCCGACGGCCATCATTCGCCCGCGTGCCGGGCCAATATCGTCGGGCCGACCAGCGGCCGCGTGCGCGCCATCGCCAACGGTCCGACCACGATGTTCGGATTCGGCCTGTTGCCCGCGGGCTGGGCGGCGCTGATGGGCGACGACGCCGACAAGCTGACCGACGATGCGATGGATGCGGCCGACCTGTTCGGCCCCTGGATCGACGAGGTGGCCACCGCGCTCGAACAAGCGCAAACCGCCGAGGAAAAGCTGGTGATCGGCAATAATTTCGCGCGCGAGGTGCTGACGCGCGGCGAGACCGCGCCCATGTGGTTCATCCGCACCGTCGACGAGTGGCTGACTGCGACACCTTCGCCGCAGGTGCCCGCGCTGGTCGAAGCCACGGGCATGTCGATCCGTTCGGTCGAGCGGATGACGAAACATTATTACGGCCTGCCGCCGCGAATGCTCGCACGCAAATATCGCGCGGTGCGCGCGGCGTCGGCGCTGGCGCGCGGCGAAGGGCTGGACGCGGCGCAGCTTGGCGACGCCTTTTACGACCAGTCGCACCTGATCCGCGAGATCAAGCGCTTTGCCGGGGCAACACCGGGGCAACTCAGCAACCCGACGCTGTACACGCAGGCGACGACCAGAGGCCGCAAGCAGTTGGCCGGCAAGGTCGGCCGGATCGTGTCCGAAACATAAGACGCCGCTCTAGGCTGTAGTGACAATTTAGGGGTTCCCAACTGACGCGAGTTCTGATTCAACACTGGCTTTTGGAGGCTGGTGTGGAAGGCGAGGTTCTCAGGGACGATCAGTGGGAGCGGCTTCGGGAGTTTGTGCCCGGTGGCCGCAAGGGCAAGCGCGGACCGCGCAGCGATGGTCGGCGGTTTCTGGATGCTTTGCTGTGGCTGGCGCATTCGGGTGGGCGGTGGCGTGATCTGCCCGAGCGATTTGGCCCCTACCAGACTGTAAAGCGGCGCTATTATCGTTGGATCGAACAGGGGGTGATCGACCGGATATTCGCAGCCGTGTCCGATGACCCCGACATCGAATGGCTGGCGATCGACGCCACCGTAATCCGTGCCCAAGCCCAGGCCGCCGGGGCCAGGGTAAAAAGGGGGGCGTTCAAGCCCAGGCTCTGGGCCGCTCAAGAGGCGGGTTCGGAACCAAGATCCACGCTGTAGTCGATGCTCTCGGCCTGCCGGTGCGCTTCATGCTCGGCCCCGGCCAGCAGAACGATATGGCCCCGGCCTGCGACCTGATCCGCGGCCTGAAGGCCGAACACGTGCTGGCCGACCGCGCCTACGACGCCGACAGCCTGTGCGATCTCATCACCGAACAAGGCGGCGAACCGGTCATTCCGCCCCGCCGCCACCGCAAGGTCCAGCGCAGTTACGACCGCATCGCATACAAGCAGCGCTGGGGCATCGAGGGCTTCTTCGCCAAACTCAAGCAATGGCGACGCATCGCCACCCGCTATGACAAACTCGCCGCAAACTTCCTTGGCTTCATCAAACTCGCAAGCATAATGTTGTGGCTCAAATGATTAAATTGTCACTACAGCCTAACCATCAAAAATTGCGCGTCGCGTCGATTTGGCGTTTCCATACAATCGCGAATCGTCCGCCGCGCATAATCGATGCCTGCGACCCAGAAGAGCTCATCCTCTTCGACGAGGACTTGAGACCTTCATCTCGGCACTCATTCGGCTCCGGCCGGATGGGTGCCTTTTTTGTACCGCAGCTTTTCTATCGGCGCGCGAGGCCGCGCTTGCTTGCACGCTGAACGAGCCTCCCCTATATAAGTGGAGTAATTTACTCTAGTTAAGAATCGTTCGCAACGCGACGGATAAGAATATGCGCCTGTCCAACTTTGCCGATTATGCCGTGGTCCTGATGAGCGCCGCCGCCCGCCAGTGCGGATCGGTGCCGATTCACGCCGCGATGCTGGCGGAGCAAACGGGGATTCCCGGACCGACCGCGCAGAAGCTGGTGAGCCAGCTCGCGCGCGCAGGCCTGCTCGTCGCCTCGCGCGGCAGCGGCGGCGGGGTGCGGCTCGCGCGGCCCGCAGCGGCGATCAGTGTCGCCGACATCATCGAGGCGGTCGAAGGCCCGATCGCGCTGACGAGTTGCGTTGCCGAAGGGCGCCACGATTGTTCGCTCGAGGGCAGCTGCAAGGTGCAGCCGCACTGGGGCGTCGTGAACGGCGCGGTGCGCGGGGCGTTGGCAGAGATCAGTTTGGCGAGTTTGACCGTCGCCCCCGCGAAGGGTGCCGGGAGTCACGTGCCTCCCGGCACGGCCGCTGGAGGTCACGCACAAACGATAGCGGCCCCCGCCTTCGCGGGGGCGACGAGTTAAAGATATGATCGACAACACCGAAACCCGCATCAAGGACCAGGCCGCGCACGCCGCCGCCGCCAGGGTCGCCGATTATGAACATGGCTGGTCCGCCGACATCGAGACCGACTTCGCGCCCAAGGGGCTGACCGAGGATACGGTCCGCTTCATCTCGGCCAAGAAGAACGAGCCCGAATGGATGCTCGACTGGCGGCTGAAGGCGTTCCGCCACTGGCAGACGATGGAAACGCCCGACTGGGCGAAGCTCAACGTGCCGCCGATCGATTATCAGGACGCATACTATTATGCGGCGCCCAAGCCGAAGCCGAAGCTGTCCAGCCTCGACGAGGTCGATCCCGAAATCCTCGAAGTCTACAGGAAGCTCGGCATCCCGATCGAGGAGCAGAAGGTGCTCGCGGGGGTCGAGGGCGCGCGCAAGGTCGCGGTCGACGCGGTGTTCGACAGCGTCAGCGTCGCGACGACCTTTCGCGAGGAACTGAAGCGCGCGGGGGTGATCTTCCTCTCGATTTCCGAAGCGATCCGCGAATATCCCGAGCTGGTGAAAAAATGGCTTGGGCGTGTCGTGCCGATGCACGACAATTATTTCGCGACGCTCAATTGCGCGGTCTTTTCGGACGGCACCTTTGTCTATGTGCCCGAGGGCGTGCGCTGCCCGATGGAGCTCAGCACCTATTTCCGCATCAATGCCGAGAATACGGGGCAGTTCGAGCGCACGCTGATCGTCGCCGACAAGGGCGCTTATGTGTCCTATCTCGAAGGCTGCACCGCGCCGATGCGCGACGAGAACCAGCTCCACGCCGCGGTGGTCGAGCTGGTCGCGCTCGACGATGCCGAGATCAAGTACAGCACCGTGCAGAACTGGTACCCTGGCAATGCCGAAGGGCTGGGCGGCATCTATAATTTCGTGACCAAGCGCGCGCTGTGCCAGGGCAAGCGCAGCAAGGTGTCGTGGACGCAGGTCGAAACCGGCTCTGCGATCACCTGGAAATACCCAAGCTGTGTGCTCAACGGCGACGACAGCGTCGGCGAATTCTACTCGGTCGCGGTCACCAACAATTTTCAGCAGGCCGACACCGGCACCAAGATGATCCACAATGGCAAGCGCACGCGCTCAACCATCGTGTCGAAGGGGATCAGCGCGGGCAAGTCGAACAACACCTATCGCGGCCTCGTCCGCGTCGCGCCGAATGCCGAGGGGGTGCGCAACTTCACCCAGTGCGACAGTTTGCTGCTCGGCGACCGGTGCGGCGCGCATACCGTGCCCTATATCGAAGTCCGCAACCCGACCGCCACGGTCGAGCATGAAGCGACGACGAGCAAGATCAGCGACGACCAGCTCTTCTACGCCATGCAGCGCGGGCTGGGGCAGGAAGAGGCGGTGGCGCTGATCGTCAACGGCTTTGCCAAGGAAGTGTTGCAGCAGCTGCCGATGGAGTTTGCGGTCGAGGCGCAGAAATTGCTGGGGATCAGCCTCGAAGGGAGCGTGGGGTGACAAGCCTTTCGCCCACGGATCAAGCCAAGCGCCTATCCACCCCTCCCCTTCAGGGGAGGGGCCGGGGGTGGGGGCTATCGGCCTTGGACATCGCCGAACTGCAAAGCCGCGCGCGCCAGATGCGCAACAACCCCACCGAGCCGGAAAAACGGCTGTGGCGGCAGTTGTCGAACGGGCAGTTGTATGGCCACAAGTTTCGCCGCCAGCAAGTGATCGGTTGGTTCATTGCGGATTTCGTCTGTGCGTCGGCGAACCTGATCGTCGAAGTCGATGGTGACACGCATGAGGAAACGGCCGATCGCGCCCGCGACAAGGCGCTAGCGGAGCAGGGCTATCGCACCGTCCGCGTTTCGAACCATGAAGTGATGACGAACATGGATGGCGTGTTGGCCTTCATTTCTGAAGCGTTGCGTCAGGCCGATGGCCCCCACCCCAACCCCTCCCCTGAAGGGGAGGGGCTTAAGAGGGTCGAGGCGCAGAAATTGCTGGGGATTTCGCTTGAGGGGAGCGTGGGATGAGCATTGCAGTTCGCCCCGCCACCTCGGATGACGCACCCGAACTTGCCGCGCTGATCAACGCCATCATTGCGCGCGGGGGAACCACCGCGCTGGAAACCCCTTTCACGCCCGATCAGCTTGACGCTGCGTTCCTCACCGGGCCGGACGTGTGGTGTTGCTTTGTAGCCGTCGGTCCGGAAGGCTGTCTGGAAGGATTCCAGACGTTGCTTCGCGAGGATGGCTATCCGGCGGATTGGGGCGACATTGGCACCTTCACGCGGATCGACGGGATACAGAAGGGTGTCGGCACAGCGCTGTTTGCCGCCACGCGGGCGCGCGCAAGCGAACTCGGTCTCGCCGCGATCAACGCGACGATTCGTGCGGACAATAAGGGCGGACTTACCTTCTATTCGAAAATGGGAATGGAAGATTATGCTGTTGATCGGGGGCAACAGCTCGCCGACGGCACAGCTGTCGACCGCATTCACAAACGCTATTTTCTGAAAATCGATGGACATGATGCTGAAAATTGAAAACCTTCACGCCACCGTCGCCGACAAGCCGATCCTCAAGGGTCTGTCGCTCGCCATCAATGCGGGCGAGATCCATGCGATCATGGGGCCGAATGGCGCGGGCAAGTCGACTTTGTCCTATGTGCTCGGCGGGCGGCCGGGCTATGAGGTCACCGAGGGGTCGGTGACCTTCGAGGGACAGGATCTGCTCGATATGGAGCCGCACGAGCGCGCCGCCGCCGGGCTGTTCCTCGGCTTCCAATATCCGGTCGAAATCCCCGGCGTGTCGAACGTCCAGTTCCTGCGCGAAAGCCTGAACGCTCAGCGAAAGGCGCGTGGGCTGGAACCGCTGTCGGGCGGCGAGTTCCTGAAACTGGCGCGCGAGAAAGCCGCGCTGCTCAAGATGGACATGGACATGCTCAAGCGCCCCGTGAACGTCGGCTTTTCGGGCGGCGAGAAGAAGCGCAACGAGATGGTGCAGATGGGCATCCTCGACCCCCGCCTCGCGATCCTCGACGAAACGGACTCAGGGCTGGACATCGACGCGCTGCGCACCGTCGGCGACGGGATCAATACGATCATGCGGCGTCCCGACAAGGCGGTGCTGCTGATTACGCATTATCAGCGGTTGCTCGACTATGTGCAGCCCGATTTTGTGCATGTGCTCGCCGACGGCCGGATCGTGAAGTCGGGCGGGCCGGAGCTGGCGCGCGAGCTGGAAGCGCATGGTTATGCGGAGATTGCGGCGTGATGAGTGCGCGCCCCCTACTCCCTTCTCCCTTGAGGGGAGAAGGATATCGAGCCTTAGCCGCGAAGCGGGTTAGGCGTAGTTGGATGAGGGTGGGCGAGCCTTTGGCTCGCGCGATCGCATGGCGACCGCATACCCCTCACCCAGCTTCGACTAGCAAGCAAGCTCGCAAATCTGCGCAACCCTCTCCCACAAGGGGAGAGGGTAAGTGGTGACCACCCTCCCCTCGCGCCGCGACGAAGCCTGGCGCTACGCCGATATTGATGCGGTCGCCGCGGCATGGCCGCTGCCTGCGCCCGAGAGCATCATCGTGCCCGCGGGCGGCCAGTTCGCGCGCGCGATCGTGCAGGATAGCGGCGCGATCCATCAGATCGAAATGAGCATCGGCAAGGACGCGACCGCCGCGCTGCATATCCTCAACATCGGCGGCGCATACGGCCGCATCGAACTCGCCGTGACGCTCCACGAAGGCGCCGACTTCACCCTCGGCGCGGCGCAGATCGGCGGCGGTGCACAGAATCTGGAAATCGTCACCACGGTCATCCATGCCGAACCCGGCGCGACGTCGCGGCAGGTCGTGCGATCGGTACTCGGCGGCACCGCGACGGGCACCTATCTGGGCAAGGTCGCGGTCGCGCGCGATGCGCAGCAGACCGACAGCGAGCAGGATGTGAAGGCTATGCTGCTGAACCGCAGCGCCACCGCCAACGCCAAGCCCGAACTCGAAATCTTCGCCGACGATGTGAAGTGCGCGCATGGCTGCGCGATCGGGGAACTGGATGCCATGGCGCTCTATTATCTCGAGTCGCGCGGGATGCCGCCCGCCGAGGCGAAGAAGATATTGCTCCAGGCCTTTGTCGCGGGCGTGTTCGACGGGGCGGTGGATGAGGCGCGGTTGCAGGAGCTGGCGCTGGCGAAGCTGGGGGAACTGGTGTGAGCAATCTCCCTTCCCCGTTCGCATCGAGCGAAGTCGGGATGCCCATCGGTAACGCACGCCTTCAGGGTGTCTCGACTTCGCTCGACACGAACGGGATCAGAGATCAGTTCCCCGGCCTCACCCCCGGCTGGCACTATCTCGACACCGCCGCGACGGCGCAGAAGCCGCAGGCGGTGATCGATGCCACCCTCGCCGCGATGGGCCGCGACTATGCGACCGTGCATCGCGGCGTCTATGCGCGTTCGGCCGACATGACGCTTGCCTATGAGGCGGCGCGGCGGCGGATCGCGGCCTTTATCGGCGCGAAGGACGACCAGATCGCCTTTGTGCGCGGCGCGACCGAGGCGATCAACCTGGTTGCCTATTCGCACCCGAAAAAGGGCCGCGTGCTGCTCTCCACGCTCGAGCATCACAGCAATATCGTGCCGTGGCAGCTCGCGGGCTGGCAGGTCGATGTCTGCCCGCTGACCGCCGACGGCTGCATCGACCTCGATGCCGCCGAAAAGCTGCTGACCCGCGGTCATAATATGGTCGCCTTCGCGCATGTCTCGAACGTGCTCGGCAGTCCGCTCGACGTCGCGCGCGCGGCGGAGCTGGCGCACAAGGTTGGCGCCGAGCTGCTGATCGACGGGTGCCAGGCGGTGCCGCGGCTGCCCGTCGACGTCGCGGCGCTGGGGTGCGACTATTACGTCTTTTCGGGGCACAAGCTCTATGGTCCGACCGGTATCGGCGTGCTGTGGAGCGACAAGCTCGACGCCTTGCCGCCGTGGCAGGGCGGCGGGTCGATGATCGACCGGGTGACGTTCGAGCGCACGACCTATGCCCCCGCCCCCACCCGCTTCGAGGCTGGAACGCCCGCAATCGTCGAGGCGCTGGGGCTCGCGGCGGCGGTCGATTATGTCGAGACGATCGGGATCGATGCGATCCACGCGCACGAATGCGCGCTCGTCACCTCGCTGCGCGACCAACTCGCGCGGCGCAACAGCATCACCCTTTATGGCCCTGAAAACAGCGCCGGAATCGTCAGCTTTTCGATGGCGGGGGTTCATCCGCACGACATCGGCACTATCTTGGACGAAAGCGGGGTCGCGATCCGCGCCGGGCATCATTGCGCGCAGCCGCTGATGGACCATCTGGGCGTGCCCGCGACCGCGCGCGCGAGTTTCGGTTTGTACAGCAATGACGACGATGTGGCGGCGCTGATCGACGGCCTCGCCCGCGTCGAAAGGATTTTCGGATGAGCGAGGAGCGGACAATCAGGATCGAGGAAGTCGCGCACGTCGAGGCGCCGCCCAAAGCGCGCGTCGCCGATGCCGAGACGGCGCCCGAGAAGCTCGAACGCAAGCGCGACTATCTGGAAGGCTTCCTTGCCGCCAGGCCCGCGGCGGTCGATCCGGCGGCGGTGGGCGGCGACCTTTACGAAGCGGTGATCGCGGCGCTCAAGGATATTTACGACCCCGAGATTCCGGTCAACATCTATGACCTCGGCCTCATCTACAATGTCGAGATCGACGAGGGGCATGTGATGGTGACGATGACGCTGACGACGCCGCATTGCCCGGTCGCCGAATCGATGCCGGGCGAGGTCGAGCTGCGCGTCGGCGCGGTTCCGGGGGTCGGCGACGCCGAGGTCAATCTGGTGTGGGATCCGCCGTGGAGCCCCGCAAACATGAGCGACGAGGCGCGGTTAGAGTTGGGGATGTTGTGACGAAAAAGCCCCTTCCCTTCAGGGGAGGGGCAACGAAGACCTGGCAGCTTGCTGCCCGGTCGTAGTGGGGTGGGGCCTATCGGCCTTGCTCAAGGCCGATAGGCCCCACCCCAACCCCTCCCCTGAAGGGGAGGGGGTTTGGAGATTGAAGATGACCGACACCAAAACCCGCACCCGCCCCGCGGCGGTGACTCTGACGCCCAACGCCGAAGCGCGCATCGCCAGGCTGATGGCGGCCGCACCCGACGGCGCGATCGGCGTCAAGCTGTCGACGCCGCGCCGCGGCTGTTCGGGGCTCGCCTACTCGGTTGATTATGTGACCGAAGAAGAAAAGTTCGACGAGAAGATCGAAACGCCTGGCGGTGTATTCTACATCGACGGCGCGTCGGTACTCTATCTGATCGGCAGCACGATGGACTGGGTCGAGGATGATTTTGCCGCGGGCTTTGTCTTCGACAATCCGAACGCCAAGGGCGCCTGCGGCTGCGGCGAGAGCTTTACCGTCTGACGATGAAAGTGCGGGAGGCGCAATCGCGGGACATCGCCGCCTGGGCGGCCATGCGCGCGCGGCTCTGGCCCGATGCCGATGCCGCGGAACTGGCCGACGAACTGCCGTCGATGCTCACCGACACGACGCTGTGGAATTTCATTCTGACGAGCACGGGTGATCGCGCGGTCGGCTTTGCCGAGGTGCAGCTCCGCACGATGTTCGACGGCTGCGTCGTGGCGCCCTATCCGCATATCGAAGGCCTATGGGTGGATGCGGAGCTGTGGAGGATGGGCGGCGCACGCGCCCTGCTGGCGGCGATCGAGGAACGGGCGCGCCGACGCGGTCACGATCGTATCGGGTCGGACGTCGAACTCGATAATGAGACGAGTCAGGCATGGCACGAAAAGTGCGGCTTCAACGAGGAAGTGCGCACGATTCTCTATTCAAAGCCGCTTAGAGCGCGATGACATGATATTGACCCACCGTGACGGAGGCGATTTTGGCCGAGTGCGAGGGGCGAGGAGCGGCGCGATGCGGGATATCGCGCCCGACGAGCAACGTGGCAATCGGCCAAAATCGACCCGCCCCGGAGGGGTTGCCCCCTGAAGCCCGCCGGACAGCGGCGCGTCTCTGGTCCGGGCAACCAGCCCGTCCTGCGAGACGCTTCTTGCCGACGAACTTCAGGGGGCAATCACGGTGGGTCAATATCAGGTCATCGCGCTCTAACGGCACACCGTCCAGCCTGCGGTGCGCGCGGCCATGTCGAAATGGAAATGATCGGCGTGCGCGGCATTATGATCGGGTGACAGCACGGTCGAGAACAGGCCGCACGATCCATCGCGCACCGCGTGGAGGAACTCGCCGTGCCGGTCGCCGGGTTCCCAGTCGTTGATGAGCGCAATCCGCGTTCCGTCGGCCAGGATGAAGGCCGAAATGTCGATCGCATTGGCGGTCGAATGCTGGCTTCGCGCCGCGCTGCCGGCAATGGTGCGGCAGTTGTAACTGCCGAGATTCTCCAGCTCGACGACCTGTTGCCCGAAATAGCGTTCGGCTGCGGGCTGCACGACGTCGCGGGTCCACAGCGCCATTGCCGCGGTGACGGCGCAACCGGGCGCGGCGTTCGCGGGGCGCATCGTGGGCACGAGACGGTTGCCGGTCAGGATCATCCGCTGGCTGGCGCGGCATACCCCCTCGCCCACCACCGGCCGCCGCAAATAGCCTGCGCCCGAGCGGTCGAAGGCAGCGAAACAGGCGTCATCGTCGGCGGCGAGCGCCACCAGCTTGTGGCGCGTGGCCCAGCCCTGCGGGTGCGCGAGTTCGAAGCGCGCGCCGGGGACATGTTCGGGGTGCTCGCGCACCCACTGCATGGCGCGAACCGCGGCGAAGGCGAACAACAACGCGACGGCTAACCAGATGAGATAGGGGCGAAGAGTCGTCACGCGCCCCAGATGACGCACTTGGACCGTCCGAACAAGGATACACGTCGCCCCCGCGAAGGCGGGGGCCGCTGGCCACCTTACCCCGCGGCGCTGCGTAAACCGACGGCGGCCCCCGCCTTCGCGGGGGCGACGATTATTTCAGCGGCTCGAACGTCACGGTCAGCCCGTCCTTCGGGCGCGGGATCGGCAGCATCTGCCACTCGGGCGCATAGCCGGGCGCGACGCTGATCCGGTGGGTGGTGACGACATGGTGGAAAAAGATTTTCGCCTGCATATAGGCGAAGTGCAGCCCCAGGCACATATGCGCGCCGCCGCCGAACGGCACCCACGCATATTTGTGCCGTCCGCGCGCGACCTCCGGCGAAAAGCGCATCGGGTCGAACCTTTCGGGTTCGGGCCAATGCTCCTCCATCATGTGCGTGAAGGCGGGGCTGACGCCGACCGAGGTGCCCGCGGGGATGCGATAGCCGCCGAACTCGAAATCCTTGAGCGCGCGGCGCGGGAAGCTGGGCACCGGGGGAACGAGCCGCAGCGCTTCCTTGAACGCCCATTCGGTGAGCTCCAGCTCGCCGAGGCTGTTGTGCCCGACGCCTTCGCCCGCCGGGGCGACGGCGAGCATCTCCTCGCGCAGCCTGTCCTGCCAATCGGGGTGGCGCGCCAGCTCCCACACCAGCGTGGTGATCGAGCTGGTGATCGTGTCGTGCGCCGCCATCATCAGGAAGTTCATATGATCGACGATCGCGTCGACCGGCATATAATCGCCATTGTCGTCGCGGGTGCGGCAGATCTGGCTGAACATGTCCTCACCCGCGCCCTCGCGGCGTTCGGGCACCATGCGGCTGAAATAATCGACGAGGAAGGCGCGACCTTTCGCGCCGCGCCCCATCGCCGTGAAGGGCAGCGGGCGGCGCACGATGCCGATCGACGCCTGGACCATGTCGACGAAGGCCTTGTTGACCTTGTCCGCCTCCGGCCCCCATGGGATCCCGAGGAAACTTGTCGCGGCAAGGTCGAGCGTCAGTTCCTTGATCGCGGGATAGAATTGGAACGTCCGCCCGCTCCAGCTTGCGACCCGGCCCCTGATCCCGTCGTTGAGCGCATCGGCATAGTGGCGCATCGGTTCGGGTTTGAAGGCGACCGACAGGAGCTTGCGGTCGGCGCGATGCTTTTCGAAATCCATCAGCATCAGTCCGCGCGGGAAAAGCAGGTTGAGCACCGGGCCCCACCCCTGTTCGGACGAAAAAATCTTGTCGCGGTCGAACATGACGAGTTCGTTCGCTTCTGGCCCGTACAGCGCGACGCTGCGCCCGCCGAAGCTGTTGTTGCGATAGACGGGGCCATATTTTGCGACCATGCGGCGCGCGAAGGCGGGATAGTCGCGCAGCTGTTCGAGCGTGTTGCCGATGATGGGCAGGCCGTCCTCGCCGGGAATATGATCGATCGCACTGTCGGGGTTGCGCGGAAGCCAGTGCTGCGTGTCGGGGCCGAAGCGCGCGGCGGACCAACGGCTGCTGGCGGGGTGGATTTGCGTCGGCGCGTTCATCGGGTCGAATCCTCGTCCATCCTGTCGTTGGCATGATGGGTATCGCACTACTGACAATGGTGCAAGTAACGTATCGCACACCATTCACCGCAAATTCAACTCGGCTCGGGCAGGTTCGGCGCGAGGGTCGCAATTCATCGCCCCGAAAAGGACCGAGCCATGCCCCTGCGTTTCAAGCGCCCCCTTTCCATCGCATTCGGTGCATTTGCGACGACGATGCTTTCCGGCTGCTATTATGGCGACGTCCATGGCGCCAGCTACGCTTCGCGCGGCGATTGCGCGGCGCGCTACGGCGACGCTTATTATGACTATGACGGCTATGCCTATGACGACGGCTATGGCTATGATTGCTATGATGCGTCGGATTATGGCAGCGGCTTTGTCCAGATCGGCTTTGGCGGCGGCTGGTACGACGATTATTATTACCCCGGCCACGGGCTATGGATGTTCGACCGCTATCGCAACCGCTATCCGCTGCGCGACCATTATCTGAACTATTGGGGCGGGCGGCGCGCTTGGTGGAAATATCATGGCAAGCACGGCGACTGGAAACCCGGTCGCCCCGGCTGGCATCGCGACCGCGATGACGACCGCGAGCGCGATGACCGGCGGCCGGGCTGGAACCGCGGCGACCGCGACGGTGACGGCCCGCGCGGCACGCGCCCGCGCCGCTCCACCGAAGCCATGACCGGCACGCCGCGCGCGATCCGTAATCTGCCTGCCACCGAACCGGGCGAGATATATTCGCGGCCGCGCGGGCGGGTCGAGACACGCGCGACGCAACGCTCGCATCGGCAATGGCCGCGGAGCGCCGTCGCCCCGCCCGCCGCGGCGCCGGTCACAGGGAGCACGCCCCCTGTCGCGCGCCCAGCCGTTCGGCCGGCTCCGCCGCCGAGAGCGGACACGCCATCGGCGCCCCCGCCCCCCGCGCGCGCCAACCGCGTCGACCGGCCCAACAAAGTGCGCGATCAATAGCCAAAAGGATCAGCCGGGGCTGTCCCCTTCCGGCCGATCGTCGATCCCGGCCGAAACGACCGTCGCCGCGACAAGGTCGCCGATGACGTTCAGCGTCGTGCGGCACATGTCGAGGAAACGGTCGACGCCGAGCACCAGCCCGATGCCCGCCGGGGGGACACCGACCATGGCAAGGATCAGCGCGATCACCGGCAGCGAACCCGCCGGAACGCCCGCCGTGCCGATGCCGCCAAGGATGCACACGGCCATCACCATGATCTGTTGCTGCAGCGTCAGGTCGACCCCGAAGAATTGCGCGAGGAAGATCACCGTCACCCCTTCGAACATCGCCGTGCCATTCTGGTTCGCCGTCGCGCCGATGGTCAGCACGAAGCGCGCGACCCGGTCGGGCAGGTGCAACTGGTTCCGGGCGACGCGCAGCGCCGTGGGCAGCGTCGCGTTTGACGAGGCGGTCGAAAAAGCCATCACCGTTGCTTCCTGCGTTTCGCGGAAGAAGGCGATCGGCGATTTCCCCGCCAGCGTCTTGAGCAGGATCGGAAAGACCACGAACATCTGAAGCCCGAGCGCAAGCAGCACCACACCGACGAAGGCCGACAGGCGCACGAGCAGATCGACGCCGAACTGCGCGCCGAGGTTGAACATGAAACAGAAGATCGCGATCGGCGCGAGGCGGATGACCAGCCCGATCAGCTTCATCGCAACCTCGAACACGCCCTCGATCGCGGTTTTCAGCGCCTGCGTCTGCGGCGTCTGCACCATCATCAGGCCGATGCCGAAAAACAGCGCGAAGAACATCACCGCAAGCACGTCATTCTGGCTCATCGCGAGGAAAAAATTATTGGGGACGATCGCGACGATCGCGTCGGCGCCGGCCTTGGCCTCGCGGCTCGTCTGAATGATGCTGCCCGCGCGCTCGGCGCCGTCGGCGATCAGCGAACGCGCGACCTCCGGATCGACGCCGGCACCCGGCTGGAGAAGGTTGACGACCAGCAGGCTGATCACAACCGCGATCGACGACACGACGATCGTATAGATCAGCGTTCGCAATCCCACGGTCTTGAGCGCCCGCATCTCGCCCATTTCGGCGACACCGACGATCAACGCCGACACCAGCAGCGGGATGACCAGCATGAAGAGCAGGCGAAGGAAAATGTCACCGACCTTGCCGAGATAGAAAATCACCTCGTCAACCCACGGCTGGCCCGCAGCGCCATAATGCGCCGCGAGTCCCGCGAGCAGGCCGACGACAAACCCGACCAGCATCCGCCATTGCAGACGCCGCGCGCGCGCCTCTTCATGCCCTTGGGCCGGCATCACGATGCTTGCTTCGGCCATCCACTTTTCCCCTGCTTGCGACCCAATAGGGCGCGGACCCTAGCGGTGCCCAAAATAGCGCGCAACCGCACCGTTCACATCAACAGGCTGATCGCAGCCACCGTGGCCGCACCGACGAACAAGGTCATCGGAACGCCGGCGCGAACGAAATCGACGAACCGATAATTACCCGCCGCATAGACCAGCGTATTCGTCTGATAGCCGATCGGCGTCGCAAAGCTGGCAGAGGCGGCGAACATCACCGCGACGACCAGCGGATAGGGATCGACGCCGAGATCGCGCGCAACGGCAATGGTGAGCGGGGTGACGAGGATCGCAACGGCATTGTTGGTCACCACCTCGGTCAGCAGCACCGAAATGGCGTAGGTCGCGAGCACGAGCCCCCACGGCGGCACATCGGCCAGCACCGGCGTCAATTTGCCCACCACGAGCGCAACGCTGCCCGAATTTTCGAGCGCCAGCCCGACGGCAAGCATCGCGAAAATCAGCACGAGCACATTGCCGTCGATCGAATCCCACGCTTCGTCGGCGTCGATGCAGCGGGTGACGAGGATCAGCCCGACGCCGATGATTGCCGCGACACCGATGTCCATGACGTTGAACGACGCGAGCAGGATGACGCCGAGCAGGGCGCCGATCGCTATCGGCGCCTTGCCGCGCCGGAACTCGCGCTCGGTCGTCGAGCCGACGCCATAAAGATGTGGATTGGCATACATCTGCTCGATCTGGTCCGTCGGCCCGGTGACAAGTACGCGATCGATCGCCTGGATGCGCGCATTGGGCAGGTCCGGACCGGGCGTCTTGCGAAAGCGCGCGATGCCGAGGATGCGGACGCGCAGCGCCGAGAGGAAAGGGATTTCGATCAGGCGACGGCCAATCGCGGGATGGCTGGGCGCGATCATCGCCTCGACAATCTCTTCCTCATCCTGCTCGACATCGTCATGCCCGGCGGTCAGCCCGATCGCGACATTCTTGTTCGCGCGCAGCGACAGCAACTCGGCAAGCTCGAGCCGCAGCACCAGGCGGTCGTCGGCCTGCAGTATTTCGTCGGCAAGCGCAGTGCGGCGGAGCGTGCCGCCGCGCTTCAGCCCGACCAGCCTGACGTTGGCGCGCCTGGCAAAGGGCACATCGCCAACGCGCCGGCCCACCAGATTACCATCCTTCAATATCCGCACTTCGGACAGGAAGGAGCGATGATCCTGGCTGAGCGCGATCTGGTTCGGCGCGTCATCGGGCAGGAAACGCCGCGCGATCGCGAGCAGACCAAAGGCGCCGATCACGCCCGCGACCAGTCCGACAGGCGTGATGGTGAAAATACCAAAGCCGTCGAGCCCATTCTCCTCGGCCACGGCGGCGACGAGCAGGTTGGTCGAGGTGCCGACCAGCGTGGTCGTGCCGCCGAGGATCGCCACATAGGACAGCGGGATCAGCAGCCGCTTCGCGCTCAGATTGAGGGCGGCCGCAAGGCGGAGCATGATCGGGATCATCACCACGACGACCGGCGTGTTGTTGAGGAGGGCCGAGGCGACGTAGACGCCAAGGAACATTTCCGCGAGCGCCAGCCTGGGATGTCGCTGCGCGCGCGCGATGATCCGGCTGGCGATCGCATCCAGCGTCCCCGTCCGCAACAGCGCCCCCGACAGGATGAACATCGCGCCGATCGTCACCGGCGCCGGATTGGAAAAGACCGAGAACAGGTCGCGCCCCGACAGGATGCCGAGGAAGAGGAAGGTGCAGGTTCCGAGGATGGCGACAACGGTTGCGGGAAAGCGCTCCAGAACGAAACCGACGAACATCAGGCCCAGGACGACGAGGCCGATGATCGCCTGATGATTGGTGATAAAGGTGCGGGCGACGTCGATCACGGACCCGTCATCCGCACTGCGCGCGGTGGAGCAGCTTGTGGTCGGCGAGTGTCAGCGCCATCATCGCTTCGACCACCGGCGCGCCGCGGATGCCGACGCAGGGGTCGTGGCGGCCCCTGGTCACGATGTCGGTCGCCTCGCCCGCCTTGTTCACCGTCGGCACCGGGGTCAGGATCGAACTCGTCGGCTTGAAGGCGACGCGCACGACGACCGGCTGCCCGGTCGAAATGCCGCCCGCGATGCCGCCGGCATTGTTCGACAGGAAATCGGGGCGGTTGCTGCCGTCGCTGGCGGGGCGCATCGGATCGGCATTTTCCTCGCCGCGCAGCCGCGCCACGCCGAATCCCGCGCCGATCTCGACGCCCTTCACCGCGTTGATCCCCATCATCGCGGCCGCAAGGTCACTGTCGAGCTTGGCATAGACAGGCGCGCCCCAGCCTGCGGGGACGCCGCTCGCGGCGCATTCGATGACCGCGCCCAGCGAGCTTCCCGCCTTGCGCGCGGAATCCATCAGCGCCTCCCAGCGCTGCGCCGCCGCGGGGTCGGGACAGAAAAAGGGATTGCGATCGATTTCTTCGAGGTCGAAGTTCGCCGGATCGATCGCATCGCCGCCGATCTCCGCGACCCAGGCGTGGATCTGCACCTCCGGGATCACCAGCCGCGCGACAGCGCCCGCCGCGACACGCGCCGCAGTCTCGCGCGCGCTCGACCGGCCGCCGCCGCGATAATCGCGGATGCCATATTTGGCGTCATAGGCATAATCGGCGTGGCCGGGACGCCAGGCTTGCGCGATCTCGCCATAATCCTTCGATCGCTGATCGACATTCTCGATCATCAGGCTGATCGGCGTGCCTGTCGTCTTGCCTTCGAACACCCCCGACAGGATACGCACCTGGTCGGGCTCCTGCCGCTGCGTGGTGTGGCGCGACTGGCCGGGGCGACGCTTGTCGAGAAAGGGCTGGATGTCGGCTTCGGACAGAGACAGCCGCGGCGGGCAGCCATCGACGACCGCACCGAGCGCGGGCCCGTGACTTTCCCCCCAGGTCGTAAAGCGCAGGACGCGTCCGAAGCTGTTGAAACTCATATGCCCCGTGCCACCCTGTCCATAAACTCGATTCGATTGCCGAAAGGGTCTTCTGCAAAAAAACGGTAGCGCCCCTCGACCGGGCTGTCATCTTTGGTCGCATGGCCAGCGGCCTCAATCCGGTGTCGCAGCGCGGCCAATTCGTCGGTCGCCAACGCGATATGGGCTTTCTTCGCGGCGTGAAAATCAGCCTCGACGCCGACATGCAATTGCTGCGCGCCGAGTTGAAACCAGCACCCCCCGCGCCCCACCATCTCGGGCGGCTTGGGCAATTCACTCAAGCCCAGCAATACGCCATAAAAACTCCGCGCCGCATCTTCACCGCCGATGGGGATGGCAAGCTGAACATGATCGATGGTCAGATCAACCATCACGCAAGCGCGATGTCCGGCGCATCTTCCTGCTTCATGCCGATGGTGTGATAACCCGCATCGACGTGGTGCGTTTCGCCTGTCACGCCGCTCGCCAGATCGCTCAGGAGATAGAGCGCCGAGCCGCCCACATCGTCGATCGTGACGTTGCGGCGCAGCGGCGCGTTATATTCGTTCCATTTCAGGATCAGGCGGAAATCGCCGATGCCCGACGCTGCGAGCGTCTTGATCGGCCCTGCCGAGATCGCGTTCACGCGCACCCCCTGCGGCCCGTAATCATTGGCAAGATATTTGACGCTGGTTTCGAGCGCCGACTTCGCGACGCCCATGACGTTATAATGCGGGATGACCTTTTCGGCGCCATAATAGCTGAGCGTCAGCAGCGAGCCGCCGCCGGCGCCCGTTTCAGGGTCGAAGGGCGCCATCATCGCCGCCGCGCGCTTCGCGACCGCGGTGAAGCTGTAAACGCTGATATTCATCGTCATCAGGAAATCGTCGAGCGTCACATCGGCATAATGGCCCCGCAGCGCTTCCTTGTTGGTATAGCCGATCGCGTGGACCACAAAATCGATCGTCGGCCAGCGCGCGGCGAGCGACCCGAACGCTGCGTCGAGATTGTCCATGTCGGACACGTCGCAATCGATCAGGAAATCGCAGCCAAGCTGGTCGGCAAGCGGCTTGACGCGCTTTGCCATCACCTCGCCCTGATAGGAGAGCGCAAGCTCCGCGCCATGCGCGTGCAGCGCCTTCGCAATGCCCCAGGCGAGCGATTTGTCGTTCGCCAGCCCCATGATCAGCCCGCGTTTGCCCTTCATCAGACCCGTCATTTCCGTTTTCTCCGGCCTTATTTATCGTCGACTGTCACGTCGTCCACGCGCCCCATAGCGTCGTGGCCCAAATCCTCAACCTCGACGAGCGCGGCGTTGAGCTCCGCACCCATCACCATACCCAATCCGACGAGATAGAAGAAAAATAGCGCGACCATCACCCCGGCAAGGCTGCCATAGGTGGCATCATAGCTGAGCAGGCTCGCGAGCAAAGGCGGCAGCGCGAGCGTGACGCCGATCCACCACAGCGTCGTGAACAGCGCCCCCGGCCATTTGGGGCAGCGCTTCAGTCGGCGATATTTCGACGGTGTCAGGCTGTAGAACAGCAGGTAGATCGCGACGAACAGGCCAAAGCCCGACACCGCGCGCGAGATGAACACCAAGCCCCGGGCCTGATATTGTTCGGGCAATACGCGCGTCACGAACTGTTCGACGCCGACGATCAGCACCTGCATGCTGAACGACAGCAGCATCAGCACGACGGCGCCGGTGATGATGCCGATCGACAGCAGGCGGTAATGGAAGAATCCCTTGCTGAAATGCGTGCCATAGGCGCGCCGCAATATGTCGCGCACTGTTTCGATCAAACTTCCCACCGTCCAGAGCGCGACAAGCGCGCCAAGCCACAGGAAAATGCCGGTGCGCGCGCTCATCACTTCGCGGATCGGGCCCGACAGCGCCTTGGCGACGGTTGGCGGCATCGTCGAAAAAACCGCCTCGACCGCACGCTCGCCGCCGACGCTGCCGCCGACGAGCGACAGCGCCGCGGCGAGCAGGATGAAGAAGGGAAAGAGCGCGATCAGCGCCAGATAGGCCAGGTTGCCCGCGTGGATGAAACCGTCGGTATAGGTGCCGACAACGACGCGGCGCACGATCCGATAGGCGCGTGTGCCGGGGCCAAGCTGTTCGCGCCCGCGCTCGATAACCCCCTGCGCCCGCGCGCGCAGATGGACGCGTTTGGCCTGCTCGGCGCGCGCTTCGGGCGATTCGGGCGAATGGCCTTCGGCCAGAAACTCCTTGCCGACCTCGTCGGCGACCTCGCGCTCCAGCGCCGCCGCGCGTCCGTTATCCCTGACCTCAGCCACGCATCACACGCCGAGGTCCGCCCGCACGTTGCGCGGATCGTTCCATTCGCCGAGCAGCTTGACCAGCGCAGCGTCGTCTGCGGGCAGGTCGACCATGATCCGCACCAGCTGGTCGCCGCGGCCGCCGCTCTTCTGGCTGAACCCCTTGCCCTTGAGCCGCATGACCTTGCCCGACGAGGAGCCCGCGGGGATCGACAGCATCACCGGGCCGTCGACCGTCGGCACCTTCACCTTCGCGCCCTTCACCGCCTCGGCCAGCGTGACGGGCAGGTCGAGGCGGATGTTGGCGCCGTCGCGCACGAAAAAGGGGTGGTCCTTGACCGTGATCGTCACGATCGCGTCGCCATGGCCGCCCGGTCCCGGCTGCCCCTTGCCGGCAAGGCGCATCTGCGTCCCCGTCTCGACACCCGCGGGTAGTTTGAGGTCGATCGTGCCGCCATCGGCCAGCGTGATCCGCTGCGGCGCCTGCGTCGCCGCATCGATAAAGGATACCGACAGGCGATAGGGGATGTTGGCGCCCCTGGGCGGCGGCGCGCTGCGGCCGCCGAACCCGCCGAACGGCCCGCCGCCGCGACCGCCGAACAATCCTTCGAAAATATCACCGAAATCGGCGCCGTCGTTGCCGAAACCGGAAAATCCTCCTTGCGCGCGCGGGTCGCCCCGAAAACCAGCGCCGCCATAGCCAAAGGGCATCGCCGGATTGCCGTCGGCGTCGATCTCGCCGCGGTCGAACTGCGCACGCTTCGCCTTGTCGGAAAGCAGGTCATAGGCCTTGGTCACGTCGGAAAAGCGTTCCGACGCCTTCGGATTGTCCTTGTTCTTGTCGGGGTGCAATTCCTTGGCGAGTTTGCGATAGGCGGACTTGATCTCGGCTTCGCTCGCGGTCTTCGCAACGCCCAGGGTGGAATAGGGATCGGCCATCTTGCTCCTGTGCCCGATTAGTGACTGGCCGTGAAGGCCCATTGCGCGCGCATGTGGGAATGCGTGCGGCGGCGGTCAAGTTCCGCACATGTCGCTCGACCACGCGCGTCCCGCGCATTATGACGGCGCGCATGAGCGACGACCCCCTGGCCCTGTTCGACAGCTGGTTCGCCGAAGCGCGTGCCAGCGAGCCCAATGATTCCAACGCGATGGCACTCGCGACCGCGACGCCCGACGGGCGCCCGTCGCTGCGCATGGTTCTGCTCAAGGGGCATGGGCCGGACGGCTTCGTCTTCTACACCAACCTCGACAGCCGCAAGGGCGGCGAACTTGCCGCGAACCCGCATGTCGCGCTGCTCTTCCACTGGAAATCGCTGCGTCGCCAGATCCGGATCGAAGGAAGCGTCGCGCCGGTCGACAACGCCACCGCCGACGCCTATTTCGCGACGCGCAGCCGCGACAGCCAGATCGGCGCGTGGGCCAGCGACCAGTCGCGCCCGCTGGACAGCCGCGCGACCTTCGAGGCACGCTTCGCCGAAATGCAGGCGCGCTTTGCGGGACAGGACGTGCCGCGCCCGCCGCGCTGGTCGGGCTGGCGCGTGACACCCGAGCGAATCGAGTTCTGGCAGGACCGCGCCCACCGGCTCCACGAACGAACGCTGTTCGAGCGCACCGCGATCGGCTGGACGAAAGGATATCTCTATCCATGAGCGCATCGCGCCGCCTGCCGATCAGCCGCGTTGACGCCTTTGCCGACCGGCCCTTCACCGGCAATCCCGCTGCGGTGATGCCGCTCGAAGAATGGCTCGACGATGCGACATTGCGGGCAATCGCGGCCGAAAACAACCTGTCGGAAACCGCCTTTCTGGTGCCCGACGAGAGCGGCGACGCCGATTATGAACTGCGCTGGTTCACCCCGACGGTCGAGGTGGCGCTGTGCGGTCATGCGACGCTGGCGAGCGGGCATGTGCTGCTGTCGGCGGCGCAATGGCGGAGCGATATGCGCTTTCGCACACGCAAGGCGGGCATCCTGCGCGTCGCGCGCGATGGGGACGAAGAGGGCTATCGGATGACGCTGCCCGCCTTTACGCCCGCGCCCAGAGCCATGCCCGACATCGTCCGCGCGCTGGGCGGGCAGCCGGTCGAGACGCTGTGGCACGAGGGCGGCTATGCGGTAATCGTTTATCCCGACGCGGCGAGCGTCCGCGCGCTGACGCCCGACTTTCGCGCGCTGAGCAAAGGCGGCGACATCCTCTATATCGCGACCGCACCCGGTACCGGCGACGCATCCGGCGCCGATGTCGTCAGCCGCGCCTTCGCGCCAGCCGCCGGGATCGACGAAGACCCGGTGACCGGATCGGCGCACAGCGCGCTCGCCCCCTATTGGACGACGCGGCTGGGCCGCGACGCCTTTGCGGCCTATCAGGCGAGCGCGCGTGGCGGCCACCTCGGCTGCCGCCTCGACGGCGACATGGTCGAACTGACGGGCCGCTGCGTCACGACGCTGGTAGGCGATTTCCTGCTATAAGGCCGCGGTCAGATCCGCCAGGTGCCGTCGCAGCGCGGGAAACTGATCGTCCCTGGTCACGCCCAGCCGCACAATCGTCACGCGCTGCGACGGTGAGACGATGATATATTGCCCCTGATGGCCGATGGCGGCGAACAGGTCGTTCGGGCCGCGATCGGGCCAGAGCGCGGGCTGCGCCCCCGGCGGGCGGCGGCGGTTGAGCCAGATATGCCCACCATAACCCGCATCGCGCGTCGACGGCGTCAGCATGAAACGGATCCAGCTTTCGGGCAGCAGCCGCTGGCCGTTCACGACACCGTCGTTGCGCAGAAACTCGCCGAAGCGGGCATAGTCGCGCGCGGTTGCGTGCATGATCGACCCGCCGATCATCGTGCCTTTCGCATCGAACTCGGGCGTCAGGCTGGTCATGCCGAGCGGTTCGATCAGCCGCCCGGCGATAAAGTCGCGCATCGCGTCGCGCCGCGCGTCGGGGCTTTCCGACGGCGTCAGCGTGTCGGCGATGATATCCGACAGGATGATGCTCGTCGCCGAGCTGTAATTGAACACCTCGCCGGGCTGCGCCGCCGCGGGCTTGGCCTCGGCAAAGCCCGCCATGTCGGCCGCGCCGCCGCCGAACAGCATCGCGACCGTGTCGCCGTCCCACACGGGATCGCCATTTTCGACATGTTCGAGCCCCGATGACATGTGGAGCAGGTGGCGCAGCGTGATCGCGCCGCGCGGATCGCCGCTGCGCTGCCACGCCGCGACGGGTGCCGGAGCGTCGAGCGACAATTGCCCGTCGGCCACCAGAAAGCCGGTGAGCACCGCGGTGATGCTTTTCGCCATCGACCAGCTGATCAGCTTGCTGTCCGGGCCGAACCCCGCGGCATAGCGTTCATAGATCGGCTCGCCATCGCGGAGCACGAGCAGCGCGCGCGTCTGCCCCACCGCCTCGGCATCGGCGAACAGCGCGTCGGCGCGCGCGCGGAGCGCCGCGGGCAAGGCGGGGAGCGCGGAGGAAGCGTCGGCCGCGGCCACGTCGTCGAGCGACAGGCCGAACCTGGGCGCGGGCGCCGCGGGCGCGAGGCTGCCCTGCCCCGCCGCCTGTGTCAGCGACCAGGCGCCGAGCATCGCGAGGGCGGCACTTGCCAGCAGCCATTTTTTCATCATCATGGACCGGGTGAATAACACCAACTCCACCGACCCATCAACGGGTGCGACGCCGACGCCTGCCCCGCCACCGCCGCCCGCCCCGGTTTCGACGCGCAAGAAGCCGAGCCGCTGGGGCGGCTGCCTGCCGTGGATGGCGATCGCCGGCGTGATGCTCGCGGGACTCGCGATCTGGCAATTCCCCGCGTTCAAGGCGCAGGCCGAACTGGGCGCCGCCTATGCCGCGCGCGTCGGTTGTTCGTGCCGTTATGTCCAGGGACGCAGCCTCGAAAGCTGCCAGAGCGATTTCGAGCCGGGGATGGAAATGGTCTCGCTGAGCGAAGACCCCGAAACAAAAACGGTGATCGGCAGCGTCCCGCTCCTCGCATCGCGCAGCGCGCGCTTTGCCGGTGCGAGCGGTTGCCTGCTCCGACCGGAGAATTAGAGCGCCAGAGGCGCCGGAGGAGGAAAGCCGCGGCAGCCGGTAGCCCGGTCCGTCCGCCACCATTTTTGACGCCCGCGTTGCCGGTTCAGCCCTGCGCGAGAAACGCATCCATTGCCGCATTCACGGCGTCGGGCGCATCCCACGGCACGAAATGCCCGCAATCGGGCACCTTGACGATCGTGACATCGGGGACGAGCGCGGCCATGCCGTCGAGGTTGCACGGCGGCAGCGCGACGTCATCGAGCGCCCAGATCACCAGCGTCGGAATCTTGAGCGTCGGAAAGGATGCCGCAGGCGGTTCGGCATAGGGTTCGTCCATCGCCGGCACCGCAAGCGGCGAAGCCCGATACCAGTTGACCATCGCGCGGCAGGCGTCGCGATCCTCCCAATCCTTCAGCAGGCGGTCGATCTCGTCGGCGGGTTGCAGCCCGCCGCTGGGCACCTTTCCCGCAAAGGCGTGGGCGAGCAGGCCGGCAATGCCATGGTCGGCGATGATCGAATCGCTCGCGGGGTCGCGAAAGGTGCGGATATACTGGCTCGCGGCGCGCTGTTGGGCGTTGGTGGCGAGCAGACGCTGGAAGATCGCGGGGTGCGGCGCATTGGCGATCACCGCGCGCGTGACGCGCCCCGCCCATTGGGGGTGCAACCCGCCCGGCTGACCGCCCAGCGCAACGCCCCAGGCGATCGCTCCGCCCCAGTCGTGGCCGACGATCGTGAACCTGTCGACTCCGAGCGCATCGGCAAGCGCGAAGATGTCGGCGATCAGCTTGTCGGGGGTATAGGCGTCCACTTCCTGTGGTTTCGAAGACCCGCGATAGCCGCGCTGGTCGGGGGCGATGCAGCGGAAACGGCCGGAAAAATGCGGCAGCTGATGACGCCAGGTGCGGTGCGATTCGGGAAAGCCGTGCAGAAAGATCAGCACGGGCGCATCTTTCGGCCCCATATCGACGACGTCGAGTTCCACCCCGGTCGAAAGGGTTACCCGCTGCTGTTCGAAGTCGCCGATCATTGGCACCGCTCCTTTGGTTTCGTTTCAAAACCAATCTGGCGCGGTTTGCCGGGACTGGCAAGCGACAAGAAATGGCGGGCATATGGCGAAGGGCGCACGTCTCAGCCCGTCGGCTCTCGGGCGCGTTCCCCCATTCCCTTATCCGTCATCCCCGCGACGCGACGACCGGGATCTCGACAGGGTTGAGGGCCGCAATCGGTCGTTAGTCGGCTATCAAGGATAGCTCACCGTCTTCGGCACCTCCGGAATCGGGATGAACTCCTCGCTGTCGCCGGGGACAAGGGGAAAGCGCCCCGCTTTCCAGTCATGCTTCGCCTCGTTGATCCGGTCGCGCGAGGAACTGACGAAGTTCCACCACACATGCCGCGGCGTTGTGAAGGCTTCGCCGCCGAGCAGCATCACGCGCGCGTCGCTCGTCGCGCGCAGCCTCATCGCCTGCCCCGGCTTCAATATATAAAGGCTGTGCCGGTCGAGCGGCTCACCGTCGAGGCTCGCGTCGCCCAGCGCCACGAGCACCGCGCGCTCGTCAGCTTCGGCGTCGATCGGGATCGTCGCCCCGGCGTTCATCAATATGTCGGCATAGATGGTGGCGCTGTGCTGGGTGATCGGCGACGCCGCACCCCACAGGCTGCCCATGATGACGCGCGCCGACACGCCATTGTCCTCGACCAGCGGCAGGTCGTCCTTCGCAACATGCTCGAACGCCGGATCGATCTCTTCCTTGCCGTCGGGCAGCGCGAGCCAGGTCTGCATCCCCGAAATTGCCGAACCGGTGGCGCGTTCGGCCTGCGGCGTGCGCTCCGAATGGACGATCCCGCGCCCCGCGGTCATCAGATTGCACGCGCCGGGGCGGATCGTCGCATAGGTGCCGAGGCTGTCGCGATGGTCGATCGCTCCCTCGAACAAATAGGTCACGGTGGCGAGGTTGATGTGCGGATGCGGCCGCACGTCCATGCCCTTTCCGATGTCGAAATGCGCCGGCCCGAACTGGTCGACGAAGATGAAGGGTCCGACCATCGTGCGCGCCCTGTTCGGCAGGGTGCGACGCACCTCGAATGCGCCGAGGTCGTGGGTCGAGGGGGTGATGACGTCAAACATCAGTCGGGCCTTTCCTGTGTCAGCCGTTTCCACTCGATGGCGGGCGCAAGATTTTCTCCATCGCCCTGCCCTTCGCGAGTTCGTCGATCAGCTTGTCGAGATAGCGGATCTCGCGCATCAGCGGCTCTTCGATATTTTCGACGCGGACGCCGCAGACGACGCCCTTTATCTGCTCACGCGCCGGATTCATCGCGGGCGCACCGGTAAAGAAGGCGCGGAAATCGACGCGCCCGGCGATCCGGCCTTCCAGTTCCGTCTGGCTATAGCCGGTCAGCCAGCGGATGATTTCGTCCACCTCCGCCCTGGTGCGGCCTTTGCGCTCGGCCTTGGTCACATAATGCGGATAGACGCTCGCAAAGCTCATCCCATAGATGCGGTGTTCTGCCATTCGCTTCCCTATTCGCCCGGCGCCGTCGCGCGGATCGCGAGCGCGTGGACGCGCTGCCCCGGCAGGTCGCCGAGCGCCTTGTTCACCATGCGCTGGCGCATCACGCGGTTCATCCCCGCAAAGCCCGCCCATTCGATGCTCAGGCTGAAATGCGATTCGCCGCTGCCGTCGTCGCCGACGTGGCCGTGATGTTTGGCGCTGTCGTTGCTGACGGTGAAACTGGCGTCGGGAAAGGCTGCGGCGAGCAGGCTTTCCATCTCTTGCTGTACGGGGCCTTTGCTGCTCATGGGCTTGACCATAAGCGCAGCGTTGCCAAATTATAAGACCCTCCTCCCTCCCCGCCCTTCGATTCCGAAAGCCCGTTTTGCCCTCCTCCCCCCGCCCTAACCGTTTTCATGGCCGCGTGCCGCGCGAGGCGCCCTGCGCGGTGCCCGGCTGCCGCGAGGCCGGAGAGTTTCGCGCACCCGCATCGGCGCGCCGCTCGTCCGACGGCCCGCCGCCCTGGCGCTGGCTGTGCCTCGAACATGTGCGCGCGTTCAACGCGGGCTATAATTTTTTCGAGGGGATGAGCGCCGATCAGATCATGGCGGCGCAATCGCCAACCGCGGGCTGGGAAACCGAAAGCCGCGCCTTTCGGCCCGCGGGCAGCGCCGACCTGCCGCCGCGCTGGGCCGATTTCAAGGATCCGATGGACGCGCTCGGCGCGCGGTTCCGGCAGCGGATGGACGAAGCGCGACGCGAGGTGGCGAACCCGCGCTTCACGCGCGAGGAGCATCGCGCCATGCAGCTGATGGATTTGCCGCCCGACGCCGACCGCGCCGCGCTCCGCCGCCGCTACAGCGAGCTTGTACGCAAATATCATCCCGACCGTAATGGCGGCGACCGTCGTTTCGAGGCGCGACTCGGCCAAGTGGTCGAAGCTTATCAGTTGCTGAGGAAAACCGCGGCGTTCGCATAGGAGAAAGGCGATGACCGATTTGAATGCGGCCCGGATCGAGGTGGTGCGACGGCACATGGCGCTGGAGATCGCGCATGATTGGGACGGCGTCATCGCGACCTTCGACCATCCGCGTTACGAACTCATGGGCCCCGGCACCGTCTTCGACGGCGAAGCGGCGGTGCGCTCCTATTTCGCCTCGTCGCGCGAGCCCTTTCCCGATCAGGCGAACGAGGTGATCGCGATCGCCGCGGACGAGCACACCAGCACGGTGCTCGTCGAGTTCTGGCTGACCGGCACACATCTCGGCCCGCTCAAACTCGGTCTGCGCACGATCGAACCGACGGGCAAGGCCTTTCGCATCCGCATGGCGGCGAGTTTCGAGTTCGCGCCCGGCAGCGACAAGATCGTCTGCGAGCGTCCCTATTATGACCAGTCGGCGGTGATGAAGGCGCTCGGCCTCCTTTGAAAAGGCGTTGCAAGGCGCAACCCATGAAGATACCGCGGCGCAACCCGACTCTCCCTCTCCCCTTGAGGGAGAGGGTTGCGAAGACTTGCCAGCTTGCTGGCTAGTCGTAGCTGGGTGAGGGGTATGCGAGCCGCAGGCTCGCGCGGCACTTCGCGCCGCTCACCCTCATCCAACTGCGCCTGGCCGCTCCGCGGCAAGGCTTCGTATCCTTCTCCCCTCAAGGGAGAAGGGACATGATTTTAAGGCGACAGAGAACATGACCGATATCCCGAACAGCCTCCCCGACCATCACGGATCGACGCTGCTGGCGGCGCCCGATACCGAGGTCGATGCGCGCGAGGTCTTCGGCGTCGATATCGACATGAAGGTACCCGCGTTCAGCGAGGCCGACGCGCGCGTGCCCGACCTCGACCCCGCCTATGTCTTCGACGGCGACACGACGCTCGCGATCCTCGCGGGCTTCAAATACAACCGCCGCGTGATGGTGCAGGGCTATCACGGCACGGGCAAGTCGACGCATATCGAACAGGTCGCGGCGCGACTCAAATGGCCGTGCATCCGCGTCAACCTCGACGCGCATATCAGCCGCATCGACCTCGTCGGCCGCGACGCGATCGTGCTCAAGGACGGGCAGCAGGTCACGGAGTTTCGCGAAGGCCTGCTCCCCTGGGCGCTCCAGACCCCCACGGCGCTGGTCTTCGACGAATATGACGCGGGCCGCCCCGACGTGATGTTCGTGATCCAGCGCGTGCTCGAGACCGAGGGCAAGCTGACGTTGCTCGACCAGAACCGCGTGATCCGTCCCAACCCCTGGTTCCGCCTTTTCTCGACCGCCAACACCGTCGGCCTCGGCGACACGAGCGGCCTCTATCACGGCACGCAACAGATCAACCAGGGCCAGATGGACCGCTGGAACATCGTCGTCACGC
Source organism: Sphingopyxis alaskensis RB2256 (assembly GCF_000013985.1). GTDB lineage: Bacteria > Pseudomonadota > Alphaproteobacteria > Sphingomonadales > Sphingomonadaceae > Sphingopyxis > Sphingopyxis alaskensis. The sequence goes on along the minus strand of NC_008048.1, from coordinate 658,223 downwards.
TCAACTATCTGCCCGCCGCCACCGAAAGCGCGATCGTCCTCGCCAAGGTGCCCGACACCGACGACACGACCGTCGCCAATATGGTCAAGGTCGCCGATCTGACGCGGCAGGGCTTCATCAACGGCGATATCTCGACGGTGATGAGCCCGCGCACGGTCATCAGCTGGGCTCAGAATACCGCGATCTTCCACAATATCGGCTTCGCCTTCCGCCTTTCCTTCCTCAACAAGTGCGACGAGGCCGAACGCATGATCGTCGCCGAATATTATCAGCGCGTGTTCGGCGAAGATTTGCCTGAAAGCGTAATCGCCAAATGATGCGTGCCCGCCAGCTGGCGGCGGCGTGCGGCGCCGCGCTCGCGCTGTCGGGGTGCAGCATTGCGGCGGTCGACTATGGCAAGATCCGCCACGCCGAATATGTCGCCGACCAGCGCTGCGATGCGCAGCCGGGCGCGGTCGTCGATGGCGCGGCGCTGCCCCACTTCTTTGTGACGAGCCGCCTGCCCGACTGCCGCGCGAGCGAGATCGAACTGCTGCACCACCGCGGCGACCATGTACGGTACGGCCGCTTCGACGCGCCGCGCGATGTTGTGGTGGCAAAGAAAAAACGCTTCCTGCCGCCGCTCGCCTTTCAGGCGGCGCCCGACTGGTGGCGCGCGCTGCAGGCCGAAACCGACCGCAAGCAGGGCCGCGTGCTGCTCTATGTCCACGGCTATCGCGAGAGTTTCGCAACGACGTCGAAGGATGCGGCGCAGATCGCGCGGATGACAGGGTTCGACGGGCCGATCATCGAATATAGCTGGCCGTCGCAGGGCAAGCTCTTCAGTTATGTCGTCGACGAAACGAACATGTATCACGACGTCCGCAACTTCCGCGATTTCCTGAAAACCCTCGCCGAACAGGGCTGGGTCAGGGAGATCGTCATCGTCTCGCACTCGCTGGGCGCACGGCTGGTGATCCCCGCGGTCGCCTATGTCGATCGCGCGTCGAGCAACGCCGACAGCAGCAATATCTCGAACATCATCCTCGCCTCACCCGACTTCGACCGCGAGACGTTCGAGCGTGACATCGAAGAGGAAGTGCTGTCGGCGCGGCGCGTCGCAAACGACCGGCGCATCACCATCTATGCGTCGCGCGCGGACAGGGCGCTCGCGGCGTCGCGCGCGATCCACGGCTATCCGCGATTGGGCTCGCCCTATTGCTTCAATCCGTTCGAGGCGGCGGAACTGAAGGCCAGGGGGCTTCCCGAACGCTGCTATCCCGCGCCGCGCGCCGGGCTGACGGTGATCGACACGACCGACGTGTCGCGCGGATCGACGGGGCACAGCAATATCCTGCTGAGCGCGCCCGCCTGCCGCGACTTCATCGACGTCGTGGCGGGCAAGCGCACCCGGCCCGAGCGCGTCGCGACCCCGTGGACGCATGTGTTCCGGCTGGAACCCGACCCGGCACTGACCAAGGCGGAGCACGACGCAATATGTCGCCGCACCGCCGAAGCGGGCGACGACCGCTGAGCCGTCAAAAGCCGCACATCACCGCAAAATCGGCGAGCATTCCGCTCCCATCCGCCGGCGTCACTGCGAGCGAAGCGAAGCAATCACCAGCGTTCGTGGCATCCGGACGATGGCTGGAGATTGCTTCGTCGCTACGCTCCCCGCAATGGCGACGTGGCATCGACCGATGGTAGGGAAACAATCGCCACCTTGATACGAGGCCCATACCGCCATCGACGCCGTGGACCCCGGCTCAGGTCCGGGGTGACGCGATCCGATCTCATCCTCTTCCTTCCGGCATCAAAGCTGGTTAGAGCCGACTCGAAATGTCCGCCCAATCCCCCCTCGACGATTTCAAGGCCGCGCTGTCGAGCGTCGCGCGCGCGGTGACGCGCGACGCCGAGGTCGAGGTGGGCTTTACCGCCGACGCGCCCGCGCAGGTGGGCAAGGCGATCAAGGTGCCGACCCCGTCGCGCACCCTGCCCGCCGATCAGGTCGCCGAAGCGCGTGGTTTCGCGGACTCCTATGCTTTGCGGATGAAGCATCACAGCGAGAAACTGCACGCCGCAGCGCGCCCCGCCGATCCCGTTGCCGCCGCCGCCTTCGACGCGATGGAGCGCGCGCGGATCGAGGCGCTGGGCGCGCGGCATATGGCGGGGATGCGCGGCAATCTGGCCGCCAGCCTCGCGATGCGGATGCGCTCGGACCCGATCAGCCGCGCGCAGGACCGGGGCGACGTGCCGATGTCGAGCGCGCTCGAACTGATGCTGCGCGAAGCGCTGACCGGCGAACGCGCGCCGCAGGGGACCGAGACCGGCCTGTCGCTGGTGCGCGAATGGATCAGCAAGGAGGCGGGCGGCGATTTGACCGCGCTGTCGATGCTGCTCGACGATCAGGCCGCGTTCGCCGAAACCGCGAAAATCGCGCTCCGCCACCTCGACCTCATCCAGAGCGACGAGCCGCTGGAACAAGGCGCCGAGGACGGCGGCGAAGAGGATCAGACCGAAGCCGAAGAAAGTCAGGAAGAGCAGGAAAGCGAAGACGGCGGTGCCGGCGAAAGCCAGGTCGACGCGCGCGCCGAAATGGCGGGCGATCAGGCCGACGACGGCGACAGCGACCCCGACGCGCAGGAGATGGAGGCCGACGGCGAACCCGAAATGGGCGGCGAAGGCGACGAGGGGATGCTGCCCGTCCGCCCCAACCGCCTGCCGGGCGACATTCCCGATTTCAATTACCTCCGCTTCACCGAAAAGCATGACGAGATCATCGCCGCGACCGAGCTGTGCGACGCCGACGAACTCGCCCGCCTGCGCGCCTATCTCGACCAGCAGATGACGCATCTGCAGGGCGCGGTGACCAAGCTCGCCAACCGGCTCCAGCGCCGCCTGATGGCGCAGCAGAACCGCGCGTGGGATTTCGATCAGGAGGAGGGCCAGCTCGACGCCGCGCGGCTCGCGCGCGTCATCGTCTCGCCCGGCCAGTCCTTGAGCTACAAGATCGAGCGTGACACCGACTTCCGCGACACCGTCGTCTCGCTGCTCATCGACAATAGCGGGTCGATGCGCGGACGCCCGATCAGCATCGCCGCGATCAGCGCCGACATCCTCGCGCGCACGCTCGAACGCTGCGGCGTCAAGACCGAGATATTGGGCTTCACCACGCGCACATGGAAGGGCGGGCAGAGCCGCGAGGACTGGCTCGCCGCGGGTCGCCCCGCGCACCCCGGCCGCCTCAACGACCTCCGCCACATCATCTACAAGCCCGCCGACGAACCCTATCGCCGCGCGCGCAAGTCGCTGGGGCTGATGATGCGCGAGGGGCTGCTCAAGGAAAATATCGACGGCGAGGCGCTGATGTGGGCGCACAGCCGCATCATCGCCCGCCCCGAGGAACGCCGCATCCTGATGGTGATTTCGGACGGCGCGCCGGTCGACGACAGCACCTTGTCGGTCAACCACGGCGCCTATCTGGACCAGCACCTGCGCCAGGTCATCGACTGGATCGAAAACCGCTCGCCCGTCGAACTCTGCGCGATCGGCATCGGCCACGACGTGACGCGCTACTACAGCCGCGCGGTAACGATCATGGATGCCGAGCAATTGGGCGGCACGATGGTCGAACAGCTGGCGGGGTTGTTCGACGTGGATTGAGCATTGCTTGATGGCAGGATTATCGTAATTTCGTCAGCGTTTACCTTCCCTATGGTTGGGAATTATGTAAACTGTCACCGTAATGGGTAATGGGGGAACCGAAGGAGGGGGTTATGGGAGGACTCATTGTCGTTCTAGCAGTCGCATGGACAATCAGTCTATTTGCTTTCCGGCGGATGCCGCCGCATCGACGCGCGATTTTTACTGCCGGGTCCGCATGGCTAGTTTGTGCTGCCATATGGGGCTTCTTCTTGCCCAGTGGTTTCTACGGGGGGCTGATCGGATTTTCTATTGGCGCCGCCGTGGTCGGGGTCGAACGGTATATCCATTATTCTAAGCATTGGACGGACGAACCGGGTACGGGCGACGAGGCTGAGATTTTTCGCTAGGAGGGGGTATGGCAAGCGATGGTGATTGGTTCTGGCCGCTAGCTGGCGCGGCAGTTCTCGCATGGCTCGCCTATGATAAGTGGTGGAAAGAGGAAGAGCCGCCGTCGCCACCGCCCCCCATCTTCGCTCCTGTTTCGATCAGGCCTTCAGGCCTCGTTTACGTAACCGAACTGGATAGTGGCGCTGTTTGGCGCGTGAACGCGGATAGCGTGAAAGGCGTACGATCAGACCGGACATTTTGGATCGATCAGGACCATTCCAAGAATAAATCCGAAAGAGCCCGTTCAATAATGACGCTTTACAGGGTAGATTGCGACAGCACCGCAACAGCCCGCCTAAGCCTCGTTGCTTATGACGGGGATGGCAACGTCCTGATTAAGCAAGACTCCCCCCACGCCGAGGAGACATTCACGCCTCCCGGCTCTGTTTTGGGCAGCGTATTCGACGAAGTCTGCAAGTCGGTTTATGATCCGCCTCCGGTAGCGCCGCCTCCCCCTAGCCCTTCTCGTTAGAGTATCTGTAATGGAATTACGGTGACAGCTTGCTCAACCCCCAAACTCGCCCCCACCGCGGAAAATATCCTGTCCTACACAATCGCCCCGCGTTAGCTTCCGCCCATGCACCATGCAACGCCCCGTCTCCACAACCAGACACCCGCGGCGACGGCACCGCACGCGATTTCGCTTAAAGCCACAAAGGAGACATTTTCGGTGCGCCCATGCGTATCCTTTGTCGCTTTAAGCGCAGCCGCGCACTCCGACGGAAAACGCCTGCAACACAAATTCCGAGTGAAGTTGCACAGTTTTCCGCGCTTTTCGAAAATCCCTTTTCCCTCTGCGATCTCTGCGGCCTCTGCGCGAATCTTATCCAATGCGACCGAAGACACCCGGCGTGACAACCCCCTCCCCCCTCGTTACAAATCCTGCGTGAAGCAGCAGGGACTCGCGGGCTTATGACGGGCGCCGCTGCAACGATATGATGCCGAGGGGTCGCCGGCATGATCTGGGGCCGCACCATGATGGTGCGCGGCTTAAGGGGGCGACACGCATGAAAAAAGCATCCGATCTGTTCATCGAATGTCTGGAGGAAGAAGGCGTCGAATATATTTTCGGCGTGCCGGGCGAGGAAAATCTCGATTTCCTCGACAGCCTGTCGCGATCGAAGAAGATCAGGCTGATCCTCACCCGGCACGAACAGGGCGCGGGTTTCATGGCCGCGACCTATGGCCGCCATACGGGCAAGACCGGCGTCTGCCTTGCGACGCTCGGCCCCGGCGCGACCAACTTCGTCACCGCCGCCGCCTATGCGCAGCTGGGCGGGATGCCGATGATGATGATCACGGGGCAAAAGCCGATCAAGAAGTCGAAACAGGGGCGCTTTCAGATCCTCGACGTCGTCGCGATGATGGGGCCGATCACCAAATATACGCACCAGATGGCGTCGTCGGACAATATCCCGAGCCGCGTGCGCGAGGCCTTTCGCCTTGCCGAAGAGGAAAAGCCCGGCGCCGTGCATATCGAGCTGCCCGAGGACATCGCCGACGAACATACCGATTCGACCCCGTTGAAACGCAGCCATTCGCGGCGACCGAACGCCGACAGCAAATCGATCCGCGAAGCGGTGAAGGCGCTCGAAAAGGCGAAATCGCCCGTGCTGGTGATCGGTGCCGGCGCGAACCGCACGATGACGAGCCGGATGCTGCGGCAATTCATCGAAAAGACCGGCATTCCTTTCCTCACGACGCAGCTCGGCAAAGGCGTGATCGACGAGCGACACCCCAGCTTCCTCGGCTGCGCGGCGCTGAGCGCGGGCGATTTCGTCCACCGCGCGGTCGAGGCATCGGACTGCATCGTCAATCTGGGCCACGACGTGATCGAAAAGCCGCCTTTCTTCATGCAGCGCGACGGCCCGACGGTCATCCATGTGTCGACCAAGACCGCCGAAGTCGATCCCGTCTATTTTCCCGACATCGAGGTGATCGGCGACATCGCCAATGCGGTGTGGCAGATGAAGGAGGACATCGTCGTGAGCGGCGGCTGGAAGTTCGACCATCTGCTCGCCTATCGCAAGGCCGAGGTCGCGCACACGGCGCCGCTCGCCAAGGACGAGCGTTTTCCCATCTTTCCGCCCTATCTTGTGCAGCAGATCCGCGACGCGATGCCCGACGACGGGATCATCTGTCTCGACAATGGCGTCTATAAAATCTGGTTCGCGCGCGGCTATACCGCGTGCAAGCCGAACACGGTGCTGCTCGACAATGCGCTCGCGACGATGGGCGCGGGGCTGCCGAGCGCGATGATGTCGGCAATGCTCTATCCCGACCGCAAGGTCATGGCGATCTGCGGCGACGGCGGCTTCATGATGAACAGCCAGGAGATGGAGACCGCGGTGCGCCTCGGCCTCAATCTCACCGTGCTCATCCTCAACGACAACAGCTATGGCATGATCCGCTGGAAACAGGCGAATATGGGGTTCAAGGATTGGGGGCTGACCTATGGCAACCCTGATTTCGTGCGTTATGCCGAAAGCTATGGCGCGAGCGGCCATCGCGTCGAAAGCGCCGCGCATCTCAAAGCACTACTCGCCCATTGCCTCGACACGCCGGGGGTCCATCTGATCGACTGTCCGGTCGATTATTCGGAGAATGACCAGATATTGAACAACGATATCAAACGGCTGTCGAAGGAGCTTTGACCTTTCTCACCCTGCACCCCGGCGGAAGCCGGGGTGCAGAGCGTCCTTGCGCGGCCGTCGCGCGTTCCAGCCCTGGACCCCGGCTTTCGCCGGGGTACGGAGATTTGTAAAATGAAGTTGAAAGACGTCTACCCACTCTACCTCAACAACAAGGCCGCGCAGCCGAACAGCGACCTTGTCGTGACCGACAAGTACACTGGCGAGATCGCCTTCCGCACCGCGCTCGCGACCCCCGACGTGATCGACGAAGCGATTGCGGGCGCGGTGCGCGCCGCCGAGCCGATGGCGCGGCTGGCGGGCTATGAGAAGCGCGACGTGCTCAGCCATTGCGTCGCGCGTTTTCAGGAGCGGTTCGACGAGCTTGCCTATGCGCTCTGCGTCGAGGCGGGCAAGCCCATTGCCGATTCCGAGGGCGAGGTCACGCGCCTGATCGACACCTTCCGCATCGCCGCCGAAGAAGCGACGCGCAATTATGGCGAGGTGCAGCCGCTCGACATTTCGCCGCGCGCCAGGGGCTATATGGGGATGTGGAAGCGCGTGCCGATCGGGCCGTGCAGCTTTATCTCGCCGTTCAACTTCCCGCTGAACCTCGCCGCGCACAAGATCGCGCCCGCGATCGCGATGGGCTGCCCTTTTGTGATGAAGCCCGCGTCGCTGACGCCCTTGGGCGCGATCATCATGGGCGAGGTGCTCGCCGAATGCGACGTCCTGCCCGAAGGTGCGTTCAGCATATTGCCCGCGAGCCGCGACGGCGCCGACCTGTTCACCACCGACGAGCGATTGAAACTGCTCAGCTTCACAGGCTCGCCCGGCGTCGGCTGGGACCTGAAGGCCAAGGCGGGCAAGAAAAAGGTGGTGCTCGAACTCGGCGGCAACGCCGCGGTGGTCGTCGACCGCGACGCCGACCTCGATCATGCGCTCGAACGCATCATCTTCGGCGGCTATTACCAGTCAGGGCAAAGCTGCATCCATGTGCAGCGCGCGATCATCCACGCCGACGTCTACGACCGGTTCCGCGACATGCTCACCGCGCGGGTCAGGACGCTGAAATCGGGCGATCCCAAGCAGCGCGACACCTTCATCGGCCCGATGATCTCGGCCAGGGAAGCGCAGCGGCTGAAGGGCTGGATCGACGATGCGGTCGCGGCGGGCGCCACCTTGCTCGCGGGCGGCGGGTGCGACGGCAATATGCTGGAGGCGACCTTGCTGGAGAATGTGCCCGGCGACAACGACGTGGTGCGCGAAGAAGCCTTCGGTCCCGTCGTCATCCTGTCGAAGTTCACCGACTGGGACGCCGCCCTCGCCGAAGTCAACGACAGCAAGTTCGGGCTCCAGGCCGGCCTCTTCACGCGCGACCTGCACAAGGTGCTGACGGCGTGGGACCATCTCGACGTCGGCGGCATCGTCGTCAACGATGTGTCCTCCTATCGCGTCGACAACATGCCCTATGGCGGGGTGAAAGACAGCGGGCTGGGCCGCGAGGGCGTGCGCTTTGCGATGGAAGACATGAGCGAAATCCGGAATCTGGTCATCCGGAGAACCTGATTGGACCAAACAGCTAGAGCGGCGTGCTGTATATCTGATCCAGCATGTGTCAAATCGGCAACGTCACGAAAGTGACACCGAACTTTCTTCATAGTGTCGCGACTTTGATTCCCCGCATGTAACAAAACTCCTGTCTAGGCCGGGGGCAGCCAAAGGCTGCTTACGGAGTGTGACATGGCATCGATCTCGACCCTGCCGATCCCCGCGCGCTTTGCCGACCCCTTCACGACCGATCCGCATATCCCGGAGCGCGTGATCGGCGAGCGACGGAGCTATCGCACCGTGTGGGTCAGCGACATCCATCTTGGCACGCGCGGCTGCAACGCCGCGATGCTGATCGACTTTTTCGACCATGTCGATTGCGAGACGCTGTATCTGGTGGGAGACATCATCGACGGCTGGCGTTTGAAGAAGCGCCATTTCTGGCCGCCCGAGCATAATGACGTCGTGTGGCGCGTGCTCAAGCGTGCGAAGCGCGGCACGCGCGTCGTCTATGTCCCCGGCAACCATGACGAGATGGTGCGTCCCTTCGACGGCTTCGATTTCGGCGGCGTCGAAATCCGCCGCGAGGCGATCCACGAAACCGCCGACGGCCGCAAGCTGCTGATCGTCCATGGCGACGAGTTTGACGCGGTGATGCTCGCGCACCGCTGGCTCGCCTTCGTCGGCGACGCTGCCTACACCGCGCTGATGAAGTGCAATATCGTGGTCAACTGGGTCCGCCACAAGCTTGGCCTGCCCTATTGGTCGCTGTCGATGGTCGCCAAGCACAAGGTCAAGAACGCCGTCCAGTTCATCGGTCGCTACGAGGAGGTCGTCGCCCATGCCGCGCGCGCGCGCGGGGTCGACGGAGTGGTGTGCGGCCATATCCACAGCGCCGAGATGCGCGAGATCGAGGGCACCGGATATTATAACGATGGCGACTGGGTCGAAGGCTGCACCGCGCTTGTCGAACATCATGACGGCACCATGGAAATCCTGCATTGGGCGAAGGAAGTCGCCGCGCGCAACGCGCCGACCCAGTTGATGCTGCCCGCCGCCGCATGAGGATATTGATCGTCACCGATGCGTGGGAGCCGCAGGTCAACGGGGTCGTCCGCACCCTGCAGGCGACAATTGCCGAGCTGCGCGCCGCGGGGCATGAGGTCGGCGTCATCTCGCCCGACCTGTTCCGGTCGATCCCCTGCCCCTCCTATGGCGAAATCCGCCTTGCCTTTGCCGGGCGGCGCGCGGTGGGGCGCCGAATCCGCGCCTTTGCGCCGCAGGCGATCCATATCTCGACCGAAGGGCCGCTGGGGCTCGCGGCGCGGCGCTGGTGCCTCGATAAGGGCTTTCCCTTCACCACCGCCTATCACACCCGCTTTCCCGAATATGTCGCGGCGCGCCTGCCCGTGTCGCCCGCCCTTGTCTGGCGCTTCATCCGCTGGTTCCACCGCCCGGCGCGGCACATCATGGTCGCGACGCGCAGCCTGGCGCGCGAACTCGCCGATCGGGGCCTTGCCCAAACGATGATGTGGGAACGCGGCGTCGATCATGCGCTCTTCCGACCCGACCGTGCTGCGCACCCCGCCTTTGACGGGCTGGCGCGCCCGATCCAGCTTTATGTCGGCCGCGTGGCGGTCGAGAAGAATATCGGCGCATTCCTCGACTGCGACCGCCCCGGCACGAAAGTCGTCGTCGGCGACGGTCCCGCGCTCGCCGACCTCAAGGCCCGCCATCCCGACGCGCTGTTCCTCGGCAAGCTTGGCGGCGAGACGCTCGCTTCGGCCTATGCGGGTGCCGATGTGTTCGTCTTTCCAAGTCGCACCGACACCTTCGGCCTTGTCGTGATCGAAGCCCTGAGCTGCGGCACGCCGGTTGCCGCCTATCCGGTGCCGGGACCGGGCGACATTGTGACCGACGGCGCCGGCGCGCTCGACGAAGACCTGGGCCGCGCAATCGACCGCGCGCTGGCCTGCGACCGCAGCGATGCCGCCGCGCTCGGCGCGCGATACAGCTGGGCGGGATGCACCGCGCAGTTCGCGCGCGCGCTGTCCTTCGTTCCCGCCGACTCCGTGTCGGAGACCGCGATCGGGACGGCAGGCGTCGCAGCCTAGAAAGTCTTGCGCCACTCCAGCTCGATATAGCGGCCCAGGGGGTCGATATATCCTGGCTGATAGTTCAGCGGCACCACCCCATTCGCGTCGGTGATCTTGCGCTGGGCGTCGAAGACGTTGTCGATGGCGAGGCGGAGGCGCGAGCCTTTGAGGAAGGGGAGTGCGCCGGTCAGCCTGGGCTGCTGGTCGAGGTTGACGAAAAAACGCAGGTCGAAGGTTGCGAGGTCGCCGAAGTCAAGGTCGCCCGCACTGCCGCCCGTGACCGTGCTGCCGCTGTCATATTTCGCGCTCAAACGCACGCCCATCCCCTTGTAGAAGACGCCGCCGTCGAGTTCGACGAGATGACGGTTCGATCCGCCGCCGCTGCCCGTCGCCGAACCATCGAGCAGGTCGAGTTCGGGAACACCGGGACGGATGAGCACCGTGTCAGTGAGCTTGATCGTGTGGTAGAGCGACACCTGCCAGCGACCGCCCTGCGGCCCACCGCCGAACATGCGGCCGAGACCACCGCGTCCACCCCCGCCCGCCCGCGGCCCGCCGCGCGGCGCCCCGGCGCCGGGAGCGCCGCCCTCGCGGCGCGGCCCGGCGCGCTGCTCCTCCTGCCCGAAGCTCTTGCCGAAATTGAGGCCCCAACGGATCTGCGAGTTTTCGGCGCGGTCGAAATTGACCGGTCGCTGGTCGAGCGCGACGAGCACACCGTTGGCATCGCGCGTGACGCGGTCGGGGAAGGCCGCCTCGATCTCGGGCGTGAGCAGCGGAAAGCTGTTCGCCGTGTCATGGCTTTTGTTCCGGTTGTAATTGACCGACAGGTTGAGCCCGTCGATCATCGGCGGCGACCAGTTGAGCCCCAGCTTGAGGTCGCGGCGCTGTTCGGCAAGCAGCAAGGGATTGCCGCCGGTCGTCGTCGTGATCTGAACCGTCTGGCCGGTGGCAAAGTCGTAATAGGTCACCGCGGGCGTCACCAGCGGCGCGGCGCCAAGCTGCTGGATCCCCGGCGCGGCCTCGTCGCTGTTGAAGCTGGCGATCAGCGACAGGCTGTCGGTGACGCCCCAGTTGAGGTTCGCACCCCAGCTTTTGAGTGCGGCGAAATCGCTGGGATTCTGAACCTGTCCGCTGAGCGTCAGCGACAGCGTGCCGATCTTGCCGACCGCATAATCGGGGTCGAGCAGCGGCACGGTCAAGGAGCCGAACACGCCGGGAAGGTCGCGCGACAGGTCGGTGGTGGTCACGCCGTCGGCGCGCTGCGACCGGCTGTCGAAGCGCAAGCCCGAATAGCTGCCGGTCATCGACAGGCGGATCGGCCCCGCCCAGCCTTCGGTCACCGTGCCCGACAGATTGGCGTTGCCGCCAAATGTCTGCTGGCTGCTGTCGAAACGGTCGACCGAGCCGTCGATGCGGTCGGTAAAGGTCCGCTGATCGGCGTCGGCATAATTGCCGGTGACCGACCAGCGCCAGTCGCCGAGCATCCCGTTGACGCTCGCGGTCGACGTGAGGTTGCGCGCGCGGCTGTCGCGTGTGAGCGGATCGCCGACGCCGCCGGGACCGGGGCCGAGCAGCGACAGCGTGTCGGTCTGGTCGAGCCGCAGGTTGATCGACGCATCGGTGACCTTGTTCAGGCTGCGCTGGACCGTCGCGTCGATGCGATATTCGTCGGATGCGCCGAGCAGGCTGCGCGCGGGCGCTTCGGCCGCCTGCGCCGGATCGTCATAAACAAGGTCGCGTTCGCTTTCGCGCAGCATCGACTTGCTTTCCCAGCCGGCATTGATGTTGATCCGGCCCCTTTCGGTGATCGCGAGGAAACTCGGCTCGACCTCGCTCTGAAAACGTCCGCCCTGCGTCGGGATGCCGCCTTCGGCCTCGATCGAGACCTGCCGGAAATCGGGCTTGAGCACCAGATTGACGACGCGCTCGTCGGCCGAATAGCCATATTGCAGCGCGACCTCTTCGGGAAACACCTCGACCTTGGCGATCGCCTCGGGCGGCAGGTTGCGCACTTCGCCGAACCCGCCGATGCGACGGCCGTTGATGAGGATGATCGGCCGCCCGCTACCGCGCCCGCGGCCCGATCGCGTCTGCGGCGCCAGCGCTTCGAGCAGTTCGGACACGTTCGAGACGCCATAGCTCGCGATCGCGGCTTCATCGAGTTCGGCTTCGGCCTTGATGTCCGTGTCGAGCTGCCCGGAAAGGCGCGGCGCCGTGACGACAATCGCACCATCGGCATAATCGTCATAGGCATTCTCGACCGCTTCGGATGCCGGGGGCGCCTGATCGGCGGGCTGGTCGACCAGCGCGGCAACCGCTTGCGGGCCGACCTGCGCCGCCGCGGCAACGGGCAGTGCGACGCCGGCGCTCGCCGCAAGCAGCACGGTTCGAGCGGAAAGGAAGGAGCGATTGTCGTTCATCGGGGGGAAGCCTTGTTCTTTTGTCTTGATTTTTTCTTTGCATGGCAGGGCTTAACGCCCGCTGACGCCCTGCTTGTCGCGGCGTTCACCTATGTCGCAATTGTCGCAACAATGTGTCGGGGACACGGCCGTTCGACGAGCAGCCCATATCGACCGCTGGACAGCATGGCCCGGCTTCCTTATCGGCCAGCCATGCCGACTCCCGACCCCTCCGCCGCCCCTGAATCGATCCTGATCATCGACTTCGGATCGCAAGTCACCCAGCTCATCGCCCGTCGCGTCCGCGAGGCGGGCGTGTATAGCGAGATTGTCCCGTTCAGCGCCGCCGAGGCGGCGCTCGCACGGATGCGGCCCAAGGGGGTGATCCTGTCAGGATCGCCCGCGTCGGTTCCCGCCGAGGGCAGCCCGCGCGCACCCCGGTCGATCTTTGACAGCGGCCTGCCGATCCTGGGCATCTGTTACGGCCAGCAGGTGATGAGCCAGCAGCTCGGCGGAAAAGTCGAACCCGGCGGCATCGATGGCGAACGCGACGGCGAATTCGGCCGCGCCTTCCTGACCGTCACCGAACCCTGCGTGCTGTTCGATGGGCTGTGGCAGGTCGGCGAACGGCATCAGGTGTGGATGAGCCACGGCGACCGCGTGACCCGGTTCGCGCCGGGTTTCCGTATCGTGGCAGTCAGCGACGGCGCGCCTTTCGCAGTCATCGCGAATGACGAGCGCCGCTATTATGGTACCCAATTCCACCCCGAAGTCGTCCATACCCCCGACGGCGCGAAGCTGATCGCCAATTTCGTGCGCCACGTCTGCGGGTGCAGCGGCGACTGGACGATGGCCGAGTTTCGCACCACCAAGATCGCCGAAATCCGCGCACAGGTCGGCGACCAGCGCGTGCTGTGCGGCCTGTCGGGCGGGGTCGACAGCGCGGTCGCCGCGGTGCTGATCCACGAAGCGATCGGCGAACAGCTGACCTGCGTTTTCGTCGACCACGGCCTCTTGCGCATGAACGAGCGCGAACAGGTCGAACGCCTGTTCCGCGACCATTACAACATCCCGCTGGTCGTCGTCGACGCCGAGGAGCGCTTCATGGCGGGGCTTGCGGGCATCACCGACCCCGAACAGAAGCGCAAGTTCATCGGCGCCGAGTTCATCAATGTGTTCGAGGAAGAGGCCAGGAAGATCGGCGGCGCCGATTTCCTCGCGCAAGGCACGCTCTATCCCGATGTGATCGAGAGCGTCAGCTTCACCGGCGGGCCGAGCGTCACGATCAAGAGTCATCACAATGTCGGCGGCCTGCCCGAACGCATGAACATGAAGCTCGTCGAGCCGCTGCGCGAGCTGTTCAAGGACGAGGTCCGCCTGCTCGGCAAGGAGCTGGGCCTGCCCGACATTTTTGTCGGCCGCCACCCCTTCCCCGGCCCCGGCCTCGCGATCCGCATTCCAGGCGAAGTCAGCAAAGAGCGCTGCGACATCCTCCGCAAGGCCGATGCGGTCTATCTCGAGGAAATCCGCAACGCCGGGCTGTACGATGCGATCTGGCAGGCGTTTGCGGTGCTCCTGCCGGTCAAGACGGTCGGCGTGATGGGCGACGGGCGCACTTACGACCATGTCTGCGCGCTGCGCGCCGTGACCTCGACCGATGGCATGACCGCCGACATCTATCCCTTCGACGCCAGCTTCCTGAGCCGCTGCGCGACGCGCATCATCAACGAGGTGCAGGGCATCAACCGGGTGGTGTATGATTATACGTCGAAGCCGCCGGGGACGATCGAGTGGGAGTGACGCGCTAGTCCGCGGCGACCACGGTCGCGTCCGCTGGTGCGGCAACCATCGAACCCCACCAGTCGCCAAGCGCGTCGATCAGCGGCACCAGCCTTTCGCCATCCTCGGTCAGGCCATATTCGACGCGGCGCGGATAGCCGTCGAAGTCAGTGCGGCGAACGATCCCCGCATCCTCGAGCTTGCGCAGTTCGAGCGTCAGCATCTTGTGCGAGATCGTCGGATTGTCGCGTTGCAGGTCGCTGAACCGCTTGGTCCCGTCGCTGAGATAATAGATCAGCAGGCTGGGCCAGCGGCCGCCCAGTAGCTGCATCACCTCCTCGATCGGACAGCGTGAAACCAGCTCTTTCATCATCGCCCTCATGGTTACAAAAAGGTGCGTAATTTACGCGGCGAACGGACGCCCTATATCCGAAATCGCTGCGCAGCTCCCCCTCCTTTACAGGACGATGGAGCAATATCTTGGAACCGATCCTTATCTATGGCTTCCCGCTGGGAAGCTCCATGGGGCTTGTCGCCGCGCTCGAGTGGCTGGGCAAACCCTATCGCCTGTGCCGCGTCGACATGCTCGGCGAAATGCGCGAGCCCGCCTATGCCCGCATCAACGCGCGGCACGAGACGCCCGCGCTGATTACCGACCAGGGCCGCGTGCTGACCGAAACGATGGCGATCGCCAGCTGGCTGGCGGTGCGCGACGACGAGAGGCGGATCAGCCCCGATCCGCTGTCGCCCGAGGCCGACCGGATGCGGCAGATCATGGCGTTCATCAACACCGGCTTCACCGGCGCCTTCAGCCCGTTATGGGCGGCAATGGAGATGGACCCGCCGCGTCCAGCGTTGCAGGCATCATTGCGCGAATTCGGCAGGGAAGCGGTGATCGAACGCCACGACAAGCTGGAAGCCATGGCCGGTGATGGTCCCTATCTGGTCGGCGACCGGCCGACGCTGGCCGACGCACTGTTCGTCGGGGTGGCGCGCTGGCTGGATTTTCATGAGGTGGCGCCGCCGACCCGCTGGCCGAAGCTCGCCGCGCTGCGCGCGCGGCTGGAGGCCGATCCGGCGGTCGTCCATGCCACCGCGCTGGAAAGCGGCGAAAGCGCCGCAGGCGGCGGACTGTGCCGCGGACATCTGCCGCTGGCGGAAGTGATCGCGCGCTTCGGGACGTGACGCCATGCGGCGGCGCGGTTGCGAGGCCGCGCCGCCGCTGATAGCTTTCGGTCATGGAACGGATCGAAACCGAAGCATCGGGCGGGTGCCAGTGCGGCGCGGTGCGCTATCATGTCAGTGCGGTGCTCGACACGTCGCACATCTGCCATTGCCGGATGTGCCAGAAGGCGGCGGGCAATTTCTTCATCGCGCTGATCGGCGTGCCGCGCGACGCGATTCGCTGGACGCGCGGAAGCCCGGCAACATTCAACAGTTCGGACAAGGCGGCGCGCGGTTTCTGCCGCGACTGTGGAACGCCGCTCAGCTATGATTATTTCGACAGCAAGCATATCAACCTGACGACGGGGTCGTTCGACGATCCATCGCAGTTCCCACCGCGCTTCCAGTTCGGTCTCGAAGGGCAGATGCCCTGGTTCGCGGAGCTTTCGATCCCGGCCGAAGGGACGACCGAAGAGACGATGGCGGCCTATGTCGGCGCGATCAAGGCGAGCAACCATCAGCACCCCGACCACGACACGGACGTCTGGCCGGAGGGGCGGTAGGTCGCGTGCGCGGCGTCAGGCGCCCGCGCGAATCAGATGGTCGAAGGCCGAGAGCGACGCCTTTGACCCCTCGCCCATCGCGATGACGATCTGCTTGTAGGGCACCGTCGTCACGTCACCCGCGGCGAAAATGCCGGGCTGGCTGGTCGCGCCGCGCGCGTCGACCTCGATCTCGCCGCGACCGCTGAGCGCCACCGCATCGCCGAGCCATTCGGTGTTGGGGACAAGGCCGATCTGGACGAAAATGCCTTCGAGTTCGATCAGATGCTCCTCGTCCGTGCCGCGGTCGCGATAGCGCAGCCCGACGACCTTTTCGCCATTGCCGAGCACTTCGGTGGTGAGCGCCGACGTAATGACGGTGACATTGGGCAGGCTGCCGAGCTTCGTCTGAAGCACCGCGTCAGCGCGAAGCTGGCTGTCGAACTCGATCAAGGTCACATGCGCGACCAGCCCGGCCAGATCGATCGCCGCCTCGACCCCCGAATTGCCGCCGCCGATCACCGCGACGCGCTTGCCCTTGAACAGCGGACCGTCGCAATGCGGGCAATAGGCGACGCCCCTGCCCCGATATTCGGCCTCGCCGGGGACGCCCATCTGGCGCCAGCGCGCGCCGGTCGACAGGATGACGGTCTTCCCCTTGACGCTCGCGCCGCTTTTCAGCTTCACCTCGTGCAGGCCGTTCGCGCCGCCGGGGATCAGCGCGGCGGCTTCCTGCGCGTTCATCACATCGACGTCATAATCCTTGACATGCGCTTCGAGTTGCGCGGCGAGCTTCGGGCCTTCGGTGTGCTGGACCGAGACGAAATTGTCGATCCCCAGCGTGTCGAGCAGCTGCCCGCCGAAACGTTCGGCGACGATGCCGGTGCGGATGCCCTTGCGCGCCGCATAAATCGCCGCCGCAGCGCCGCCGGGTCCGCCGCCGACGACGAGCACGTCGAACGGCTCCTTCGCGGCGATCTTTCCGGCCGCGCGGGCGACGGCACCGGCGTCGAGTTTCGCGACGATCTGCGCGAGGTCCATGCGCCCCTGCCCGAAAGGTTCGCCGTTCAGGAACACCGCGGGCACCGCCATCACCTGACGCCGTTCGACCTCGTCCTGGAACAGCGCGCCGTCGATCGCGGTGTGGCGGATATTCGGATTGAGCGCCGCCATGATGTTGAGCGCCTGCACGACGTCGGGGCAATTCTGGCACGACAGCGAAAAGAAGGTTTCGAAGGTGAAATCGCCCTCCAGCGCACGCACCGCGTCGAGCAGTTCGGCGTCTTCCTTCGGCGGGTGGCCGCCGACATGCAGCAGCGCGAGGATCAGCGACGTAAACTCATGCCCCATCGGCAGGCCGGCGAACACGGCTTCGGCTTTGCCCTCATCGCCGCGAATCGCGAAGGACGGACGACGTACGTCGTCGCCGTCGAAGCGCGCGGTGATGCGGTCCGACTGCGCCGCGACCTCTTCGACAAGCGCGCGCATCTCGACCGACTTGGGCGAGGCATCGAGGCTCGCGACCAGCTCGATCGGGTGGCGGAGGTTGCCGAGATAGGTTTTGAGCTGGGCGGTCGTGTTGGGGTCGAGCATCGGCATGGGGAGAATCCTGAAGGCAATAGGAGTTGTGCATCCCCGCGAAAGCGGGGATCCATCACCTGCCGGTGCGATTTGCTCCGTCCGGAGATGGGCCCCCGCCTTCGCGGGGGCACACCATTTTGTCCCGGCTTGCGCCGGCTTAGATCTTGCCGACGAGTTCGATCGAGGGAGCGAGCGTTTCGGCGCCCTCTTCCCACTTCGCCGGGCAGACCTGGCCGGGGTTGGCGCGGACATGGATCGCAGCCTTGATCTTGCGGACCAGTTCCCCTGCATTGCGGCCGACGCCTTCGCAGGTGATTTCCATCACCTGAATCACTCCGTCGGGATCGACAACGAAGGTCGCGCGGTCGGCAAGGCCCGAATCTTCGCGCAGCACGCCGAAATTATTGGCGAGGACATGGTTCTGGTCACCCAGCATGTGATAGGCGATCTTGCCGATCGCCGGTGAACTGTCGTGCCAAGCCTTGTGGCTGAAATGCGTGTCGGTCGAAACGGCATAGACTTCGACGCCAAGGCTCTGGAGCGTTTCATACTGGTCGGCGAGGTCTTCGAGCTCGGTCGGGCAGACGAAGGTGAAGTCGGCCGGATAGAAGAAGAACACCGCCCATTTGCCCTTCACATCGGCGTCCGTCACGGGGACGAACTTGCCCTGATGGTAAGAGGTGGCGCTGAACGGCTTGATCGAACTTCCGATGATACCCATGGGAGAGTGTTTCCTTTATCTGCTGCTGTTTGCTGCACTGCAAAATGATTTGCAGGGGCCAGCTATGCCGAGCGGCCGCAGCACTCAACCCCAAATTTCCGGGCACACTTATCGAAACAATCGATCAAAGCGGCGGATTGATGTAAATCGGCGATCAGCGACCGACCCGCGTCGCGTCCGCCATAAGGTCGATCACTTCGGCGTCGAAGCTGTCGGGCGCGCCGGGGGTGATCTTGCGAAACCGGCGCGCGCAATAGGCGGCACGCGGGCCAAGATCGGGCACATCGCGGAAGTTCAGCGCGGTTCCCGCCTGCCCACCGGCAAGGTCGGGCATATCGACCAGCACCGCGCGAACCGTAAGGACCGCTCCGGGCCGGACCTCCGGCGGATAGCGCTCGTGTCGGCTGATGCACAGCGCCAGGTCATCCACTCGCCAATCGTCCATCATTATCGACCCTCCCGCAGCATTCACCAGGGTGGTTGGGCCAGAATTATCACAGAATGACCGGCCGCGCGACGCCATTTGGCCGCTGGCCAAGGTGCGCCGCGCCGACTAGGGTCAGGACCCATTGATTACCCGTTCGAGGTTTGAGGCGATTTTGCTCAGGGCGAGGAGGAAAGGCGCAGGAATATGGATATATTTCAAGACTTTTCGACGCTGCCATGGGCAAAATCGGTCAAATCCCGAAGGGACGCCGAAATGGCTTCAATCTCGGACCTTCGCGGCCTTGCGGGTAGCGATGCTACCCGCTGCACCCGCCAAGGCCCGATATCTTCGCCATTTCGACGCCTCGAACGGGGAATTAATGGGTCCTGACCCTAGGGGCAGGCGGTGTTCGGACGGCCAACGGAGCGCAGCATGACCCCCACCGCAAAAATCCTTCTCCCGGGCTCGGGCGGGTTGGGTCGCGAGTTCGTGATTTCGGCCAGGCGGCTCGGCTGGCAGGGCGTCGAGCGGTGGCGCGCGCGATGATCGTCCGCCGCCTCGGCCCCGGCGACATCGCCGCAGTGCGCGCGCTGAACGCGGTCTATGGCGCCGCCTTCGACGACCCCGAAACCTATCGCGCCGACCGTCCCGACGACGCATGGCTGGCGCGCCAGCTTGGCCGCGAGGGGGTGATCGTGCTGGTCGCCGAACTGGACGGCAACATCGTCGGCGGCCTCACCGCCTATGAGCTACCGAAGCTTGAGGCGGCGCGCAGCGAAATCTATCTCTATGACCTCGCGGTCGATGCCGCGCACCGCCGCTGCGGTATCGCCACCGCGCTGATCGGGGAGCTTCAACATATCGCCGCCGAAACCGGCGCCTGGGCGGTGTTCGTCCAGGCCGACCATGGCGACGACCCCGCGGTTGCGTTATACACCGGGCTCGGCGCGCGCGAGGATGTGATGCATTTCGACCTGCCCCCGCGACCGCGCGGCGCATAGGAAGAAAGCGGAACCATCGCGCTAGGCCGCCCCCTTTCCCCCTGCTACACCGCCCGCCATGTCCGAGAAGAATCACCTCTATCTGGTCGATGGCTCCAGCTATATCTTTCGCGCCTATCACCGCCTGCCGCCGCTGACCAACCCCAGGGGCGTGCCGGTCGGTGCGGTTTACGGCTACACCACGATGCTGTGGAAGCTCGCGAAGGATCTGCACGACGCGGACGGGCCGACGCACCTTGCGGTGATCCTCGACCATTCGAGCGAGTCGTTCCGCAACGAGATTTACGACCAGTATAAGGCGAACCGCCCCGACCCGCCCGAGGATCTGGTCCCGCAATTCCCGCTGATCCGCGACGCGACGCGCGCTTTCTCCCTGCCGTGCATCGAGATGGAGGGGTTCGAGGCCGACGATCTGATTGCGAGCTATACCGAAGCTGCGGTGCGCGAAGGGTGGGACGTCACCATCGTGTCGTCGGACAAGGATCTGATGCAATTGATCCGCGAGCCCGCAGGCGGCCCGCATGTCGACATGCTCGACACGATGAAGAATGTCCGGCTGGGGATCGACGCGGTGAACGAGAAGTTCGGCGTCACCCCCGATCTGGTCGGCGACGTGCTCGCGCTGATGGGCGACAGCGTCGACAATGTTCCCGGCGTGCGCGGCGTGGGGCCGAAGACCGCGACGAAGCTGATCCAGGAATATGGCAGCCTGACCGCCGCGCTCGACGGCGCCGAAACGATGAAGCCCGGCAAGCTGCGCGAGAATCTGATCGAACATCGTGCGATGGCGGAGCTTTCGCGCATCCTGGTCGACCTCAAGCGCGATTGTCCGCTGCCGGACCCGCTCGACGCGCTCAAGCTTGGCGCGATCCCGCCCGAACCGCTCAAGCTGTTCCTCGACGAACATGGTTTCCGTTCGCTGTCGGCGAAGCTCGATCTCGGCACCGCGCCCGCGGGGCCGCCGACGCTGCCGCGTGCGGGGGCAGCGCCCGTGACGCCCGCTGCCGATGCGCCTTCGACCCCGACATTGCCGTCGATGCCGCCGATCGACCGCGCGCGCTATGAAACGGTGACGACGATCGAGGCGCTCGACCGCTGGATCGCCGACGCGCGCGCGGCGCATGTCGTCGCGGTCGACACCGAGACCGCGAGCCTGGACAGCGTTACCGGGCGGCTCGTCGGGGTGAGCCTGTCGACCGGGGCGGGCAAGGCCTGTTACATTCCGCTCGGTCACGGCGGCACCGACATGTTCGCCGAAAAGCCCGAACAGATCGCGATGGGCGACGCGCTGGAGCGCCTCGGCGCGCTGTTTGCCGACGATGCGGTGCTCAAGGTCGGGCACAACCTCAAATATGACATTGGCGTGCTCGCGCAGCACGGGGTCACCGTCGCGCCCTATGACGACACGCTGCTGATGAGCTTTGCGCTCGACGCGGGCAAGCACCAGCACGGGCTCGACGAGCTTGCCAAGCTGCACCTCGACCATGTCTGCCTGTCGTTCAAGGACGTGTGCGGCACTGGCAAGTCGCAGATCAGCTTCGCCGAAGTGCAACTCGACCGCGCGACCGAATATGCCGCCGAAGATGCCGAGGTCGCGTGGCGGCTGTGGAAGCTGCTCAAGCTCCGCCTGCCGCTCGAAGGCGGGACGCGCGTCTACGAGATGGTCGACAGGCCGCTGGCCGCGGTCGTCGAGGGCATGGAACGCGCCGGCATCATGGTCGACCGCGACTATCTGGCCAAGCTGTCGGGCGAGTTTGCGAACGAGATGCTGCGCATCGAGGGCGAAATCCACGCCCTCGCAGGTCAGCCCTTTGCGATCGGCAGCCCCAGGCAGCTCGGCGAAATCCTGTTCGACAAGATGGGCCTCAAGGGCGGGCGCAAGGGCAAGTCGGGCGACTGGTCGACCGACCAGAATGAGCTGGAACGGCTCGAACGCGACGGCGTACCGATTGCGCGCAAAATCCTCGAATGGCGCCAGCTCGCCAAGCTGAAATCGACCTATACCGACGCCTTGCAGGAACAGGTGAACGCCACGACCGGGCGCGTCCACACCAGCTACAGTCTCGTCGGCGCGCAGACGGGGCGACTGTCATCGACCGATCCGAACCTTCAGAATATCCCGATCCGCACCGAAGTCGGGCGGCAGATCCGCGACGCCTTCATCGCCGCGCCGGGCCATGTGCTGATTGCCGCCGACTATAGCCAGATCGAATTGCGGCTCGCGGCGCATATGGCCGATGTCCCCGAGCTGAAAGAGGCCTTCGCCCGCGGCGACGACATTCACGCCGCGACCGCGATCGAGCTGTTCGGCGAGGTCAACCGCGACACGCGCGGCAAGGCGAAGACGGTCAATTTCTCGATCCTCTATGGCATTTCGCGCTGGGGTCTCGCCGGACGGCTCGAAATCACCCCCGACGAGGCGCAGGCGCTCATCAGCCGCTATTTCGAGCGCTTCCCCGGCATCTCGGACTATATCAGCGACACGCTCGAAACCGCGCGCGCGCGCGGCTATACCGAGACCTTGTTCGGCCGGAAGACCTGGTTCCCGCGCATCAAGGCGGCGAACCAGAACGAGCGCGCGGGAAGCGAGCGCGCCGCGATCAACGCGCCGATCCAGGGCACGAGCGCCGACCTGATCAAGCGCGCGATGGCGCGGATGCCGGGCGCGCTTGCGGATGCGGGCCTCGCGGATGTCAAGATGCTGCTTCAGGTCCATGACGAACTGGTGTTCGAGGCGCCCGAGGACAAGGCCGCAGCGGCGGGCGAGGTGATCCGCGCGGTGATGATGGGCGCCGCCGAGCCGGCGCTCAAACTCTCGGTCCCGCTGGAGGTCGAGATCGGCACAGGTAAGAGCTGGGGCGACGCGCATTGATCGCTGCCCTGCTGTTCGCCGCGGCGCTGACCGCCGATCCCGCTGCGACGCCGTCGGAAGCCCCGGTCGCGCACCCCGCGCCGGTTGCCGATACCGACCTGCGCGAATTTGCCGCGATCGCGGGGCGCAAGGTCGCGGGACGACCGGTCGGGGGGCCCTGGCCGACCGCCGACAAGGTGCTGCTCATCGCGCGCGACGACAAGGGGTATCCGGTGGTCGCCGCCAGCCTGGGCTTTCCCGTGCGCCAGTCGCTCCCCGCGCCGCCCGACGGGACGCTGGCGGTGGTGCGGCTGCACCAGCGGTCCGAAACGATTGTGCCCGGCCCGACCGCCGACGACCTGGCCTTCGTCGCCGCCAACAAGCTGCCCCTGTTCGTCATCGGCGAATGGGCGCGCCCGGCGCCGATGTGGGAGGTCGCATGGGTCGATGGCGCGGTGCGCTTCCGCACGATCGGCGAGGTCGGTGAAATCGGTCCCTGGCGCGACTGATTGCTGCCCAGGTGCGGCGCGGCGAACGCGCTGCCCTTTCGCATTTGCGACTTTGCTTCTATGACGGCTCGATGACATCCGGCTGGCGCTTTTGTGACAGACGGCAGCAGAGGGCCCGCATGAGCAAATATGAACCCGTCGCCAAGGCGCCGGTCCGCATCCAGCAGAATATCCTCGCGCGCGGCGAGCGCCGCCTGCTCAACTGGCTGTGCGCGCGGCTGCCCGCGTGGGTGACGCCCGACCAGCTCACCGCGCTCGGCTTTGCAGGCGCGGTGCTCGTCGCCGCGGGGTATCTGCTCAGCTGGTTCGACAGCGAATGGCTGGGGCTGTGCCTTGTCGGCTATATCGTCAACTGGTTCGGCGATTCGCTCGACGGCAGCCTGGCGCGCTGGCGGGGGATCGAGCGGCCGAATTATGGTTATTTCGTCGATCACAGCGTCGATGCGATCGCGACCTTCCTGATGATCAGCGCGATCGGCATGAGCCCCTATATGCGGCTCGACGTCGCGCTGATGGGCGTGATCGGCTATTTCCTGCTGTCGATCCACACCTTCATTTCGGCGAAGATTCTGGGCGAGTTCCGCCTGTCCTATATGGCGGGCGGGCCGACCGAACTGCGGCTGATGCTGATGGCGATGACCGCGCTCATGCCCGTCGTCGGCGGCGCCGACGTTGCCGGAACCAATTTTTCGGCGTTCGACCTGTTCGCGCTCGTCGTCGCGAGCATCCTCGTCACGCTGTTTGTCGTCCAGACGTCGATGACCGCGCGGATGCTGCGCCGCCGCGGCAACTGAAAGGCTCAGGGACGCGGGCGCGCCTGCGGATAAGTGCCGAGCAGGCGCAGCGACTTGGTCTGGAAATCCAGCTCCTCCAGCGCGCGGTCGACACGTTCGTCGCCCGGCGCGCCGACGATGTCGGCGTAAAATTTGGTCGCGGCAAAGCTGCCGCCCGTCTGATAGCTTTCGAGCTTGGTCATGTTGACGCCGTTGGTCGCAAAGCCGCCGAGCGCCTTGTAGAGCGCAGCGGGGATATTCTTCACCTCGAACATGAAGGTCGTCATCACCGGCCCTTCGACTGCCGAAAGATCGCGCAAGGGCTCGCGCGCGAGCACGACGAAGCGCGTCATATTATGATCGGCGTCCTCCATTCCCGTGCCGTGCAGCGTCAGGCCATAGAGGTCGGCGGCGTGCGGCGGCGCCAGTGCGGCGAGCCCGACCTCGTCGCTGTCGGCAACCCAGGCGGCGGCGCCCGCGGTGTCGCTGTGCGCGACGGGCGCGATATTATTGGCGCGCAACCATTTGCGGCACTGGCCGAGCGCCTGTTCGTGGCTCATCGCGCGCGTCACCGGTCCCAGATTGCGGCTCATCAACCCATAGCGGATCGGCAGGAAATGTTCGCCGACAATCGACAGGCCGGATTCGGGGAGCAGGAAATGAATGTCGGCGACCCGGCCATGCAGGCTGTTCTCGATCGGAATGATCGCGCGGTCGACCAGGCCTTCGCGCACCGCATCGATCGCATCCTCGAAGGCATAGCAGGGCAGCGGCAGCGAGTTCGGGTCATATTCG